>JBGTDM010000087.1:0-68049 GCA_041748315.1 Pirellulaceae bacterium
AGCATGGGATCCGACCGACTTCTACTTACCATCAACGTCGCATCGGCGTAAATTAGAATCATCAGATTGTAATTTTAAAATGCAACGACTGCGAAGACCTATTGTTTCATGGTGCATTTCGTTTGGCAGTGAAACGAAAAAAATGTCAGAAGGTCGTCCTGCGTCGCCAGAGACTCCTACTCCTTGGTTTGCAACCTCCACGGGTTTTTTTGATTTTGGGAACCGCTAAAGACGACGGACATGAACTTAAACGATCACAGTTCAAACTCACGCAAAAAATCCCGTTTGACAGGATTGCTGGCGGGCCCCTTGGCGGCATGCTCGTTGTATTTTTTGCTTCCGCAGAACTACGGAGCAATCGATGGAAATCTGGTCGAATTCACCCATGCCGGTCGGGCAACCTTGGCCGGCATGGTTTGGATGGCGATTTGGTGGCTGACAGAAGCGATTGACATTGCCGCGACGGCATTGCTGCCACTTGTGATCTTTCCGTTCTGCGGAATTTCAACGATCGATAAAACCGCCGCGCCCTACGGTTCCGATATCATTTTTCTGTTCATGGGTGGATTCATTTTTGGCTCTGGCGATGCAACGGTGGGGGCTTGATCGACGAATTGCATTGGTCACCTTGAGCTTCGTCGGAACGAAGCCAGCCAACATGATCGGCGGATTTATGGTCGTTACAGCGGTGTTAAGCGCCTGGGTTTCGAACACCGCAACCGCCGCGATGATGCTACCGATTGCGATCAGCGTGATTGATTTGGTTTTCAAGCAACATGCGGGTCGGTCACTGACCGAAACAGGTCAACTTCCTGAACAGGACGGTTATGGACGGAACTTTGCACTGTCGTTGATGTTGGGGATTGCTTACGCCGCGTCGATCGGTGGGATTTCCACAATCATTGGCTCACCCCCAAATGGAATTCTGGTCCGATTTATCAAAGATGCCTATGGTGTGCATTTGTCGTTTGCCCAATGGATGTTGATCGCAATGCCGCTGGTCGTGATATTTTTGCCGTTGGCATGGGTATTGATCACTTGGGTCCTATATCCGATCAGGATCGGCCGGATTGCGGGGGGTAAACAATTGATTCGGGAACAGCTGAAAAAGTTGGGCCCCATGCAAAGGGGAGAATGAATCACGCTCTTCGTCTTTTGCATTACCGTTGTGATGTGGGTTAGTCGAATCGGACTTTAAAAAATTGAAATCGCCGGCTTATCTCCATTTTCTGGACTGTCGGATTCTGGAATTGCGATGTTCGCAGCTTTGAGCTTATTCGTGATTCCAGTCGACCTGCGTAAGATGACATTTGCCATGGATTGGCCTACTGCAGTTAAGCTACCTTGGGGAATCCTGATTTTATTTGGCGGTGGATTAAGTTTGGCAGCTGCTGTGAGGCAAAACGGAGTCGCAGAGTTTTTCAGTTCGCTGGTCATCGGATTGCAAGGCGTTCCCACGCTGGTAATCGTGCTTGCCGTGACAATGCTGGTCATCTTTCTAACAGAATTGACGAGCAATACTGCAACAACCGCGACACTCGTGCCCTTGCTCGCAGGATTGGCACCGGGAATCGGATTGTCACCTGAGTATCTGATTTTCCCGGCAACAATTGCGGCAAGCTGTGCATTCATGATGCCGGTTGCGACTCCCCCCAATGCGATTGTGTTTGGATCTGGCTACATCACAATTCCGCAGATGTGCAAAGCTGGATTCGTGATGAATCTGGTGGGTGTCGCGCTGATCACATTATCGATGTACGCAATCATCATACCACTGATCACAACCATGTTCGGGGGCACGGACCTCGTGACAACTCACGAATAAATCAGTTGCATTTTTCAACGTCAATCCATGTTACGGGATTTGATTTTTTTTCGTATACGTTGACTTCTTCATTAGTCAGACATGATTGAAGGCTTAAACCAGGCGTTACCCGTTTCATTGCGGGGATGGCCAATTTCGAGTTTCTGAAAACGTGGACTTTCTTTTTCATTCACGCGTTTGAAGTATGGCTTGACCCATAAAATTACCACTTAACCTCAACTTCCTCTCCCGGCCCAACGCCGAGCATTTCACTCAAACTGATCCCGACAATCGTCAGTTCCAAGTTGCCACTGGAACCACGGATTGCCAACAGAGTCGAGTCTGGCTGCTGATGATTGGATTCGTAGATACCCAGAGTATGATGCGGACCAAAGCTAACCGTAACCGAGTCATCATTCGGAGCATCGACGATTTGATCGTTCGTAATGTCCGTGATCAGGTCACCCGTTTGACCAACCGACTGAACCTTACCCTTAATTAGTTGCGACAATTGTGACTCCTTCTGTTTCTGCGAATTATGTGATTTTAAGGTGATTCGCCGCCAATCATCAAGTATCGTAGGGCCATGAATACGCAAGGTTTTCAAGATTAACATTTATTAACGAAACCGTTTGGTATTAAACAAGGTCCCAAGCTGAATTTTTAAGACCACATCGTCGATCGACCACCGGAAGAGCAATTGTAATTTGACCGACTCGCAACCTGACCATCGGTATCTTGAATTGATTGGCCGGTTGGGTTCTTTAGGGTGGTAGCGCGGGGCCGGGTTTCCTCGATCGATTTGCGTATGTTGGCCTGAACCTAGCGTCACACAGGATTTTGCCAATCTGGGTTAACCTCCGTCGGTGGGCGACGTTTCAATTTCCAAGGATCACTACAAAACTGAAAACGTCTTCAAATCCAATATCCAATCCCAATGGATTGTAGTTGTTCGAGTCGTTGTTGGTTAACCCGATACCGACGATCCGCAGAAACATTGCTAACGTCCGATTCTCCAATCGCTTTATCGAGAAAATTCAAACCCTGCATTCGTTGGTTGAAATCCTCCTGCGCATGCTCGCGACCCAGGATCGTTTGATAGAGGATTCGTAATTGCGTTAACGTAAAAACATCTTCAAGGAACTCGAATCCGACGGGATGCAGTTGAAGTAACTCACGAATTTTTCGCAACGCGGTTTGCAGGATGCGAGCGTGGTCAAATGCTAGTTCCGGGAGTTGCTTAACATTGAACCATTCCGCCCTCATTGCATCTGAGCCGGGTTGAACCGTTGAGTCGGCAGACGATACAAAACCAAAATATGCCACCGAAATTACGCGATCTCGCGGATCGCGATCGACTTCACTAAAAGCCTGGACTTGTCTAAGGTTTATCATTGTCAGTCCAGTCTCCTCGGAGAGCTCGCGACCGGCGGCCATATCCGTCGATTCGTCAATATCGACAAAGCCTCCGGGCAAAGCCCAACATCCCTTAAACGGATCCGAACGCCGCTCGATCAATAGGACTTTCAACTGCGGCTCGAGATAGGTGAACACAACACAGTCCACGGCAACCGAGGGTCTGGCGAATGGGTAGGTGAAACTCATGGAATACTTGATGTGTTGAGTACAACGGTAGGATGGATCAACAGGTTAGACAAACCCTGCGGAACGGTCTCAGCTTCTATGACGGTGCCGGAAGCTTGGGAATCGAGAAAAAATAACTGTTCTGACTCGATCATTGAATTGACAATACGTCGAAACATTACATTGAAGTCAACGTTTCAGCGACTCCACGGTTTCTAGCCTGCATGGCCAAGCGAAAGGCTTCATCGTCTCCATATTTGTCGCAGGAAAAACTGCGAGTCCGTCGTCGGCCTTCTGCATCCGTCCATTGCGCGACCCAAAAATGGTAAGTGAACTCATAGCCTCCACGGTACTCGATTTGGACTGCCGGACGAACTCCGACAACCCCAGAAGTATTCCGTGACGATGGGTGCTGTGCGAGCTCCTTGACGGTATAGTTTCGGGAAATTTCCAGCAAGTGATCGCGATACTCCTTGGCGGCTGCTAAAGCAGCTCGTTTACCATTATGAGCGTTATCGGCGAAGTACCGATCAAACCTTTGTCCGCGTCGCTGCAGTCGCACCTGCCATCCACAATTGAAATTCCCCGCTGACGAAATCGTCTCGATCCTCGAGATATTTCGCATCGTTGGGCTACGTCGCTGGGTTCGATTGAAATTAAGTTTTCGTTTCTTGGACATGTCATTTTGCCAGGCGACACGATAAATGACGCATTGCGTGCTTGATCCTATTGAAGAATGCATCGACCGGCTGATCGAGGTCTTTCCATCTCTGAGAAGCAACTTGCGTACATCAAAATAATCTAATCACAGCAAAGCAAAAGAACAGCCCTGCAGATTGAATTTCTGCAAAATTTGGACATGCCTCAAACAACTATTGAGCCGAAGAGCGGTATCCATCTGGCCCGCCTGAGATGAGTCTTCCTTCAGGAAGCGGCCAAACCGCAGTCTGAAATCCGACCTGTTGTAAATACGATTTGACCCGATTGAATTCGGGGTAACTATCGGGGTAAACCCAAATTGAAACGGTCGTTTTATCGGGTTGCAACCGGCTCAATTCGCTCAATAATCTGGAATTGGGTTGTAGGGCATCGTCTACACGCTCACCGATATTTTCCGCAATCGGCATTAGTACGAAGCGACGAAACGCAACTTTCCGCTCGCTGACAATCCCGATTTGAGTTGCCGTCTGTAGTTCTTCGGCTTCAAGTGTATATTGCAATCGAAAGTTCTGGATTGGACCGACCGTTTCCACCGTTTGATTGGACGACTTCAATTTCTCGGCCTTCAGTTTCCACTCGCCGCGCATTCTATCGACCAGAGCATCCACCGGAACAAAAGCGATTCGACCCTGCAGGATTCTCACATGCACTTCATCGTTAAACACCGTTTTTGCAAGCGGTGTTGGATAATGTACAATGGTCTCGGCCTGCGCCTTTTGCTCGAGCTCAATCGTTTGATACTCGGCCTTCGCACGGTTAAGTTCCTGAGATAGGGCGGCGAATTGCCGGTCCAGTTGAAGATGTTCGATCTCGTTTTGCTCCAATTCCAGCTCGTTCGTCGCCCGGACATTTTCAAGTTGTTGGATTTCCATTAGCAATCGTTGTCGCTCGAATCGTAGATGGTCTGAGAATTTGGATTGATCGGAAATATTGCCTTCCATGCTGTGAATATCGTCGAGCAAACTAACGGAATTTAGACGGGCACTTGCCAATCGCCGTTCCAGGGAATCCAGGTCGACCGGCTCGGAAGAGAGAGCAACCGGCATTGCCAAACCCAGTGAAGAGCCTGCGTGGGCGCCGACGACAACCACCAAAATAATCAAAATCCCGACAAGGTTGGCGACAATATCCAGGAACGCATCGTTGCCAGGTGTCTCGCTTGACGGCGAGCGCTGTCCTCGACGACGTTGCATTTTTCGATAGTTTGACATCGTGATCGATTCCAAAAGCGCAGCGTTTCAGTTCAACTGGCCGTTAATTCGACGTTTCCATTTCCAACCCGCTGTTACTCAAAAGTTTTGCAAGACGTCGATAGTTCGCCTCGCCCCCCGCCTTTAAATTGATCCTCAATACCGGTTTCCAATAACCTCCTGGTCCAGCGATTCCCCAGTGTTCAATGACAGACCAGATCGAGTGCACAAAATGTTCCAACGAGTCATCGACCGAACGATCGATGCTCACCGTAATGGCATTATGGTTGGAGTTGTTACCATCTTCGATAACAAATCGATCTGGGTAACACAACACTTGAATCGGGCGGCGATAGGCGATCGCATTTGCCGTTGATGCCGGCAGCGCCCATTGGTCACCTCGATGGGACCGATGGGGCTCCTGGGCGGTTGCATTTGACTGCGATGCCGACGGATTCGGAGGCTGACCGATGTTCAATTGAAGTGTGTCACCGGCGACCGAGCTGCTCTGCATCCGTGAATCAAGCTCACCCTCAGCGCCACGCCCCCCACTTGAACTAACAAGATTCTCTGAATGCGGGCTTTTTGACTTAGTTCCATCCTTCTCGAACTGGCTTGTTGCGAAATGTTGGTCAATGAAAGATTGGTCAAATGCAATCCCCGAATCACGATCCGATCGATTACCTTGCGACCGATCCTGTTGATCATTCCCAAAAACCGCCTCATTAAAGTCACTTCCGGTCGATTGACTCCGGCCACTTACCCAACCTTCGTCGGCTGAAGCCGACGAACTATTCTGGCCTGGTCTTCCGTTGTCTCCGCGCTCCCGATTGATTCCGGGTGATTGAAAAACCTGTCCTCGAGATTCCATGACCGCCACTAACCGTTCCTGTTTTCTCAGCGACTCGTCAATCACCCGATTCAACTCTGCAATCAAGGCTGGGTCGACGGCACCAAAGTCAAGCGTTTTGTCTGATTCGACCAACTCATATCCAAACTCATCATCCCAGCTTTTCATTCCGCGTCGGGCTAACGCAAAATAACTTTCGCCGCCGGGGCGAATGACCAATAATGGATAGGCTTGACCGCTGTCGCTTTCCAGTTGATTACGGCGCTGATACTGGCGTATGGCCAGCAGGCACGCGTCTAACGGATTCCCCGGCAGGACAGGGAATGTAAAATCTCGTTCCGTCAATTGGATTGCCCCAGGTTGAATGAATAACCCCTGCTTGGTGCATTCGATGTAAATGGGTCGACGAGCAGTTCCGGAGTTCCCTTTGTAAGGAACGATCGAGAACCTGGTTTGGTTATTGTCGCGTGTTGTCCGCAGCGCATCCGTTTTGGTTTTCAATTCAGAAATTTGGCTCTCGACATTTTTGATTTCCACGTCGAGTTCTTTGATCGAGAGATGCGCCGAAATCTTCTGCTCCGAGCGCGCATTACTTTGGCGCATGACCCGAAGTTCGTTTTGCAATTGTCGAATCTCGTTTTCGAGGTAGCCCCGTTCGTCTCGAGCCTGAGAGAGTCGATGCTGCAAATCAGGACGCAAGCCAAGGAGACCGTCAATTCTCAACGTCTCATCGAGCAATGCTGCCTCCAAGGCAATAGCTTTTTCGGCGGACCGTTGTAGGACATCTGACTGGCTACCATCCGGATGATCAGCGGCTTTAACTGCGAGAACAAGCAACACGATCAACACACCCATTGTGCAGATCAATACCGCCAAGAATGGAAAAAGTGATACAGCGGTCGTATCAATACGTCCACGGTTGATCATGCGGCACGCTTGTGATCAGTTTCAGTTTGGGCTTGAGCTGAGCCAGGATTCTCGGCACGGGCGCGAGTTGCACGCTGGAGGTCTGCTAAACGTCGCGTCATCGGTGTTACATCAGTGTTAATGGCTGAGTTGTCGATCACCTGAACCTCTTCTTCGTTAAACTTGTCATGCGCAGAAATCATTTGCGCAACCGGTTCGTCCCCTGAGTTTACGGAGTCATACTCGGCGTCTTCCGTCGACTCTGAAAAGACTCGAATCTGATCTGTCGTGCCGGTGTGCTTGGCGCTTGGCAGCGATTGTTCGATTCGAAATTCCAGCAGTCGGATGGCCGATGCTAGATCTGTTGAAGTCTCTTGCAACGAACTTGAAGCCGGAAGCGAACTCAAAAATGAAAGCAGGTTTTCCTGTAGATTCCGCAACTCAGTAAATGAGTTGGTCAGGTGGTCAATTGATCCAACGTCCTTGGCAAGTTTCTCATGTTGTCGGGAAATCTGACGGGTCAAATCGGAAAGCGATGTATGCCACTGATGAATTCGTTGTTCAAGTGTTTTGTCTGCCTTGGAAATCGAGTTTGAGAGTTCCAAAGCCAATTTGCTCGTTGAGTTGTTGATTGCGTTCGACAATTCCACCTGCACAACATGCTTGGCAGCGTCCAGCGACTCCACCCAGGAAGCCTGTGCTGCCAGGATCGAGTGATTCCAAAGCGAGCATTGTTTGGTTACGAGTCGTTCCGTGGATGCGACTAATGTCTCTCCCATTTGGCGAATCGCTCGCAAGTGTCCGTCTTCCTTTTCAAGCTCAATCGTAAAAAACTGATTCAACTGGGTTCGAGCATGTTCATCGACAGCAATCAACAATTGCGACTCAAAACGATCCGCCACAAACTGGCAAAACATCAAGATAATTGAAAAGGTTAATGCCAAAGCGGTGGTATCAAAGGCAATGTACAGGCTTGATTGAAGCCCGGCCATCATGCTTTGGAAATCGTTTTCAGGACCAACCGCAATGCCGCCAAGCGCTTCAGAGATCCCCAGTACCGTCCCCAAAAATCCCAACATCGGTGTGGCCCAGATCAAAATCCGAACGAGTGAGTATCGCTCAAATTTCTGGTTTGCGTCATTGTCTGAAAGGTACTTTAGTTCGTCATCCAAACCGCCCGCCGAATGATGTTGTTTGACGTAACCCAGTGCCGCCTGAAACCGCTTCCATAAATACGAACGTTGCATTCGCCTTGGGATGCCCAGCAGCCGTTCCTGGAGACGGGAAATTCGCTGCTCGATGGGGATGGCACCGATGTCGACCGGAATCGACGGTTCATTTGGACTCGAATTACTCGGCTCGGGCGCTATGGCTGTATGCTCGCTACTCCGTCGCATGCCAAACCAATGCCGGCGAATCCGTCCTCGCTTCTCATGCAAAGTGACTCTTCTAAGAGAAATAAATTGATCTAGAACATCAGCTCCGACCAATAGTAGCGAAACGAGACCCACCAGAAACATCGCGGTCGTTACCTTGGAAACCGAATGTCCAACGATGTACCTTCGAATCAACTCATCGTCGATCAATCCCTTTTCAATTGCACCGACCAACACAAAATAGACGCCCAACCCCATCACCAACGGGAAGAGAAGTGTCGGTACAATCGCGAGCCATGATGTCGAGCGAGTTTGGAACACGGAATTAGTGAACTTTCAAAAATCGATTCTGGTTGGCGCGATACTTCCTCGCAAAAGCTGCGAAAAGCGGTATACGGAGTTATCCTTAAAATCGGAATAGTCAACGCAGTTTATTAAGCGATTCAAGCAAACTATTGTCGAAATCAGAACATTCGTGGCACGAAGCACGCTAGCAGCTATTGTCAAGCTGAATTCGAAACAATTCCCAAAGTTCCACAACTGAGATCGCCGATACCAATCCATGTTGACAAGATCAACACAAAGGGAAATTGCAGTTGCCTTGCAATTACCCAGGGGGGGACTAGTCCGGAATCTGCCATTGGCATTCCGGGCTTTTTTTTTGGAATTCCTCCTCGCGCGAGAAACGGTGCGACTTGATCTTGCGCCCCATCAATCGGATTCGTTTGGCTTCACCTTACCCAATCGAAAGTTCCCGGTTCATTCAAAATCTGCACCATTCGGGAGCACAACGTCTGCCTCGCTTTAAGATTGCATTGCGATCGAACAGCATGTGACTCCAAATCCGCAAGCACTTCCGATTCCATCGAAACATGCAACGACCGGGCGCGGGGTGAACGCTCGAATTACACCAAATTGGTTGCTGCAATTTCCATCCGTTGAAAAATTTAATCCCGAAGCCTTAGAACTATGGAGTTTGCTCAAGTAACATTCCATTGTTCTTGACGGTCCAATCTAATCCAAAGAAGAACTGAAGGTTTTGAGTAACGCCATCAAGGCGCGACACGATCCCCAGGTGTACGGACCCAGTCGACTTTCTTCGCAGCGTCCGGCAGTTGGATGTTCTATTCAGGATTTGGCTTACCTGGGTGGTTGTCTTCAATCCGTCGTTTAATTCCATCAACATCCAAACTGTTGGGTTCATCGTAATCCTGGTGCTCCTTCAATTCGTCAAGCCCCAGTTTGAGAGGCGCAACTCCCGATTCTGGAACCGCTCCACCCGCTGACCAGATGATGGCATTTGCCACAATCTTTTGAAAATTTTTATTCCCCCAGTTCCAATGGAAATGACCTCCGGTAAAGCCAAAACCTCGACCGCCATCGTCGCGCTGCATCGCCCAAGCCACGTGCTGAGGCTCGCCAGCCTTGCTTCTAACATAAGGGTTGCCGCTATGCGGTCCATCGGGGCGGCTTAAGGTGTCTTTGGGCGGAATAGCGGTCAGAATGGGTGTTATTCCGTCCATGTTGTCTCGAAAACGCATATGGTAATACCACTCGTCATTGATTGCGAAGGGTTGCACGCCATTTCCGATTGGGTGTTCGGGGATTTCTGTAAATTTCGCGGTCCAGTGCGGAGTCACCGACCAATCGGTTTCAAAATAGCCGCCAATCCAGTTTAGAAAAAAATCGCCTGATTCACCTTTGGGAACTTCGACAGCATAGTGAATGCACACGATCCCGATCTGTTTCTCGACCAGCGCCTGAACAGTTTCTAAATTTCGGTTGACTGGATGTCCATTTCCACCGTCGCTATACATGACGATTGCATCAAAACGACTCAAGTCTTCCTCCGGCCATTGATGTTTAAAGACCGTGCAATCGATTCCGGGAAATGCACTTTGTAATGTCTTTGCCAAAAGCATGCAGCCGGCATAATGTTCGTGCGAGCCGTAGCCGTGGCTGGGGCGTCCTGCTAAAAATGCGATCCTCAATTGCTTTGGATCCTTGGCGGAGAATGACTCATCCTGGGAAATCAGGTGATTGGAATATCCCGAAAACCACAACGCGCCAATGACCATGCACGCTGATTTAACGAAAAGGGACGAACGGAGACGACGAAAATGTTGGTGCTTCTTCAAGCGTTGATTTGAATTCATCTTGATTTCCAATTAATTTACTGATGGTAACATTGAGGATTTTCCGAAACGCAAGTTTGCCAGGTTTATCAGTTGATCAATGTTAATTGATGTGGCGAACCTAGCTGATGATGCCGAACCTGATTATATTGTTTATTTACTCTACAGGCTAACGCCGACAAAATTGTCCTTTTCCAAAAGCCAATTCACCGTGCCCATTCGACAAGCTTAAGTAATTCCCGGGGACCTTTCAAACAATGTCAAACATCAAACGAATACTCGTCACCGGTGGAGCAGGGTTTTTAGGTTCGCATCTATGCGAACGGCTGGTCGATCAAGGGCACGATGTCATTTGCCTCGACAATTTTTTTACCAGCCAAAAAAGCAATGTAACTCACTTGCTCGATCACACAAATTTTGAACTCATTCGGCATGATGTCATCCATCCCGTCTGGTTGGAAGTGGACCAGATTTACAACCTGGCTTGCCCGGCTGCCCCTGGACACTATCAGTATAATCCGATCAAGACGATGAAGACTAGTGTGACGGGGGCCATCAATCTATTGGGAATGGCAAAACGCTGCCATGCACGAATCATGCAGGCATCGACCAGTGAAGTCTATGGTGATCCCGAAGAGCATCCGCAACGCGAATCGTATCGAGGCAATGTCAATCCGATCGGACCTCGAGCTTGTTACGATGAAGGTAAACGGGCGGCAGAAACCTTGTTTATGGACTACCATCGTATGAATCGTACGGACATCCGCATCGCTCGGATCTTCAACACTTATGGGCCGCGCATGCATCCGTTTGACGGGCGAGTTGTCTCGAACTTCATACGTCAAGCTCTCGCCGATGAAGAGATCACGATTTTTGGCGATGGCTCACAAACTCGATCATTTTGTTATCGAGACGATTTGGTCGAGGGCTTTATCCGTTTGATGAACTCGGACGAATCGCTCCATTTCCCGATTAACCTGGGTAACCCCGGTGAATACACCATCAAACAACTCGCCGAACTAACCGTCGAACTCGTTGGATCATCCTCAAAACTGGTGTACAAAGACCTTCCGGCAGACGATCCGACTCGACGCCAACCCGACATAACATTGGCCAAAAAGCATTTGAATTGGGAACCAAACGTGCCGCTGCTTGAAGGGTTGCAGAAGACGATCGATTGGTTCAAAACGATTGATCCAGAGCATTACCGCCCCCCGACCCCGAATTTTTGAGGAGATCAATCCTTGGACGTGGCCTTGGTAATCGTTGTGACCATTCGATGCGTGCCAGCGGGGCTCTCGTTCGAGTTTGATCGTCACTGACCTGCGCAGGTCCAAAACGTTAATCGGTTTCTGCAAGTTCACCAGGCTCGATCTCGACAACTTTGCCCTCCTCGAGTCGGACAATTCGATCGGCACGACAAGCAACTGATTCGTCATGCGTGACGATGACCACGGTGATCCCTTCTTCACGATTCAATCGAATCAACGTCTTCATCACTTCGTCACCATTTTTGCGATCGAGATTACCCGTTGGCTCGTCGGCTAACAGCAACATCGGACAACTGATAAGAGCGCGTGCAATTGCCGTCCGTTGCATTTCGCCTCCAGAAAGCTGATTGGGGCGATGCTGAATGCGATGGGACAATCCGACCAGTTCCAGTATCTCCTTGGCTCGTGCGATAAATTTGGATCGTTTTCTGAAATACCCGAAAACACCTTGTTCGATCATACGAGGCACCAGGACGTTTTCCAATGTCGTCAATTCTGGAAGCAGATGGTAAAACTGGAAAATCATCCCTATTTTCTGGTTTCTCAATTTATCGCGTTCTCTTCGCGGTGCGTTATCAATGCGCTTATCTCGAAACCAAATCTCGCCTCGATCGGGCTCGTCCAGAGTACCCAGCAGATGCAATAAAGTGCTTTTCCCCGAACCGCTTTGCCCAACAATTGAGATTATCTTTTTCTCCGGCAATGAGAGATCGACACCGCGCAACACCGGAATTTCGATCTTTCCTTTATAGAAACTTTTGTGCAAATCAACCGTGGTGAGAATCGACGGATGGTTGACACGAAGTGGATGTCTGCGAATATCAGACTCTCGCGAAGTATTCATGATCCGGACGTGCGCCTCGTTCATGTAGTATTCCAATCTTTTAACATTTTGAAAATGATAACGCGATGACTTACAACGGGATTACTCGTACCGCAGAGCTTTGACGGGGTGCATCCGCGCCGCTCGTAATGCGGGCAGCACGCTCGCCAACACGGCGATTAACATCGCCCCAATTGCAACTCCGACGACCATCCATGGGTTCACAATCGTCGGGATACTGTCAAAGTAATAGATGGTCGGATCAAAGATTTCCCGGCCTGACAAATAGCCAAGGAGGGTGGCAATGTCGTTAATGTAAAGTACAAACAGGAGTCCCAATACGATTCCAACGCCGGTTCCTACCGTACCCAAGGAAAGGCCATAGGTAAGAAATATTGACATCACTCCACCACTGGGAGCACCGAGTGATTTAAGGATTCCAATATCTTTGGTCTTCTCGACGACGATCATGTAAAACGTTGCCAAAATTCCAAAGCCTGCGACGGCGATGATCAGGAACAATAAAATGTTGAGAATCGTTAACTCCAAATTGACAGCGCTCAACAATGGACGTTGCGTATCCTGCCAAGTCTGAATGACATAACCGGTTTCGAAGGGTGGAAACCTGGCTTGCAATTTGTCGCGTGCAACATCCAGTTTTGTACCCGGTTTCAACTTGATCTGAATCGCAGAAACGCTCGTCATTCCAGTTTCCGGTTGAATCATGCCACGAAGCCTCTGCATTTTAGACAACGGCATGAACGCAAACGTGCTGTCGTATTCGTGCATTTTCGAACTATAAAAATCCACCACCGTGCAATTTTCACGAACGGCATTGGGGTTAGCGCCGGCCGTTGGCAATGTGATGTAAACATCGTCCCCCGGTCGAATCATAAACGATTCCATATTTTCACCCGTTTCAGGGTCTTTGTACTTTCGGCTGGAAATTGCGATTCCCAAGACGATTCCGGTATGCTGATCGCGCCGCGCGTCGAAGATTTGATCGATGGTCGGACCAGGCAAATGTCGATCAAAGGCATCTCGCATGGGGGGTGCGCCTGCCGTTGAGGCATTGATTTCGTCAAACTCGTCAATGGTTTTGATCACTTGGGGCAACTTGGGAAGCTCGATCACGCCCGTCAAATCTTGAGGCACTGGAGCGGATTGCCGATTCATTTGCACCAACCTCTCGTACTGCAGATTGGCCTCTTCGTTCCACGCTGCAATCATCCTGCGATGTTCCCAGCCGCACACGCCCAACGACTCATCATAGCCATCCGCTTGCAGCTCAAAACTGAGCTTTTTTCGATGATTTGTATTCATCAAGAAGGGGTGAAAATCGGTGACTTGTCCAAACGATTGATCGTCGATGCCAATGAGCAAGATCTGCTGTGTCATTGGGAAACCATTCACCTCGAAGTGCATCAAGGCTGGAACTCGCACCACCGCCGTCAATTGCTCAAGATCGTCACCTAGAACTTGCTTGATCTCGTGGATGTGATACTCCGGATGATAGATGACTCCCAACCCAGGAGCTGCGATTTCTACATCGGACAGGATACCATGCAGTCGTGCATGCATTTCGGTGATGAAGCCAGCCATCACACTATTCACGACAATCAACGTCGCTACACCCAAAGTCACGCTGACCACCGAGGCCAATGCAATAAATCGGGTCCGTAGGTACCGCCAGGAAAGCAGTAGTTTATACATCAATCATCCTTGATTTTCTGTGGAAAAGGGGAGGTCGGCCCGTCGCTCTGACGGCCCGCCAAGTTTAACTCTTTGTCGATTCTGATCGCATCAGCGGAAATAAAATCACATCGCGAATCGATTGCGAATCCGTCAACAACATCACCAACCGATCAATGCCGATTCCCAATCCTCCTGCGGGCGGCATTCCATTTCGCAACGCTCGAACAAAATCGAGATCCATTCTGGCCATCGAGTCTTCCGTTGAAAGCCCAGCCAATTGGGTTTCGAACAGTCGCTGTTGCAAATCGGGATCGTTCAGTTCCGTATATGCGTTAGCTAATTCGACACCGCATACGAACAATTCAAACCGCTCGGCAATCGTCGGGTCATTCGCCTTTCGCTTGGTCAACGGGCAAATACTCGCGGGATAGTCGATGACAAACAGGGGACCGAGCAACGCATCTTCGACTTTGGCTTCGAAAATCTCGTTTTTGATCACGTCAGCATGCTTGGCATCAACCTCCAATCCAATTGACTTGGCATAATCTTTTACTGCGCCTTCGTCTAATGGGTCAACGCCGGTATGCTCGGCTAGCAAATCATTGTATGGACGTCTTTCAAACGGAGGCGATAAATCAAGCTTCTGTTCACCCCACGTTACCAGCGTTCCCAATCCGATGGCTTTGCTAGCGTTGGCGATCACGGCCTCGGTCAAGTCCATCATCGATTCATAATTTCCATAGGCCTGATAGACCTCCAGCATCGTGAATTCCGGATTGTGTCGCGGACTGATACCCTCATTTCGGTAAACGCGTCCAAGTTCGTAGACTCGCTCAAGTCCACCGACCATCAGTCGCTTTAAATGTAACTCCAAAGCAATTCGCATGAACAGGTCCATGCCCAAGGCATTATGAAATGTCTCAAAAGGCCTCGCGGCGGCGCCCCCGGCAATGGTATGAAGCGTGGGGCCTTCGATTTCCACAAATTGATGCTGGTCTAATGTGTTACGGATCGACTGCACGATCTTGGTGCGATTCAAAAACCGTTCGCGTGATTCCGAATTGTAAGCCAGATCGATATAACGAAGGCGTTGCCGAAGTTCAGGGTCGACGAGCCCGACATGCTTTGCTGGAGGGGGTTCGATGGTCTTGGTTAAGAAATGAATCTTCTCGGCAAAGATCGACAGTTCACCTCGCATCGTCATCTTCAATTCACCATCGACGCCGATCAGATCACCGAGATCGAGATTTTGGACCAGTTGCCAGTTCTCTTCACCAACCTGGTTCTTTCCAATAAAAAGCTGGATCGTGCCAGTCCAATCCTGTAAATCGATGAATTGAAGCTTCCCAGTATCGCGATGTAGGACAATGCGTCCGGCCGCGCGAACTTGCGGACCGACTAACTCGCCACCCCCATGTTCTTGCTTCCAAGCTCGTAAATCGAAACCGTCATAAAACTGAGGACCGTCAATCAACTGGCCATCGGTGGTTTGGAACTTGATCTCATCTTCCCGAGCCCGGATATCGCTAATCCAACTGCGGTTGTCAAACCGCCCACCCCACGGGTCGATGCCTAACGCAACGATATTTTTAAGTTTAGCGCGGCGCGCGGCAATCACCGCATTGATATCCTCAGGCTCCTCGGCCTCACTTCTAGTTTCACTCATGCGATTCGTTGTCATTAAAAAGGGCTTGGATATTGCTGAAACAAGCGGGCTCCGCACTTGTTCTCGTCGGCATTGGTACTGGACTTCACAAACGTTGGGTTTCGGATAATTATCTTGAAAGATCTGTATCAACCTCCGCGAGCCAACGCCGGAATCCGATCTATTCTAGCTTGTTTCTGCCATCTTGCACGCGGGCATCGATTATCGTCCAGCGATAGGTGAAGTCTTTTCAAATCGTTTTTTGGGGTACCGTCGTTCTCAAATGCAGCGCTCTCGGCTGGCTGTTCTCAGCCTCAGGTGCCTCAGTGCTTCGCTCCATTCTTAGTGCGGGCCAGGCCCGGGGACTCAATATGTGAACACCTTGCGCCCGGATTACCGTCTGAGTGCAGAAAAAGTGATCGATGTCGCTGATCCAACAATGTTGGCGGAGGCTACATGAGGCCGCGATGGAGGTCCTGGACGGGTGATGTGCCAACCTGTGCCGCACATGGTGGCAAGTCACTCAGAAAAATCGAAGTGAACGCACGTTTAATCGCAGCCCAACCTGCCATTGCGCTTGAGCAGCACAAGCGGCGGGAGGAATACTTCAATTCGTGAACCTGGCGACGATTCGATTCGCCAAGGTCGGGAACAATCGATCCAGCCAAACTAGTCCCCAGCCCGACCATGAAAGGATGATTTCATTCCGGCCGTTTTTCATCGCTGCGATGGTCTTGCGGGCGACGTGGGTGGGCGACTGGGCCTGCGAGAGCTTCCAAGGCTTGCCTGTCGAATTCTCCAACACCGAGTCAAAAAATTCACTGTCGGTTGTACTCGGGCTGACCAATAATACATCGATCCCGGACTCGACCAACTCCGCTCGCAATGCATCGGAGAATCCGTGCAACGCGAATTTGCTGGCGCAGTATTCACTTTTGAGTGGCACCGCGCGATGGCCAAGCACGCTGCTGACATTGACAATCAACGGTCGGTTCTCTGCATGCATGTAAGGGATCGCCATTCGAGTCAACTCGGCCGGAGCAAAAAAGTTGACTTCCATCACTTTTCGAAGTCTTTCCGCCTGTGCGTGGACGTATGCGCCGATCGCACCGACACCCGCATTGTTGATCAACACATCGATGCCTCCCCAAGCGTGAACGGCCGTCTCGATCACTTTTAAGCGACAAGCGGGATCACAGATATCGCCAGGTACAACCAGGTATTGGTTGGCATTTTCCTCGTCGCTGCTCGTCGCTGATTGCACGTTGGATGAATTGTCCCGTAGGGCATTGGCTAAATCTTGAAGTCGATCCTCACGACGCGCGGTCAATAGGAGCCGACTCGTGACATTGGCAAGTTGATTGGCCAATTCAAATCCGATACCTGATGAGGCACCGGTGATGATGATGCGTTTGTTATCCAAATCACGGCGGGCCATCAGGCGACATCATCCATCGCTTGGTGAATA
The DNA here is from genome assembly GCA_041748315.1 of Pirellulaceae bacterium. Lineage (GTDB taxonomy): Bacteria > Planctomycetota > Planctomycetia > Pirellulales > Pirellulaceae > CALMEE01. Next base: position 17,468 of record JBGTDM010000087.1, read on the forward strand.
GAAGCCGGTTTTATATCGGGCGCAAGACGCGAACGCTGCTCATCAGATGTCGCAGGTGATTCATCCTGATCCCGGTCATGAACCACGATTTCCTCAGCGAGGATTCGCCCCAAGTATTTCTGAGGAATTCGACAATGCACAATCGCTCGATCAGCTTCGTAACGAGTCGACAGGACTTCACCATGTTCCGCCAAGTAAGCCATCAGGCGACCATTGCCAACATCCGTCACAATGTCCACATTGCGGAATGCCCTGCTGAGCGCATCGCTTACGGCCACCGCCAATCGCTCCATTCCGAGCCCGGTTTTGGCACTAACCTTAATCGCGTGTGGATAGCGACTTTGTAACCGTTCAAGGTGCTTTTGCGCGTCTGGGTGATCGACTTTGTTGAGAATTAACAGGGTGTCCTTTTCATCGATCTCGAGTTCGCGTAAAACGCCGTACACGGCGCCGATCTGTTCAATCACCGCTTCGTTACTGGCGTCGGCAACATGCAACAACAAGTCTGCTTTGCGTGTCTCTTCCAAGGTGGCTCGAAAACTGGCGATTAAATTATGCGGAAGATCTCGAATAAAACCGACGGTATCACTAAGTAGAACCGGTCCCCAACTCGGCAACTGCCAGCGTCGAGTTCGGGTGTCGAGCGTCGCAAAGAGCTTGTCTTCGGCCAACACGTCGGCGTTGGTCAGCAGATTCATCAATGTGCTCTTGCCTGCGTTGGTATAGCCAACGATCGAAACGGTCATAAAACCGCGGCGGGATGATACGGTTCGCTGCTTTCGCAATTCAACCTGTTTGAGCTCTTGCTTTAGGTCGCTGATTCGCTTCTCGACGAGTCGGCGGTCGGTTTCCAATTGTTTTTCACCAGGACCGCGCATCCCAACCCCCATTTTAATACGGGACAAGTGGGTCCACATTCGCTTGAGCCGGGGGAGCGAGTATTCAAGTTGTGCCAACTCGACGGCGAGTCGCGCCTCGTAGGTTTTCGCATGCGTGGCAAAAATGTCCAGAATCAACTCGGTCCGATCGAGTACTTTGACCTTCAACTCCTTTTCCAGATTTCGCCGTTGACCGGGTGACAGGTCGTTATCAAATAAGACGACATCGGCAGCGTGAAATTCAACCAGTCGAGCAAGTTCTTCGACCTTCCCCTTACCGAGATAAGTCGTGGTGTCCGGCTTCTCACGTCGTTGCGTCATCGAACCCAACACCAGAGCTCCCGACGTCTCAGCCAAGCCCGTGATCTCAGCCAACGGGTCGAATTCAAGCGGATGGTCGGGAAGAATGACTCGCACGACGATGGCGATTTCATTCTGGATCGAGTGCGGTTTTGCGCGATCGTACACAGGTAAGGTGTCGCTCCTTTGTGGTTTAGTTCAAGTTACGAGAGTTGGGGGGTTCAGAACAAGATGCATTCAGAGGCAAGCTCAATTGCATCAACCGGAACCCGCATCGAATCAATGACAGTCGTTTACAATACGCTGTTCACCTAAATCTTAGCACATCGATCAAAAAAGTGAAATTTGGCGACATTTCACTTGGAAAAAATAGTAAAACCCTGCTGCTTTTCACCCGCTCGCTCGGATTTTTGCGACAATTGAGTCAAGCGACGATAACGCTGGTCCCGGTTCGTAAACAGACTGTTGGAAATGTTATTCGTTTTCTCGACTTCCGGCAGAATGATCACGGGGCGAATCATCAACGGGAATCACAGTTGCGTCAACTTCTTTCGACGGTTCTTCTGCTGACAAGTCCGGTTTGAGCGTCAATAACACGCGCGTGCCTCTGGCAGGGATATTGTCAGTGAACGCCTCAAACATCCAATTCCCTTCCATATCGCTGCTTTCGATCGGCAGATCCATTGTCGCGATGGTAAAGTTAGAGACGCATACGAGCATTCCTGCATCACCACCGTAAAGCGTTTCACCTGTGTTAGGATCTTCCTGGGTAATACTCCCACCGAAAACCCAATCGATATGAAGCGCTTTTCGCGAAATTGAATTAAGGACCATCGACTTGGCATCGACCGTCTTCGGTTGGCCGTCTTCCAACCAGGTGACATCGATACGAATTTTTGTGCCGGAGGCTGGAACATACTCTGGATCGTAGCTGACAGGCGAGCCTACGACGGCTCCAACAGCCAGCAGTGCCGCATGGACGTTGAAAGCCGACGAGTTGACCGCTACAACCGACTCATGCTCTTTCAGAAAGGCAGGACAGGCGAACATCTCCAATATACCGCGACGCAAACAAATCCGTCCGCCAACGACGACATGTTTACTTTTCATGTCCACCCAAATCTCTTCGTCTTGTGAAAGCCGTATCCACGACTCGTCAATCGGAGGCAGCACAGAATCACGTACGAGCCGATCTTCGACGTAATCGTCTTCGCTATAATCGTCCAGGGAATCCATTTCATCATCACCATCGAGCTCGACACCATCTTTTTTGAGCTCTGAGTCTTGCAATTGTGGACGGCCCTCATCCCGCCCTTCAAATGCAGTTGCGTCGCGGACATTTTTCGGTTGTTGCAAGATGATTGAATTCTGAGCGGACGATTCGCTTTCACCGCCCGTTGGCGCGGAATCAGGTGGACGCTTTGTTATGCTGTCCTCAATTTCATCGGAATCCGAAGCTTGTGATGCGGGCTTGCTGGACTGGGGAGCTTCAATCGCGTGATCGCGTGACGTGGATGGCACAGCCTGGCTTTGATCGGTATCATTTGCCGTTCGTTGGCAACCGCAAAGTAACACGCAAGCGATCATCGCAGTCAACTTCAGCAGATTTCGATCTAACATAAAAACTCTTTCTTCGTCTAAGTCGAAAAGCCATGCACAAACGGTTGGCGAACAGACAAGTGGCTAAATACAAACAGCGTGTTTCATTCATGATTCTACGCAACTTCATTGTTCACTCAACCTGAAAACATTTTTTCGCGGCGGGTTCGTATCGTCACCGAAAAGGTGCTACCGGCGAATGGGGTATTTCTTAACATCGCCGAGTTCGCATGGTAGATGCGAATTGCGAGCTTATTCCAACACCAGTCGTTTCAGGTATGCACTTGACCATCCATAACCACAACCCGATGCCGAAACAAAATAGCACCATCAAGATTGCGCCAAATTTCGGAGTACTTTCGGTAGAGGGAATTGGACACTCTCACTTCTCACCTCGCGCACTTCAACATCGGCGTCGTAACGATGCTCCAACCATTCGATGCATTGTTGAACGACGGTTTCCGGTGCGCTGGCACCAGCGGTAACGAGTACGGTTTTCGTGTCAGCAAACCATTCCGGTCGCAGATCCAAAGGACCATCGATAAGATACGCTGGAATCCCGACATCGTTGGCAAGTTCACGCAATCGTTGGCTATTGGAACTGTTTTGACTTCCTAGCACAACACAGATGTCGGCTTCCTTCGCTAAACTGCGAACCGCTTCCTGCCGATTCTGTGTCGCATAACAGATATCATCTTTTGGCGGACTAACAAGACTCGGATATTTTGATCGCAATCGCTCAATAATTCGATTGGCGTCATCGACAGATAATGTCGTCTGAGTCAGATAGGCAACCCTGGAATCAAGCGGCACGGTCAGGCGATCGACGTCCTCGACCGATTCGACCAGAATCATTGCGTCCGGTGCTTCGCCCATCGTGCCAATGACTTCATCGTGGCCATCGTGACCAATTAGAAAAATCGTATACCCTTCTTTGGCATACTTGATCGCCTCGAGATGGACCTTCGTGACCAGTGGGCAAGTGGCATCGATGGCATTGAGTTTTCGCTGTCTTGCGATTGCACGAATTTCTGGGGAGATTCCATGAGCGGAAAACAACAAGTTCGCCCCCATTGGAACTTCCGCCAAATCATCGACAAAGATTGCACCACGATTGGTGAATGAACGCACAACGTATTGATTATGAACGATCTCATGATAGACGTAGATTGGCGTTCCGAACGCTTGAATTGCAAGATCAAGGCTATCGATCGCCATATGAACGCCCGCACAAAATCCTCGCGGACTGGCCAAAAGCACTTTCATAAATTCCTCCAACTCGTATCATAGTCGACCGCAGGCAGTCCGGCGAGGTAACGTGTTGTTTTTGAGAGTTAATTGGATCGAAACCGTGTGAATCTATTTTTTGTAAGTCGCCACTCGTTGTCAGCCGATACGGGGGGTAACAACGCAACGGAATCCAGTGTTTATTGTTTGTGTCGCGAGTTTCGCTGTCAATGCAATTCAATGCTCAACTTCGGAAGAGTTCCTGATGGTCTGCAATGCCGACGTAGGTTTCGATTCGTAGTTCCTCTAGACCCATCGACCGAACCTACAATTCAGTTGACCACTCATGTGGCTGCATGGCAAAAACCTCGCACGTGATCCGTACCTGACCGCAGCTTCGACGCCATGAATTGATTGGGCCGAGATCGGTCTCATCGGGAGTACCGAAGCTTGATAAAAATCGTTAGAATAGGTCGCCATCGCGTAGGAAGGAAGAAATTGAAATGCCAGGCACCAACGAATCGATCCAATCAAAACCTGTTTCCCTGTCCGAAAGCAATCATGTATGCGATCAGTTGACTCGCAAACATTTTCGTGACTATCGTTGGGTCGTTGGCAACCTGCCTCGGGAGCAACGCGACCAGGTTTTTGCATTGACGGCCTATTTGACGCGAGCCCTTGAACTGATGGACTCGCAAGTCTCGGCAATCGCTCGACGAGACGAATGGCAGGAATGGCGTGATCAAGTTCGTGATGGATTGCGTAACAATTTTCGATTGCCGGAGTTGCCTGCGATTGTCGACGCCGTGAATCGGCTTGAAATTCCGCGCGAGTATCTATTCGATGTGCAGGCGGGAGTCGAATTAGCGATCCGCTGCAAGAAATTTGAGGCATTCGACCAATGGATGCAAATGGCATCGCGAATTGGTGGATCAATGATGCTCGCCATGGTGCATGTCCTCGGTTTCGAAAAGCCGGGATTTGAGGAAGCTGCAATGGCTTGTGGCGAGGCTTTTTTTCTGGTGCAACTCATGGATGAAATGGGAAATGGATTCCATAATCTGATGCTGTATGCACCACGCATGATCGCGAGAAACTGTAACGTCCATTTGGAAGGTATCAATCCGAAAAATCCTGGTGTGGAATATGCTCGATTTATTCGATCCTTGACTGCCCGAATCGAGCCAAAATTCGAACAGGGTGGGAAACTCGTTAACTTCATGTCGTTCGACGGTAAGCGAGTCATCCGATCACTGGTGGCCATCCACTGGCAGATGTTCGTTAAAATGAAACAACACCCGGAATTCGTATTGCAACGGCGACATCAATTAAGTGCAAAAGAGATGTTGCAGTTGCGGTTTAAACATTTGATGGGCCTGGAGGGGCACGTGCCGGTGATCCATGAAGGATCGTCCAACCATCATTGAAGTGCCAAGTTCATCTTCGATTAATCTAAAACCAAAAATAGAAATCATGCCGAAATTTTTGAGTGTTGTGATCGTATCCTTAATTCTGGGGATCGCCTGTGGTTGGGTGCTTTTTGCATTGGTTTATTTTAATGTCGATGAAACATTTGAGCCTCGAAACCCAGCAGCGACCTCGAACGAGTTTCGTCCATCGGAATAGAAACAGATCAAGTCGTTTCGCCTCGCGACGATAGCAATTGCGTAAAATCATTACGGAATGTGCAAAGTTCGGAGTTTACCAGATCGAACAAAATCATTATGCTGAAGAGGCATCTAGACGTTTCATCAGTGGTTTCGGTGACAATCGCTGAGGAACCTGCGATTTAATGGTTTCTTGCCATGTTTCAGGTTGGGGAAGTTTTCCGATATCCTCGCTTGTCGGCGAACCGCAATTGGAAATCTGGATAGGCATTCGCATCGATCTCTCAATTTCATGGAATGGACTACTTCAATGATTGCGAAGTATTGGTGGTTTCCGTTGTGCATCAGTTGTTTATCATTAGCAGTGCTTGGGCAACTGACTCATTCACCGCATGGCGGAATCTCCGAATTGGCGGAGTGTTTTCTCTCCGCCGATACGGCACGAAACCAAGGTCCTCGTTATCGATCTGATGCCAGCCCTGAATCCCAAGATCAAGACGATGAAGCCAGGCAGGTTGAGCGAACCGATCCGCATCTGTTCGTCGATTGGCCCAATCCCGATTTTGTGCTGTTTGTATCGGGACGGCAACACGGATACATCGAACCTTGTGGTTGTACGGGATTGGAAAACCAAAAAGGTGGCTTGATGCGACGACATCAATTCATGAAAGAATTAAAACAAAAAAACTGGCCTGTTGTCCCAATCGACACCGGTAACCAGATTCGGCGTTTCGGAATTCAGCCCAGTTTGAAACTTGGTAAAACCTATGAAGCCCTTTGTCAAATCATGAATTACCAAGCGATCGGGTTTGGTCCTGATGATCTAAAGCTACCAGCAACGGATATCCTGCAAAACATGCTCAATGGCCAAGGGATCACCAATCCATTTGTCTCCGCAAACGTTGTTTTTCTTGATTCCAACGAGTTCACCACCCCCTACCGGATCATTGAAGTTGCTGGCAAGCGAATTTTTGTCACGATGGTACTGGGCGACGAACATCTCGAAAATATACGGTCAGCGGATTTGACCGTTAGCGCAGTAACGCCCGCTCTCAACAGACTCGTTCCAGTCATTGCCGCCGAGGCTTGTGACGCATCCGTACTGGTTGCATTCACTTCGCTGGAAAATAGCGAGGCAATCGCAAAGCAGTTCCCGCATTTTGATTTGTTAGTAACTTGTGGCGGAGCCGGTGAACCGACACTCGTTCCCGAGCGCATTCAGGTCAATGACCACGTTACCCAGATGATTCAAGTTGGCTCCAAGGGAATGTACGTCGGAGTTGTAGGTTTCTTTGCCAATGATTCGACACCAATCCGTTATCAACGAGTTCCCATGGATGATCGGTTCCAGGACTCTGATGAGATCATCAAGGTGTTTATCGACTATCAAAAACAACTGGAGGGCCTTGGACTGGACGGCTTGAGTGTCAAGCCGATCTCCCATCCATCGGGACGACGGTTTATTGGTAGTGAAGCTTGTTATGATTGCCATGACGAAGAATGGGAAATCTGGCGACATGGAATCGATATGGATGAGGATGAAATTGGACCCCATTGGCGAGCGACACTTGACTTGACGGAACCCACGCAACGAGTCTTCGTCCAGCGCCACTTCGATCCGGAATGTTTGAGTTGCCATGTGACCGGCTGGAATCCACAACACTATTATCCGTACTTGTCTGGATACTTGTCACTGAAGGACGAACTGCTTCATGGAAATGGTTGTGAGAACTGCCACGGACCAGGTTACGAGCATGTCATGGCCGAAATGGGTGAAATGTCCGCATCAGAGCAGGAAATTGAGCTTTTTCGCCGAGAACTGCGAGTGACATTGGATGAAGCTCGTGAATCACTCTGCGTTCAATGTCATGATCTGGATAATAGCCCAGACTTCCACCACGAGGGTGGGTTCGATGAGTATTGGTCCAAAGTTAAACATGGCGGTGAATAATCTGGATTATCAAATTGGTCTGGAGGTTGACTCGAATTGATCGCTGTTCTGACGCACGAGTTCCCTGTTGAGTGAGGACTTTTTTCTCTAATAAATCCTTCTGGCGGTTTCAGCTTATTGATCTCCAACCATCGATACAATTTCGCATTTGTTCGCGAGAAATATCGTGCGAATCATCGGTTTCGATACTGATTCCGATTACGTTCGATGGACCGTAGCACGTGCCCAAGTCCGCAATATTCGGTATAATTGCCGTCAGGTGTCTTAGCCCTACAACGCCGGCTCGATGAAAAGCTGTAGGCCAGCCTTTCCAGGCTGACGCCGTTTACCTGGTTTGTGCCAAACCGGGAGGATTGGGTCAGCCTGGAAAGGCTGACGTACATGCCTTGCGCTGTAGGATTAGCTGACCTTTGGATTGGCAACCAAAGAACTTCCGCTGGAGAAACTGTCAGCAAATCCTGTTTTATCGAATAACATTTCCGCATCCAGTCCAATGTCTGGAATTCATTTGACGCCCTCCGTAATTCGATTTTGAAATGGAGATCATCACCATGTTTAAGAACTTGGTCATTTTGTGGCTCATCGTGGCATCCATCGGCTGCACAAAATCCGAAGACGTCAGTCAACGGGGCCCTGAGATGAAAGGTGAAACAATTGCGAACAGCTCTCGCTCCGAACATGACTCGGTCATTGACAAACACTCCAGTAATTCTTTAATTGAGGACTCCGTCCACCAGCAGGCCAGGCAAAAGATGATTGAATTAGATTTGCGATCTCGCGGCATTCGTGATCAACGTGTGCTCAACAGTATTGAGCAAGTGCCACGTCATCTGTTCGTCGACCCGGAATATAAGCAGCAAGCCTATGATGACAATCCTTTGCCCATCGGATATGGCCAGACGATTTCCCAACCCTATATTGTGGCTTTGATGACTGAATTGGTCGAACCCAAGCCAACTCACCGCGCTTTGGATATAGGAACCGGAAGTGGTTATCAGGCAGCCGTATTGTCTGGCTTGGTCAAAGAAGTTTACAGTATTGAAATTGTTGAACCATTGGCCAACGCTTCGTCGCAACGACTCCGCGATCTCAACTACGGGAATGTTGCGGTCCGTCATGGTGACGGCTACCAGGGATGGGTGGACAAGGCACCGTTCGATATCATCATCGTCGCCGCAGCACCCGATCATGTACCGGAACCCCTGGTCGAACAACTTGCGCCGGGAGGAAAAATGGTGATTCCTGTCGGCGATACCTATCAGGAGCTCCTTCTGATCGAAAAACTCGCAGACGGTACCACCCGCAAAACCACGATCGCGCCCGTCGCGTTTGTTCCCATGACTGGCGAAGCGCAAAAGTAACCATGACGTACCGGTGTCCGGCAACCGCGTACAGAATTTATTTGGAGTTCCGATCCTTTTGAACCGCTGCAAAAAAGTAAAGTACTGTGCAATTAAGCGAGGGCTATCTGAGAATCGGTGGCGAATCGCTCAGCGGTTCGGTCGATAGTGTGACCGGTCGAAAAATTCCACCAGCACCGAACCAGTCATACACGGCAACGGCAATTTGTATCGTTTCACCAGCCTGAACAAATCGCGAAATATCCAAACTGATTCTCTTATCAAACGCCGTTTCGCGCGTTTCAATATCGCCAACCGCACCTACAATTTCACCATTGACATAGATGTCGGCATAGTCGTCGATTCCCGTAAAATTCAAATACGTAGTCGATGACGACCATTCATCTGAAATCTCGACTTGAATTCGATACCAAGCCCAATAGTCAAGATCCGCATAACCTTGCCCCTCCCAATGACGGTCGGCGCGAATTTGTGCCCATGCATTGTCGTCAAAATCCACCGCAAACCAACTTTGCGCCCGACCGACCTCATCCGGGTCCGGTCGAAATTGCCAAAGACGTTGGTGGAGCGGGATCGCTTGCCTCTCCAGTTCGGCCGTTAAAAGAGCCAGGTTCTCCATCCGCTCAATCCGATTGATGGCCGTGGGGTACGATCTTTGACGCAATTCTTCATTCCATTGATTCGCCAGCCAATGACCAACTGAATTAGTATCTCCCCATAGTTTTAAAGTACTGACCAACAACTCGCCTGACTCCCCGACACCCATTCGAAATACAAGCCCGTGCGTTTTGACCTCGCGTCGATCGTGATTGTCCCATAACAAGAGAAGGGGATCCGTACGATGCAGGTAGTGATCCATCTCAGGAACGACTGGCCCTGCCAGGTCAAAATGTTGCAACTCACTGAACATGGTTTCTAATGGACTGGCTTCGTTGGCGTCGGATTGAAAGGGTAACATCCAGTGGGCATCAGGTCGCAACGTCGCCAAAGAACCGCGTAGAAACCAATGTTCGGATACGGGAAGGCTCCCCTCTTTGCCATCTGGCATCATCCATATCTTCCCGCCACGCTCAAGGAAACCCAACAGAGCGGAATCGAGTCGACGGGTAAGAACAACCTGATCGAGTTCATAGTCATCGGTGACTCGATCATCGGGAATTTTAAGTAACGTTGCCAGTTCACGCGCGGACTCGTGAACCAATACTCCCGAAAAAGACGCGGCGGTCATTCGAGGAAATACCCAGATCGACCATTCGTTGGTTACCTCACGGGTTCTTTCATCAATCGCTTGCCGTGCTTGATCAACGTGCCGGGCATCGGTTAACCAAGTCGCTCGAATCAACCAACGTTCCGGCTTCAAAACATCAGGAAGCGTCCAGTCCAGTGTATAGCGCACACGAAAATCATCGTCTTTCTGGGGCCCTTGCGAGATTCGAATCTCCACAGGTTCATATCCTGGTTTCTGGAGTTCGACGTGTAGACGTCCTCTTTCAATCGTGCCGGGATCTCCAGCCGTAACAACATGAATCGTCGACTCCGTTCGATCGTTAGCAAAAAAACTGCGACGATCGCTCTCGGTCACAAGCAGCAACATCGTATCACCTTGAAACTTCCAATCGGCCGGAGTATTTTTTGGCTGGTCTTCAAAGTCAATTAACCCCATCGCCGCCTTTGGAAAGTCACGAATGACACTGACGACATATCCACCATATTGAACTTCACGACGATAAGTCTCGATCTGGTATTTGCGCATCAACATCCCGTACCGAATTGACAACGGCAACAATAAGGCCGGATCAAAGCTCCTCGAACGACGTTTGGCCAATGCGTCGACCGATTCCTGCCAACGGAGGTTGTCCGCAACAAACCAGGGACCATGTGCCGGTGAGCTGTTTGCGAACTCCAACATCTTTGGAGTGGGAATCGTCCAGGAATCCGCAGCGATCGCTTCGCCCAACATCAGGGGCTTGGTCTCCCGTTCGGCGATGTAGCTGCGCAGTCGATCAAGCGTTTGCACCCAGGTGTGATTGTTGCCGTAGGGATGATCGTCGAAAAAATCGTACACTCGATTCCAGGAGATCCAACTGCTGTCGTCGACAACGATGGCTCCGGGTACATAAGCTTTGCACAAGTCATACAGAGCCTGAATCACTGACAGTTCGGCACTGGGCCCGGTTTCACAGGTCAAACTTCGCAGGACAACGCTGGGATGGTTACGATCAAACTGGAAAAACTCCGCGTACTCGCGTCGCAATTCCTCAAGATGTTTGCCGTCCAACCGCGGATGCCAAGTTGGATACTCGATCCAAGCCAGCATTCCCATCTCGTCGCATAATTCCAAGTACCGTTTGGGGGGGATCCAAAGGCAAAACTTCATCATGTTAAACCCGCGCTGCTGAGCGAATTCAATCTCCCGCCGCATCCACGCTTCGTCGAGACTCGGTGCAACACTTGGCGGAGCATAACCCCAATTGAGCACTCCTCGGAGAATGATTGAATCTCCGTTGATTAAAAACCGATCGCCGTCCGTCACGATCGTGCACCAGCCACTGTTCACAATCACGTTGTCCAAGACACGTCCAGCTACAGCGGTACGGGACGCGCCAACACCGCTCTTGCCGGGGTTAGTGTCAAGCAATTCGACTGCAATTTCGTACAATTTTGGATGATTTGGCGACCAGCGTTCAGCCTCAAACGGTAGTTGCACATCGGCAGAGAATACTCGTTCAACATAGCCACTTTCCTGGGAACCAATCACCCATGGAACCTCGCCGTCGTTTGGCAAAATCTTGGCTGAAATAATTTGTGCAGTCTGCCAATCTTGACTTGATCGACCCCTTACTAAAGGCTTTTCCCGGATCGAAATACGGCCGTTGAAATCAGCTTCGGGGAGACTGGAAAAAGGTATCGCCACCTGTATGCGATCGGATTCTAACCACTGTATGTGAGCCGCATCGGCAATCAGAAATTGCGGCGATTCAGTAAGCCAAGCCTTGACCGGTTGCCACAATCCGCCGAAATGATGGGTGACGATCGGTAAAAACCCCTGCGTATTGTGGCCTACCTTTTCATCGACTTCCACGGTTAATGGCCACGGCTGGTCGTTCGGAAGTTGCTTGGCCGCTTCCGTAGCGTCGAAGGTAAACGGTGTCCAAGCCCCCAGGTGCTCGCCAAGTTTCTTATCGCCGAGATAAACCCGCGCCAACGTTGCAGCGCCCGCGAAGCGAATGAGCAGGCGTTGTCCCCCATCAAGTTGCGCAGGAGAAATCGATGTTCGATAAATCGAGACTCCGTCGAAGTTGACATCGATCTGGTCTTCAATCGTTCCCGGCACCGAGACACCTTGAAACGTTTGCCCCCCATCCAAAGAAACTTGCCAAGGCCCGAATTGAACTTCCTGCGGATTTACGACATTGACACTCAATGCCAAAATGAAAAAACTGGCTAACAACACCTTTATGCATGGCATGAGCCAAGGAAACCTACTCATCACTGACATCTCGTTCGCTCATTCGGATTGCGTGTAGCTAATTTTATTCGGCCGTAACCGGTTCGGCTTCCAATTCGGCAACCGCTTCACCAACCCCTTGCAGTTCCTCGATGTAGCCACCGGCACTCATGATTTTTGCCTTGATTTCATCGGTCACATCAGGATTCTCAAGCAGGAAGTTGCGAGCCTTCTCTTTCCCCTGACCTAAATGAGTTGAACCATATTTGAACCAGGCACCACTTCGCATCACGATCTTGTGGGCGACACCCAAGTCCAGAATATCCCCTTCATAACTGATGCCATTCGTATGCATCATGTCGAATTCAGCAATCCGGAATGGCGGGGCTACTTTATTCTTGACAATCTTCACTTTGACGCGCTGTCCAACAACTTCTTCACCTTCTTTGAGTGCACCGGTGCGACGAACATCGACGCGAACAGATGTGTAGAATTTAAGCGCGCGACCGCCCGGTGTTGTTTCCGGGCTACCAAACATGACACCGATTTTCTCGCGAATCTGGTTAATAAAGACGGTACAGGTCTTGCTCTTACTGATGACACCAGTTAGTTTTCGCATCGACTGACTCATCAGGCGAGCCTGTAATCCGATATGCGAATCGCCGATCTCGCCTTCCAGTTCCTGGCGAGGCACGAGTGCAGCCACGGAGTCAATAACGATGATATCGACTGAATTGGACTTGATCAACATTTCGCAGATCTGCATCGCTTCTTCACCACTACTCGGTTGACTTACCAGCAGGGTATCGAGTTGAACTCCCAGTTTCTTGGCCCAAGTCGGATCAAACGCGTGCTCGGCATCGATAAACGCTGCGATACCGCCGTTCTTCTGAGCTTGCGCGATGGCATGCAATGCAATCGTCGTCTTGCCGCTCGACTCCGGTCCGAAAATCTCGATGATACGACCGCAGGGTAACCCTTGGCCTCCCAAGGCAATATCCATGGACAGGCTACCCGTCGAAATTCCCCGAATCCGAGAATGGCCATCAGTACCCAGTGCCATAATCGCTCCATCTCCAAATTGCTTTTCAATTTGTTGTACCGCGGTTTTTAGATGTTCGTTTTCATTGAGCATGATCTCAACTGGATTCAGGCTTATCTTCTTTTTCACGTCCGATTTGGACTCGATCGTTTTAGTAGACTTTTCTTTTCTAGCCATTTTGTTGGTCCTTGCTGGGGAGGGATTGTCCGCATTAGTTTCTGTTCGAGTCGACGTCATGGTTTACTCCGTTTTAGAGGCTGAGCATTCGCCAAAGGAACTCCATTTGAGCACCTTCAACCTAAGTCCAAGTACCTGCAATTTCAAGTAGTGATATATCTATACTTCGCTGAACCCAGGACACGTTCGGTCCGGGGTTTTTTGTAAACTCTGGATTCCAGCATAGAATCCGATAAGACCCGAATTTCGACGAGTGTAAAAGAACGTCGACAGCCGGAACCGTGAACCGAGAAAAGGCGTTAGTGATCGTCCAATTGGACCCTCGTTAAGTCCTACAGCGCCGGCGCGATGCAAAGCTGTAGGCCAGCCTTTTCAGGCTGACGCCGTTTACCTGATTTGTGCCAAACCGGGAGGATTGGGTCAGCCTGGAAAGGCTGACGTACATACCTTGCGCCGTAGGATTAAATGGACCGTCTCGTCATGTGGATCGTCGAGCCGAGTTCGGGTTTGCCGCTGATCGAATCATGGCTATTAGTGTCCTTGGGTTTATTGCCCATAACGAGCGCGAGATTTTTTTTATTCGGCAAAAGCTCTTGCTTCCACTAAATGGGTCCCTTGGCATGAAAATCTGCCGATTTTCGCTATAAAGAACTCGACCACCAAATGGTATCTTGCCTTACAGTTCAGACAGACAACTTCGTCGAGGATTCACTCGAAACAACCTACCGGCGGACACTGGTGTGGTCATTTAATCACGGAAAGGCTTGTTTTACGAAAACTTCGTACTTTCGCGGGATTTAGAACTCTGACGGTCCCGTTAAACATTCAACTCCTGCTATGATACGGCAAATCCGGACCCAGTGTATTCTCCCTATTTTGAATAATCGTCAGATTTTTAATGTTTGCGAGATTGACACTGGGACCTCAATTACTAGACTGACCTGTTGGAATTTAGTTGAAACGACCAGTTTAAGTTGTCAACATTTTCGACCATCGAATGAAATGAACGGTGTAACGCCAATAAGGTTTTGCAAAGTTCAATAGGTGTGCCAATCCATTGGATTAGCTGGGTCGGTTTCGAGAATTTGCACTGGGACTTACGACGCGTCCCTAACATTGTCCCATTGTCCCTGCTTCCTTGATTTACTTTCTGAGAGGTGATTTTATGAAACGACATCTTTGCGCCGCGTTTATGTTAGCGGCATCTCTTGCATTCGCTTGGACAAACAACGTTCAAGCCCAGAGTGAAGTGTTTGCTTTTGACCTGCGGTTTGCCGCAAGCAACAACCTGTTTTCGTTTGATCCAACGGTTCCATTGGTCCATACCCAGATTGGCCCGAGCCCACTAGATTGGGTAACGTTTGCACTCGATTTTAACGCGACTGGCAGCACACTTTTTGCCGTCAACCATTTAGGTGGGGCAAGTAATAACACGATCGGCACTGTGAATTTGACGACGGCTGCATTCACTCCTAATGCCATTATTACAGGCGACTTTGGTGCTACCGGCAGTCCCACCGGACTGTCGATTGATCCCACTACGGGAAGTGCCTTTTTGTCGCACACAACACAACTGTTTGACCTCGATCTTTCATCGGGTGTTTCCACATTAATCGGTGATTTCACTGGATTGACTCCAGGTGGTGCGGCCATCGGTCTAGTCATCGATATTGCCATTGATAACTTTGGTAATATGTTTGCTCACGATATCAGCAATGATGCATTGTGGCAAATCGATAGCACAAATGGGGATGCAACCTTTATTGGGTTTAGCGGACTTGCGGCAAACTTTGCTCAAGGCATGGATTTTGATCCGTCGACCAATTTGCTCTATGCTGCGATTTACACCGGCGGTGGAACGGGTTCTTGGGGAACATGGGATACGACGACCGGAGTATTTACCGAGATTGAGCCGCTGCCTAATTTTCCCGATCCAAATGGCAATGGGCGCGAACTTGAGGTCGCCATCCGGTCGCTGGTTGTGATTCCGGAACCTGGCAGTTTAGCGCTGGTCATGGTCGGCGCGGCAACCTGCCTGTTTACAAGGCGTCGCAGGACTGTATGAGTCGCATTGTCGATCTTTGAACAGCAATAGTACGTAAAGTACGAGGGGCCGCAGGGCCCCTTTTTTTGTTGCCAAATCCTAAACGACCCTAAGCGAGTTTAGTGCATGATCCCGTTTCACAAATTGGGTCCTTCACGTTGTGGTGAAACTCACGGGGCGCTTGTTTGGGACGCGGTAAATTCTCGCCCCCAGCCTCAGTGCACATATAGAACAACATTTTTACGGCTGAGCGACAGGGTTGCGTTGGCGAGGCACATTGGATTTGGCCTTCTCCCGATTTGGATTGTGTTTCTCGGCAAAAGATTTCTCGCCGTCACCTTGTATCTCAAGGAAATCTCGATCGGCCCCGCGTTTTAAAACGGCGCGACGCGAATGTCAATCCAGTGGCCAATATCAGAAGTAGCAATCCACTCGGTTCTGGAATGGCGCCAATGGTCAGCCTGCCGTTGGATGGATTGAAAGTGACCAGCTCGCCATGAGTTAATCCGGTAATCGTCAAGCTGTCGAAATCTCCGCCATAGTTGGCGAAGTTGGCAAACAGATCGACGGTGCCAGGCAGGTACTCGCCGCCAAAGAAACGAAGCGTCAGAGCGCCATCAAAGCTCACCGTATCGCTTCCATCGTTGAAGATGGAATCGAAAGTGCCAGCCGTTAACAACGGGTTCTTGAAATCGAAAAAGGTCTCCGCAGTATCGGCCAGAGTCAAATCGCCAAAGGCGAGTGAAATGTAAATGTTCGTAACTCTTTTCTAACTGAGGTATTGAATAAAACGCTACAGTGCGAGAAACGCTCGCGTGACTTTGTCTTGCATCAACCGTTGGAGTTCACGCTTCAGCGTGTCTTTCATCAACCGTTGGAGTTCACGCTTCAGCGTGTCTTTCATCAACCGTTGGAGTTCACGCTTTAGCGTGTCTTCCCGATACAAATAATGAACGCTTCGTAAACAAATTCGCGCGAACAGCCTGAAGGCTAAACCCCAACTCGAACACGCCTTTTGCCGACGAGTGCAACAAACGCCACCATCAAGAACAGGCCGCTTGAGGGTTCAGGAATCGCTGTAAACACGCTCAGCGTGCCGTGCGAATACAATTGCGTAGTGTTCCAGTGCAACCCGCTAGACAAACTCGGCAAGTCCAACAGTCCAAAAGTCCCCGTCCAATTGCCATGGACTTCAAAGATCTGAAAACTATCTCCAGCTGATGGCATAAAGGCTGGATCGCCTTCATTGAGTCCAATCAGATCGACCGTCATGGCACCTAGTTGCAGAGTCAGGTCTTTATGGAAAATGAATTGATCGAACTCGGGAAGGAACGCATCTGTCCCCGCGATCTCGACCAACAAGTTGCTGGTTGGGCCAAGCGTCACGTTGAACGAAAACTCTTGGCGCGAGGGGCTGTTTCCAATCCCCAGCGAACCTTCGAAAAAGACATTGCCGTCTCCCGTCAGTAGGGCGCCATCGCGAAGTTGAACGTGATCAAAGAATACGGCGTTGGACGAGGACGACACTCTTAACTCGGCCCCCCCTTTGACCTCCAACGATTCGAAAAACGTGGCGGTACTTCCGCCAGTGACGATGATTTGCGATTCATCAAAACTTACGATCGGCGCGTAAAGGTCGGAGAAGCCCCCCGAATACAGCATCTGGCCGTAGTTTTCGAGCGAAGGAGCGATCAATGTGCCACGGCCCGTCATTCGTCCGCCGAACTGGTTCTCCACGGTCGAGTCAAACGTCAATTTCTTCCCTGCATCGACGCTCACAAGCCCGGTGGAAGCGTTAATGAAACTTCCTTCAATCCGTCCGTCGCCGGAGAGCAATCCGTGATTGGTCAGGGTCGCCGACGAGGTCGCGACACGGGCGTTTGCTCCTGCCAGGAGGATTTCGCCATAATTCGCCAGCGTGTTGGATTGTAGACGACCGCCGTTGCCGATCGACACAAATCCATCGCTCCCCACTTCGGTGTGATGAGCGACGTTGAGTGTTTGCTGATTGCCCAGAGTCAAGGTCGAACCCAACGCGCCACTGGATCCAACCTGGAGTCCGCCCGCACCGGTGATTCCCAGCGCACCCTTGACGAAATCGAACGTGCCGCCGGGTTGAATTGCAAGTTCACCGGTGGAAAGTGAGCCGCCATCGAGCTTGAGTGTGCGGAAGGAGTTCACGGTCGTTGTCCCGGTCAGTGCCAACTGCCGGTTGGATTCCAGAGTCACATTCCCGTTTCCGAGCAGACCGCCGCTGCCGACAGTCAAATCGCCTCCATAAGAAAGTGAGCCAGAGTGAAAGTTCACCGTGCCACCCTGTCTATCCAGCAGCCCCAAATTGGCAAAGCCGCCGTCGATGTTAATCGTACCGGTGTTGTGAACGACGGTTCCAGCAGATCCAGCAATAAACGTCCCGCCCTCAAGTAAATTCAGTGTAGCCGTTCCAGAAATCCCATTTCCCAGGACCAAGCCGCTTCCGATGGTCTGCGTTAAAAGTGAGTTCGACCCAGTTACGGTAATGCTGCCTATTTGGCTTAATGGATCGGCATTCCCAAATGTGTTTGCGACCGTCACTTGGCCGGCTGTCATGCTTGCCCCACTCTCAATCGAGAGCAAACCAGTGGTTCCCGGCGCTGTCGAACTACCTAAAGCGATGCTACCAACATTTCCTGAAGCGCCATTCGTCAGCGAAATATCTGCTGTGTGCCCCCCCCAACCCCAAGATGAAAATGAGGAACCAGTGTTCAAGGTCGACCCGACTCCGTCGACAACCAACGTTGCCGAACCCGTGAAAGCTCCGATTGCAAGGTCATTTGTGGCTCTGAGTTGGCTGCCGTCCCGAATATTCCACGTGGTTCCAGAACTCAGGGAATCGTAATCCGAGGTACCCAGATCAATCACAGCACCATCTCCAGCATTTAGAGTTCTGCCCGCCGCCAGCACGAAGTCGCCTCCATTGCTACTATTGATTGAGCCGCCGTTGACATTGACATCGCTCCTTGCAAAGAAAGCACTGCCAGTTCCTATACTGACGCTCCCTGTCTTGTTGATCGTTGTCAGATTGGTATGAGTTTCAAACAGACCATTATTCAAAACATTGAGCGTCGCAGATCCACCAGAATTTTGTCCAATTGTCAGTGTGGTTCCAACTCCCGACTGAGCCATCGCCGCATCATCAACGTTGACGACGCCTGTAGACGCGGTACCCGATGTTGCGATGTTTAACGTCGCAACGTTCATGCTAGCGCCACTTTCGACGTTGACGGTACCTGAACCACTGGATGCTCCGACATTGATTCTTTGTATTGTAGCGGTCGCTCCATTGCGAAGAGTTACGTTTGCCGAATGCCCATTGGCTCCCCAATTGGAAGTAGTAATTCCCGAAGTGCTCAAAGTTGAACCGGCTCCGTCGACAGTTACCATCGTCGTTCCGTTGTCCACGCCGATGTGCATCGCACCGGTTGAGGACAATTCGGCACCGCTATTGATGTTCCAGGTGGTACCGCCTGAGAGAGTGTTTGTGCCGCCCATATTGATTTGGGCATCGTTACTGGCCGTGAGCGTGCGACCGGAGGCGAGATTGAAATTCCCGCTAGAGCGCGAAATCGTACCGCCGTCGACGTTCACATCGCCGTTGGCATTAAATGTTCCACCAGTCACGAAAATTTCACCGGTGGCGTTAACCGTAGTCAAGCCTGTTCCCGTGTTGTACGTCCCACCACTGTCGGCTTGAACTGTGGATCTAACCACGGCATTGGATGCTTTGCCTATGTTCAAAGTTGAACTGCCCGTTTGTGTCACAGTCGAACCATTGCCGGTTACGTAAATGAGTCCCAGTTGCCCTGCAACGTTGCCATCCCCAATGTTAGCGTTTCCAAAAGAAAATGTACTACCCGAGTACAATTCAAGAATTCCCGATGTGCTGGGGCCACCCCCAATTCGTAGCGATCCGGCCATCGAGCCAGTGGCACCGTTGAAAAGTCTCAATATCCCGTCACCATTGGTAGAGCCTCCTAACGTGTTTTGGCCTAGGAATGAACTAGTGAGCTTAGCGGTTGATCCGTTGAGCTGTATACTACCAGCCGAACCGTTACCTACGTGGATCGCACCGACGCTGGATACTTCACCAGCGTTGACAAACAAAGTGGAATTTCCCGATAACGTCAGCCCGGAAAATCGCACGTCCAACTTGAAAATACCATCGGGATTGATGGTCAAAGAGCCCCCCGAAATCGTCGAAGCCCCAGTCAGCGAATAGGTCGCATTCGTGCCACTAGGTCGAAAAATAGTATTGCCCGATTGATGTTGCAACGAAGCGTTGAAGGGGCTGTAATTGAAAGTGGCGGTCGAGTTTGTCCCGGTGTTGAAGACGGCTGTATCGAGTTCGCCCGGTGGGCCTCCGCTAGGGCTCCAATTGAAGCTTTCTCCAAACGAGCTCCCAGTCGAAAAGAGTGGCGACCAATTGTAGCTCGATTGCCCTTGCGCGACGCTTCCAGTCAGGCAGCACCAAGAGCCGATGGCGATGACCAGTATGCCCGCAACAAATTTCTGCGGTCTCATCGTTTTTGCGATGGTGCCCCACCGTCTGACCAAGCCTGACGAGACGCAATCCACCAGCGGTTGACCCCGTTTGGTATCTTTACTTCGTGTCAACGCGCGAGTTCCGGACCAAGAAAAAGCTAGTTTTCCTGCGTTCAATTTGGTTTTACAGCTGAGTTGTTTGTACGGTCTTGTCACAATTTGGGTCCTCTATTAGATGATGCCTGAGCGATATCGCTATGACACTGGGCGATGAAGAACGATCAAACCGGACGAGAAAATTCCTGAATCGAGGATTAATTTTTTATTTTTCAAGTCAGGCGTTGGAGTTTCGGTTGGAGTTCACGCTTTAGCGTGCTTGTCGCGTATAATCAAACATTGCATGAAGAAAGATGCGCGCAGGCAGCCTAAAGGCTGAACTCCAACGTCGGTACGCAAGCGTTGGAGTTCACGCTTTAGCGTGTTTTTCGCCTACAATCAAACATTGCATGAAGAAAGCCGCGCGCAGGCAGCCTAAAGGCTGAACTCCAACTTCTGGACGCATTCGTTGGAGTTCACGCTTTAGCGTGTTTTTCACCTACAATCAAACATTGCATGAAGAAAGCCCCGCGCAGGCAGCCTAAAGGCTGAACTCCAACTTCTGGACGCATTCGTTGGAGTTCACGCTTTAGCGCGTTTTTACTGCGAACACAAAAAGGTGCGCGCAAGCAGCCTGAAGGCTGAACTCCAACGGCGAATTCCAACAAACGATTCAACACAATTTCCGGGAGCGGCTGGATGACGAAATCGAGCATGTATCGCTGGCGGCGAATGTCGGCAGAACAACGTGCCGAGGTGTTACAATGTCGTCAACAGCATCAGGTCCCCTGGCACAGCCCGCCACATTACACGAGCGAAACAAATCTCTACTTGATCACGGCCGCTTGTTACGAGCATCGTCCCGTCATCGGTCATTCGATAGTGCGAATGACCGCGTTCGAGCATTGGCTGTTGGGAACCGCCAACGGTTCATGTACCAACGTGTATTGTTGGACGGTGTTGCCCAATCATTATCATCTGCTCGTTGAAACCACTGAAGTAAAGAATCTTTTGCTGCAATTGGGCCGTTTGCACGGGCGAACATCGTTCCAATGGAATGGTGAGGAAAGCTGCCGCAGACGCAAGGTTTGGTGCAATGCGGCAGAAACCGGAATGAAGTCCGAGCGGCACTATTGGGCCAGTTTCGTTTATGTCCTGCACAATGCGGTAAAACATGGTTATGTTTCCAAGTGGCAGGACTGGCCGTTTTGCAATGCGCGAGCGTTTTTAGAGAACGAAGGAATCGATAGGGCTCGCCATTTATGGCAGGAGTATCCGATCAACGACTACGGCACTGATTGGGACCCAGCCGATATGTGAAGTGGAAATTTGAATTCACGATGGAGTGGTTGGAGTGCACGCTTTAGCGGGTTATTACTGCGAACACAAACAGTGGCGCGCAGGCAGCCTGAAGGCTGAACTCCAACTTCGTACGCAAGCGTTGGAGTTCACGCTTTAGCGTGTTTTTCGCCAACAATCGAACATTGCATAAAGAAAGGCGCGCAGGCAGCCTGAAGGCTGAACTCCAACTTCGTACGCAAGCGTTGGAGTTCACGCTTTAGCGTGTTTTTCGCATACAATCAAACATTGCATAAAGAAAGGCGCGCAAGCAGCCTGAAGGCTGAACTCCAGCTTCGTACGCAAGCGTTGGAGTTCACGCTTTAGCGTGTTTTTACTGCGAACACAAACAGTGGCGCGCAGGCAGCCTAAAGGCTGAACTCCAACTCGTCGAGCAACGCCTGGAACTCGGCACGAGATCGAAGTTCGTCAAGTTCTGACGACTGTTCAAGATAGTGACGCCATTTGGGTGATTCAAAGTAGCCCAATTCAACTGCGGTTTGCAGACTGGATATGGCACGTTGAGAGAAATCACCGATGGACGATTCGCGATCCTGGCCATCGGCGGTTGACCTGGTTCGTAAAGCTTGAGCGATCAATGCAAAACACCGTCCCTGCTGCATCCAAAGACTGCCACGCTGGCCAAGTTGGTCTACCACGAGTTCCAACAGTTCTTCCGCTTTCTCCAATCGATCTCCCAAAGCCAATGCGGCAGCCAATCGAAGCCGATGCAAGGGACTGGGTTCCGGAAATGCCGATTCCACGACAAACTGCCAAGCGGCGATCGATTCATCGACCCTCGCCAAATTCTCCAACGCGTTCGCCAAATTGGTATACGTTTGCGAAATCGCGTGTCTTAATTGCGGGTTGTTGGCATGTTCTTCGCGCAATGAAACCGACAATTCCAATGCCTGTTCAGAATGTTCGAGAACCAATTCCCAAGTTTCCAGCTCGACAGCAAACGCCGCCAGATTGACTTCACAGTTAACCATACCCATACGTGCGTTGAACGATCCAGGATTTCGGTCCAAAACCGATTCAAATAATTGCTGGGCGGAAGTAACTCGTGCTCGTGCTGCCAAGAAGTCTTTAGCATGATTTCCCAGCGCAGCCCCATAGTTAAGTTTAGCCAAGCCAGCGTCGATTAGATTATTGACGGAAGCTGGGTTTAACTCGACTAATTGATCGCATGCTTGCTCGTTCAGACGGAAATTCTCGAGCGCTTCTTCGATCTCACCCAATTCTAGGCAGGCCACTGCTAAAGCGCCTCGCATAATTGCGGGATCCCTGACATGAGCCTCGACGGCCGGAAACACGTTGGCCAAATCATCGGCAATCGCAGTGGCCTCGTCCAGGGTTTCCCGGGCGCCTTCAAAATTCCGGCCCATCATTGCCAGCAACGAACGGTTGTACAAAAACTTTAATAGTGTGTGATTATCAGCGGGCGTCGTATTCGGTCGGCTGGCAAATTCCCTCAATCCCACAACGACTTCATCCGAAAGCGCAATTGCCTCGGCCAGGTTTCCCGTGGCTCGCCGGGCATTCGCGAGATTGCCTTTGCTGATTAACAATTCGCGTTTTAAATCTTCGTTTTCCTGATTTGTGGCTAGCAATTGTTCGCGCAGGCCAACGACCATTTCATAAAGTTCTTGCGATTCATCCGGCTGACGCATCTCACGCAGCATGGTACCTTTCTGTTGCCAGAGGTTGGCCAACTGATTGAGAACCTCGAAGTGTAATGGCTGGTTCGCAAACAAGATTTGCTGACCTTCGATTGCGCCGTTTAAAGTCGACATCGCTTCGTTTGGGTTGCCAAGCACCATATGCTGTGACGCAATTCTCGCGAGCGATCCATTCAAGAGCAGTAACCGCGTCAATTCTTCGGGTGTTTGAGCAAGCAATTGACGAAGCAACTGTTCGGATTGCATGAAATTCTCCAGTGCCGCATCGGGTTGACCCAGATCCGCATGAATTTCACCAAGCCGAAAATGGGCTCGTTCGATTTCCGACAACAACGCCTCGTCATCCTCACTTTGCGCTAAGAAACCAACATAATAGTGAAGCGCGGATTGGAGTAGCTCGTGGCGCAACGAGGTCAACCCAGGAATATTTAGCATGCGGTTGTTGGCGACTTGGGTAAAATAATCATCGACCGTCTGCTTGGCGGCAAGGAATCGCTCATCCGATTGATGTTGCGCCACCATTGTCGCTTTGTTGGCCAACCTGGCTTCGGACAATGCTTTCGAAGTCGAGGTCCAGCCCAAGTACGACGTGATCAAACTGATTGCCAAAAAAAGCAAAGCCGCCGATCCAACCAAACTCAATAACGGATTGCGTTTCGACCACCGGAGTACGCGCTGCCAGCGCGGAACAGGACGGGCTAGTACTGGCTTTTCATCCAGAAACCGCTGTAAGTCCATGTGTAAGTCATACGCGGAGTCATAGCGATCTGCCGACGATTTCTCCAGGCACTTGAGGCAAATTGATTCCAAGTCCCGGGAGACCGATTTTCGGATCGCCCGGGGAGGAACGGGAATCTGTTGACGCACCATATCCAATGTCTCAAGGGGGGAGTCCGCTGAAAAAGGTGGTCGGTTGGTCAACATGTAATACAAGATGGCGCCTAATCCATAGACGTCCGCACGGCCGTCAATTCCATCGAACTTGCCGGTCGCCTGTTCGGGAGCCATGAAACCAGGTGTGCCAACGATCAACTCACTTGTTGAAGTTTCCAAGTTTTGGTCAAGGCGCAACGCCAAACCAAAATCAGTGATCCAAGGTTTGTCACCCGACATCAGAATATTGTTGGGTTTCAGGTCTCGGTGCAGCACATGTCGGCTATGGGCATGTTGGATGGCTTCCGCCAACGTGGAGATGAGCTGTGCCGTCGCGGTCGCGTTCATGGGACCATGACGTCTAAGCCACTCACCCAAGTTAACGCCCTTGATCAATTCAGATGCGATATAGCAAATTGGGCCGTCTTCGCCGGCCTCCAGGACACCCACGATATTCGGGTGACTCAGCGCGGCCGCCGCGCGACCTTCTCTCAAAAATCGGCGGCGTTGATCGAGTGACAAAATGGCTTCTGGTCGAGGAACTTTCAGGGCGACAACCCGATCGAGGCGATCGTCATAGGCAGTAAACACCATGCCAAAACCACCCTGGCCGACGCCGGATCGGACTTGGAAACGACCGATTCGCAAACCACGAAATGAGTCCAATTCTGCTTCGTCGTGAGTCACCTCAGACGCATTCGCAAAACCGTAGGTCACGGAATCCCCGGCAGCGTCATCGGTGTCTTCATTGGCTGGGAACAAAGCACGAGAATCGCCATACGTATCCGTCGCAACTGCACGCGGCGTCTCCAGGTTGACTTCAGAATCGTCCAGTCGTTCAACGGATCGATCGTCGAATTTCACGGGAAATCCCTCGGCGTTGCGCGGCTCTGGGGTCCCTTGGGTGGGCTGTGATATTTCTGCGACACGGCTTCGTCGCATTTTTTCCAAGATGTTTAGCAACCCTTTTAGCGAAGCGAGTTGGACATTCTCGTTAATATCTTTCGTGATTTCAGCGTCGCCTGAACGATCCGCTGGGTCGATTGCACCGATGCGGAAACTGGAATCGTCCTGAGCCAGAATTTCTTTATGAGTCTCAACCAGTTGGTTTTCAAGGCTCGGATCAGGCACTTCGTTTTTTGATTTAGACCGCGAAAGGTCCTTGTTTTGTCCCATAGTACTTTGCAACCCAAGCTATGATGCGTAACCCTTTGATACCACATGCCATCTTGCCCATATCCCACCTTGGCGAGATTTCGGCATGAAACCGGACAACAAAAACACTTTTATTATTTCAGCTGATTCCAGGATATCGAATCCATTTCAGGATACTTGGTATTTAGAACCTCCTTAAGCCGCAGTAATGCACGCGACCAGAGTTTTCGTGCAGCATCCTCGCCGGTGCCAAAAAATTCACCAATTTCACCGAAACTCATTTCCTGCCAGTTTCGCATCTCGATGACTTTTTGGTAATTCGGTGGCAAATCTGAAAGTGCATTTTGGACCATTCGGAACTGCTCATGTTGTGAAGACAACGTCGCCGGCGTCTCCATTGGATCGACTAACGATATTTTTGGACCCGAGGACCCTTCGATTGGAATCTCGGCATTCGTTTGTCGTCGAGCCGTCCCTTTAAACCGTCGACGGGCATCGATCAGGTCATGTCGCAGAATCTGTCGCACCCAACCTTGCAATGCATCGATTGATTTCCCCTGAAATTCGGCAAATTTTCGGTGAGCAACGATCAACGCGCTTTGCACCAGGTCGGAAGCCCCGAATTTTGCTTGCAGATCACGATCAACTTCTTGGTTGGCGATCAAAAGCAGGTAGGTGCGGAGACTTTCGACCACGTTGGCAACTGCCTCGGCATCTCCAGCGATGGCACGTTGCAACAATTCCTCGAAATCACTACCTCGCTGGCGCGGAATGTCATCATTCGACTTGGCTTCGTCTGGCATAAGTCAGGTTCTGGGGCGGAATGAAACGCGAACGGCAAATGGCCAAAGGAAACGAGAAAAGACCAATATACCATTATGATGGCCAAATGTGTTTAAATCATTGCCGATTAAGGCCGATCCACTTCGATCTTTGGGGATTTGCCCCTTTTGAGAATGCTTCTTCACAGATGGTACGGCCGCGCGGCTTTATGGAGCGTGAAATGACTTCTTTCGCAACGCAGCCTCTCAGAATTTACCCCAAATGGTGGCTGATGCTCTTTGATTGATGCTTGATTATTGTCTCAGGCAAGCCCATGACCACGTGTTCGGTTGTATGGGGCACGGGCATCGCCGATTTTAACACGTTCATTGAATTACCAGCACCGAGCAAGAGTCCAGCATCGCGGAGTTTGGGGGGATGGCAAGGCGGGATCGTGGAAGCACCGCCGCCGCAGACGTTGTTACGAACGCGGCTCGGTTTGTCGAATGATTTAGCCGTGAGCAAAGTAATTTTGAACGGCCAAGTCTAAAGTTTGTTGATTGACCGTCAATGGCTTTTCATGGAATTCGCAGAAGTCGCGGATTTGTTTGAGCAAGTCATCGACATGACTGAATCTCATTTTGCGGTCAATGTCCAAATATGCCGTTTTGACCAGATAGTCCACCCATTCATCTTCAACATTAAAGCCAAACGACCGTGCGCGCGTTTTGAAGAGCTCGCTGAACTGTTCGGGAGTTGGGTCACCGATAAGGACTTTGTACGGGATGCGACGCAGGAATGCCTCATCGACAATATTTCTGGGACTGAGGTTAGTGGCGAAAATCAACAACTGATCGAACGGGACTTGAACCTGTCGCCCTGATGGGAGGCAAATGTAATCGTATCGCGACTCCATCGGTACAATCCAGCGATTGAGCAGTCCAACAGGGCTGATTCGTTGGCGACCGAAGTCATCAACCACCAGACAACCACAGTTGCTTTTGAGGTGAAATGGAGCCTCGACAATCCCGGTCACTGGATTGTTTGTCGCTTCCAGATGGCTAAGTGCCAATTCACCGCCCACGGTGATAACTGGACGACGGATGCGAACCCACCGCTCATCGATTCCACGTTCTTCCAGGAGACCGGTGGATTGTGGCAACGGACATGGTTCGTGAACCATTGGGTCGAACAGGCGGATGATCTCTCCGCCGACAACCAGAGTACGCGGAATCCAGATGTACGGGCTAAGTGCCCTCACCAAACGCTTGGCAATGCTTGATTTTCCGTTTCCGGGAGGACCATAAAGAAACAGGCTTGAGCCACTGCTCAATGCCTGTCCAACTTGGCTAATGATCATTGGGTTGACTGTCAAGTCACTCAAGGCCTGGCGGACCTGGTCGTAAGTGGGCCGCAGGTTTTGGAGCGACTGAATCTTCACCGCTTGTTGATAGTCGGCCAAACTCACGGGGGATGAGCCACAAAACGTGCATTGTTTCATGCTCTCACGAGCCTGATCGATCCCCTTTGCGGTCAACTCATATTGATAGTCTCCTCCCATCGATGAACCTCGATAGCCAATCAGAAGTTGATTGCGCAACGAGAGCAGCAGCGGCTCGACAATCAGAAACGAAAGCTTGATTTGGTTGGCGATTCCGCGACCCGTATGCGTCCCACGAATATAGAGGAACCGAAGTATGATTCGGAAGACATCCATTTCCTCAAGCGAGGCCGCCTCGAGTGTTTGAGGTTGCACTGGAATGAACTCATCAGGCTTGTCGAACGATTGAACCGAGGCCCGTTTGGTTTCACCCGGTGCCGATTGATTGGGGACGGACAGGTTGCCTGGAACCGAGATTGTCGAGAATTCGGAGGCGTTGTTTGAATCAATTGTTTCCATGTGTAACTCGTAAAACTGACATGACTGTCACAAGCTAATCGTGATTGCTGCGGGTGCCTGTTAGTTGTGAATTCGACCGATCGCAGAGATTTCTTCAACCTAACCATGGTTGATGGAATCACGCCGCTGATTCATCAATAAAACTGGCCTCTTCGGAATAATTAGAAGGCATTTCGTCAACTGTGGGCTATGCTCCATAGAGCGCAATCGAGGGAATACCAAATGATTCATGCACGCCAATTGAAAAAGTCGTATAGCGATCCGTTGGTGGGAGAATTTATGGCTGTCGATTCGATAAGTTTCGACGCGCTCCCCGGACAGATTTTCGGACTGTTGGGTCCCAATGGTGCAGGCAAAACGACCGTCTTGCGCATTCTAAGTACATTGTTGAAACCAAGTTCCGGAACGGTAACAGTCAATGGTTTTGACGTCGTTAAGCAAGCTGAACAGGTTCGTTATCAGCTGGGTTTTGTTTCCAATAATACCGCGATTTATGATCGAATGACCGGTTGGGAAATGGTAAGACATTTTGGGCGGCTCTACGGAATGACCGAGTCGACACTCGATCAACGGATGGAAACGTTATTCAAGCGATTTCACATGGAGCGATTACGTAACTTGTTGGGCGCAAAAATGTCCACCGGGATGAAACAAAAAGTCTCAATCGCTCGGGCGCTAATTCACGATCCCCCCGTGCTGATCTTCGATGAGGCAACGTCGGGACTGGATATTTTGGCAGCGCGCGAAGTCCTTGATACGGTTCAATTATTACGTGATCAGGGGAAATGCATCGTGTTCTCCTCACACATTATGAGCGAGGTCAAACGGATCTGTGACCGAGTCGCAATCATGCACCGTGGGCAGATTCTTGACTGCGGTACGATCGATGAATTGATTGTCAGCCACAAGCAACATGACTTGGAAGAATTGTTTTT
Source organism: Pirellulaceae bacterium (assembly GCA_041748315.1). GTDB lineage: Bacteria > Planctomycetota > Planctomycetia > Pirellulales > Pirellulaceae > CALMEE01. The sequence continues at coordinate 46,364 of JBGTDM010000087.1, forward strand.
CCAACTAGTCTCGGCGAGCGAACAAATGGAAACACCAACCTCAACCGAATGTTGATCGATGAACTGGAAAAACATCAAATTTATATTTCAACGCGAGATCATCGATCAACTGCGCGATCGCCGAACTCTGTTTACGATTCTGGTGTTACCGTTGATTCTGTACCCACTTCTGGGGACGGTACTTCTGCAAACCGCTCAGTTTATGCATAAGACGCCGGCAACCGTTTGGGTCGTCGGAGCCGACCGATTGCCGCAAGCAATCAAACTTATTGAAGGAGATCGGTTTGTTGAGGGACTCGCCGATGTGGCCACCTTGAAAGCACTACAGGTTGAAACGAATCAGGAAATGTCTCAAAACATTGAACAGACGATCCTGAAGCGGTGGACACGGCATGAATCCAACAATGCAGACGAGTTTAAACTTTCAAACCTCGATGTTGAGTTAAAACGCTGGATTCAAGAGAAAATGAACCTGCATCACATCGATGTCCTCCTCTGGGTTCCTATGGACTTTCGGCAGGCAGGTGACTCGATTATGGGCTCAGAGCCGACAATTTCAAACTTTCAAATCATCGTGAACTCGGCTCGCGACAAGTCACCATTGGCGGGTGCCGATGTCCATCGAATTTTGGGGAATTGGCGAGCGCAGCTAATTGAAGCAAACTTCACGGAACGAAAGCTTTCATTCAATCTGGCTTTCCCATTTGCGATCGAGGCAGTCGATGTCGTCGAGGGGTCGTTAAAGCAGGTTGCCGTGTGGGCGAAGATCCTACCGTTCGTCGTGATGTTATGGGCCTTAACGGGAGCCTTTTATCCTGCAATCGATCTCTGTGCCGGCGAAAAAGAGCGGGGAACGCTGGAGACGTTGTTGAGTAGCCCAGCAGCTCGATCCGAGATTGTACTTGGCAAATGGATGACCATCATGGTCTTCAGCGTTAGTAATGCCGTGTTGAATTTATTCAGTATGACGCTCACGGGTCTACTTGTGTTGAAAAACCTCAGTGGAGCCGCACCCGTGGGAGTCATCTCGCAAATTGGACTCCCTCCAGTCAGCGCGATTCCGTGGATTGTCATCGGGTTGCTGCCGGTCGCCGCCATGTTCAGTGCACTCGCTTTAGCACTCGCGTCGTTTGCCAGAAGTTCTAAAGAGGGGCAATACTATTTGATTCCATTGTTAATGGCTTTGCTTCCCTTGATGATGCTTTCAATCATGCCCTCCACGTCCTTGGATTTAGGCACCAGCTTTATTCCTGTGACCGGCATGATGTTACTGCTACGCAATATGATTGAGGGGAATCACGGACTGGTGCTGCAGTTTGCCTGCCCCGTCCTTGCAACGACGATTGCCTGTTGCTGGTTGAGCGTGCGCTGGGCTGTGAGCCAATTCAATAACGAAAATGTCTTGTTTCGTTCCAGCGACCAATTTGGTGTGACGATTTGGTTCAAGCAAGTCATGCGCGATCGCGGAATGAAACCGGCAATTGGACATGCCGTGCTATGTTTCATCACCATTCTGATCGTCAAGTTCTTCCTTGGTCTAGCGGTGACGATGCCGGGCTCCTGGGGTGAGTTTGCCAAACAAATCCTGATTATTCAAATCGCTGCGATTGCCGTTCCAGCAATCTTAATGGCGGCGATTTTAACGCGTTGCGCCAAAGATACATTACGGCTGAAGACAGCTCGTCCCGGAATCATGGCAGCGTCTGTTTTACTGGCAATCATGCTTTATCCCAGTCTGGCGTTCGTTGGTAAACTTGTCATGCACGTTTATCCGCCCAGCGCGGAATTGCAACTCCTGGAATTATCGCTTGGCGCCATCATTGATTCCGCGCCAGGAATTATCGCAGTGTTGGTGGTGTTCGCACTGGTACCGGCCGTCTGTGAAGAGTTAGCCTTCCGAGGCTTCATGCTTTCTGGATTGGAATCCCTCCGCGGGCGCTGGTCGGCCGTGTTGTTGACAAGTCTGTTTTTCGGAGCGACCCATGCCGTGTTCCAGCAATCGATCATGGCATTTATCATTGGAGTGGTTTTAGGCGTGATTGCCTTACGCACGGGAAGTATCCTCCCCTGTATCCTCTTTCATTTAACTCACAATGGTATGACGGTCGTCATGTCTCGGGTCCGTGGCCTCGCCTCAAGCGATTCTCCGTTTCGCTGGTTTTTGCAAGAGGTTGAAAGTGATGGTCGCGTTTATGTCGAATTCCAACCGATTGCCATCGTGGGCATGGCCATCTTGGCTACGTTACTGCTTGCATGGATCTGGAAACAAAAGCCACGCCAGGATTTAACTCACTCCGATCGCTCTCCTCAGTTTCCCGAAGAGCTTTTGATCTCAACCCACTCAAGATGACGGGCGCATTGGCCGAATAATTCGTCGTACGGATTACGGATATTGCTACTGATCGGGATTCGCAGAAATCGAGCCAACAGTCCTGGCTTAACGTCCCCGACATCCTGTTGAAGATCAAGTGCAATCGCACCATTCCAGGTCCCCATTCCTAAAATCGTTTGAGGTTCCAGCCAGGGAAACGTCTCGTTCATGCACTGAAGTTCTCGCCAAAGCGACAAGTCCGGGTTTGAGGCTCGCGAATCGGTTCCGACACCAACATTGATTCGTCGTTGCAGAAGTTGTTTCAGCGGATACTCGGAATGCTGGAAAAACCGGTGCGTCCGTGGACAGTATACGACCGTAAATTGAGGTTGTCGCGAAATGAAATCCATTTCCTGATCGGTCAGATAGTTCCCATGAATGAGCAGACAACTCCGAGAGGATTGCAGCAAATTGAGATAATCGGCAATCGTCGTGCACGACATCGCATCCCCAGGAAACCACGCACCCAATTTCTTCAACAACGTGACAAACGGCCCGGACTGCGAACACAACAGGTCGATTTCAAGCGGTGTTTCGGCAAGATGCATTGCAAGCGGAACATCAAAATTTATCGATTGACCTATTAATTGGCGCAGCAGACTCAATCCGACTGAATAGGGTGCATGGGGACTGATTCCAAAACGCCATGTTTGTGGAATCTGTGCAGAGTTACGGTTCAATTCATTCAGCAAATATTCAGTGCCTGCGACGATCGCATCTTCCCGGCGTGGATCGTTCCCCAGGCGTTCTATAAAAAACCTCCCTAGCAACCGTTCATCGATTCCGTTTGATTCAAGCAACCATGGGCTGGTCGCAACTTCTCCAACGGCGATGGTACCCGCCTCGATTGATTCCCGAATTCCATTTGGGATTGCGGTAAGCGCTGCTTCCGTTCGACCCAGTCGTTCGGCAATGACCAGTTCAATCCACCGCGTGAATTCGATTCCAGCGAAACCAAGTGGTTCGCTCAAATGACTGAATTCCAGGTGTGTATGCGCGTTGACTAAACCTGGAATCACAGCAACATCACCCAAATCGACCATTTGGGATTTTGATGCGGCATGTTTTTTGGTTGTATAGGCCTCGACACGACTGATTCGATTGCCGGACACGGTGATCACACCGTCGCGTATCGGCGAACGGCAACTGGGGACTACCCACTGAGCGCGCAGCGTAGACTCGATCATTCAACCTCCCGCTCGGCAAGAATCGCAATTGAGGAAGAATGCCGACGCGTAATAAATAGCGTTCGTCGTTGGGTACCCAATAATTTGAGTTTGGCGTATCGATGTTGAGTCGCCAAATCGATTCCCCGGCACTTAAACTCCAGATCACCGATATCGAAGGATCTCAACATGGACTCGATCCGTTTTCGATCTGCAGCGCACGAATCCATGATGCGAAACCGCGCAGCCAATCCATGGGAGATTTTCGAGCCGATCAAATAAGCGATGGCTGGGCTGACTCGTTTCAAACCAAACTGTCGAGCGAACTGGTCGAACAACCCCGATGCAATCAAGGTTGAGTGTACATCATAGATATAGGAATTGACCTCAATCTCTGAGGAAATGTCGGCGTCCAGCGGAATTTGATTTTGAACTGGGCAATATCCGCCATACTGGCTGAGAACTTCGCCGGAGTCGCCCACGACGGTGGCAACTCTTGCGTGCGTGCCATCGATCAAATCGCCAAACCAGCAAACCTGTTGCTTGGACTCGCGAGGATCGCCGATCCATTCACGTTGCAGATGGACTGGCGCGGCGAAATTCAGTTTTGCGGCCGGGGCCAGCTTCAACGCGACGTGGGGATGTCTTGCGATGATGGACGTCACTTGATCCAGACGGGGTTCACAGTGTTCAGGATCAACGGTTCGGATATCGGCCGGCCTTCGATCAGGATCAATATGAATCGAACAATTTTCAGCAAACCTCACGTCCGCGATATCGGCTTGTTTAACCTGTACCGACAGTGGGCCGGTCTCGCGCGCACAAACTTGACAATTAGCCATAGCAAACAGGCATGAGACGCTATCCCGATCAACGGCCGTCGTCGGATACGACTCCGAAAACGCGATAAGGTCACCTCCAATTCCGCAGCAGAGGTCGGCGACTTCAATGGCTGATTTAAAGCGATTCGACTTATACGTCGCCAGATTTTCTGACGTTGCCTGTTGTAACCCCTTCGCGGTGAAAAACATCTGATCATGCCTGTGGAATTTATGACGTGCACGATTACGCAGTTCGGACTGCTCGACGACCAAACGGGATCGGCCAACAGAAATCTGTTGGCGTAGCCGTTGAAGCATTTTTAGAGTATCCACTCCCTGCTGCAAATCACTGCGACAGCGATCAAGCCAGATCACGGCGTCGTCGCTGATCAGCCAACGAATGTCGTGCAACTCTTGACGAGTCAAACCAAATTGCGCATTAGAATTGACTTTCATAGGCAGTGGAGTTCAATCGCCTGAATCAACAGATTGAATCAGGAATCCTTACGGGTTATCTTGGGAACGATTACGAAATCGTTAATTGTCTGGCCGAACGAGGAAGCCCCTGGCGATCCATTCACTTCGTTTCGGATAATTGCACCTTGCATCAATTCCACTCAAGAACGGTTGATGATCAAACATCCTCGTTGGAATCATTGTGATTCCGTTTGACGTCCGTCGTAGATTAACCAGAACAAATTGACAGTAAAAACATGGCGAATTACGAAGAGCATCTGTTGATCTACTTGAACCTTGCTCGGCACGCGAAACAAAAATTGCGGATGTCAGAGTATTATCGACTGATGATACTCTCTGCAACCGCCGCTTACGAGTTAGAGTTGAAGGGGATTTCAGCTTATTGTCGACAGTTAATTCTAAAGAACAATCCTGGACATATGATCGGCCGCTATCCGACGATGGATGAGGCCCGGGCGAACCCGGATTTCCAGTATTTTCTCTCTCAAGTGCGGAGACAGTTTCCGATCGAGTATGCGGAAACAGAGCTGGAAAAATTGGGAGTCGACTATCGTGACGATTTAGTCGATGCGGGGACGGTCGAAGCTTACTTAAGTGGACTCTTGGGAGTTGAATACGAGTGGATTCTTGAACATTTTGGTGATTGATTCAGTGTCCCGTGGCGTAGCGTTCACGACCTTTAAACATCAATTGAACGTCTCAAAGTGAAGCAGCGCAGGTTCATTCTGATGGATTTTGCAACGAAGCCGGATTCGTCGCTGCGTTCATTTACGCGGCGCGGCGATCTGCTTCATTCGCGTCCGTCGTGCCATCCTCTGCGTGTTCGTCAAATTCCGGCTTGGGAAGACTGTGGTTGAGTTCCCATAGCCGAGCCTGCTTCATAAACGAGTAGAAAGCAGCCATCCAAGCCAATTGCAATCCAGCTTTGCCGTCAAGGATTCCACCCTGCAAAATGTATTCTCGAAAGAATCGGAAAACCGGGCGAACAAAGAGTTTAAAATAGGAAGTCCTCTGCCCTTGCTCGTACCATTGATCGGCTTGAAGCGTCGTGTAACGATGGAATTTTAGAAAGAGCTGATCGTAGTTCCACACGCTATAATGGAGAAACCGACCTTGTAAAGTTTCCACATTACTTGTTGGAATCGTTACTTCACCATGATCACTCGGCCCTTCGTAAAATCCGATATCTCGCTTAAAAAGCCTCAAAACCGAATCGGTGCGAGCATCACCCCAGTGAAGGCGGTGTCCCATGAAGTGGTTATCGCGAAAAATCCAATACCCGTCCGCTTGTGGACCGCGCGAAAGTAATAGTTTTATTTCTTCGGCCAATTGCGTAGTCACTCGTTCGTCGGCGTCGACGATCAGCACCCATTCATGGGAAGCTTGCGGTATGGCCCAGTTTTTGAAATCACCCGAGGTCACATAATCGCGTTGAATGACTCGTACCTTTTCATACCGACGGACAATTTCCAAAGTCCGGTCTGACGATCCGGAATCAGCGATCAAAATCTCGTCCGCGATCTCCCTGAAGCTTTCGATGCAGGCTCCGATGTTGTCTTGCTCATCTTTGCAAGGCACAATTACGGTTAGCGGACGGTACACTAAAATTTCTCCTGGATACTAAATGCCAACATCGCAAACATTCAAACCACTTGATTAGGTCTTGAATTTCACGGAGTCACGAACCAAATTCGAATGAAATTCGAAATTGAGGCGAGCCATTCACTGGCCTGTGCGGGTGGAAACTAGAAAACTTGGGGAATCGTGTCAAATCCAATTCATCATGGTTTCAATTCATCAATGCTGTCCCTTCTGGCGATTTGGCTAAGACAGGGGATTCCGGGGGAGTAAATCGTTTTTTTGGCGTGGAGTTTGACCAAACCGCATCTTTGCATCTCCGTTGGTGGAATGACTCGATTTCCGGTTGGTCTAAGCCACGACGAAGTTCAAAACGACCCGTTGCAACTGGCTTGCTGCCAAATGATCGGGGCTCATTGATTACCAAGTAAAGTCGACAAGACCTATGGCCCCAATATCAAACCAGGACCGCCCCGCCGTTTTGTGAATTGATCCAACAAGCGCGACTAGCTATCATGCATACAGAGTGGTTATTGCGGATCAATTGTCTCTCATGGATTTGACCGGCAGTTAATTATCTTTACCGAGGGTTGGGTTCATTTTAACGCCTGCCGGTATTGGATCCCCTCGAACCAGTGCTTGATTCTTTCTGACACGGCGATTGGAAGTGCAAATCTGTGCCGACCGATGACGTTCAACTCGTTCGATAAAATTTTACTTTTTACTTTTCACGAATAATGATGCATCGTTTTGTGTCGGGTCTCAGTGTTTGGTTTTTGACGCTCTTCATCACCAGCGGGGTGGTATCGCAGAGCAAGGGCGACCGCGTTTTGGCGACGATGACTTTTGATACCAAGGTTTACGAACGCAAGGTGGACAAGGTCTATGCTGGAACGATTTACACCGTGACGGATGTCAATGGCAACTGGGTATTGCTTGCCGGTGTCAGCGGGTGGTTGCCGAGTCAGTATACACTCTCTTTGGAAGCGGCATTGAAACAGATGGGGGAGCGGATTAGCCGACGCGAAGCGGATGAAGAAGCGTGGGCAACCCGTGGTCTAATCTACCTGGATCGGCACGAGTTCGCAAAAGCCTTTCATGATCTCAATACGGCGTTGAAGCTAAATCCCGGCAAAGCTCAAACCTGGAATAATCGAGGGCTGACGTTATGGGGACAACGTAAACATGACCTTGCCATCAGCGACCTGGAAATGGCAATTCGGCTTGCGCCAAAATTCGCCGACGCTCATAACAATCTTGGGATGATCCACTATGAGCTTGGCGATCCAGTCAAAGCGATCACCTGTTATTCCGAAGCCATAAAGCATGCTTCGGAAAATCCCTGGTACTATCTGAATCGTGGTAGTGCACAAATGGAGAGCGGTAATCCGTCGGAAGCATTGGCTGACTATAATCGAGCCTTGCAACGCGATAAGAATATGGCCCTGGCCTATTTGGGGCGAAGCAACGTCTTGATGAGTCGTTTGAATTGGAAGGAAGCCGAAGCGAACGTCAATGAGGCCTTGAAAATCCAGCCAACACTGGCTGCCGGCTACAATAAACGTGGCTGGATTCGTTACAATCTCGAAAGGCATGACGAGGCGCTTGCCGATCTTGATCAAGCCTTGAAACTCGATGACCAAATGGTCGAAGCCTATAACAATCGGGGAGTTGTTTACGCCAAGTTGGCCAAGTATGAACAGGCAATCGCCAACTATGACCTGGCCTTGGAACTGGAGCAAAGCAATGCTCTGGTAATCATGAACCGGGGTAAAGCGAAATTCAGTCTGGGGGAGGTCGCCGATGCTCAAACAGACTTTGAGAAGGCTTTGGAGTTTTCACCGAAATTTGACGATGCTTTGAATGCCTACGCGTGGTTCCTTGCCACGAACCCGGAACCGGAGTTTCGGAATGGAGAGAAAGCGATTGAGTTAGCGCGTCGAGCATGTGAATTGACAGAGTGGTCCAAGTCAGACTTTCTTGATACGCTTGCCGCGGGCTATGCAGCCTCATCAGATTTTGAAAACGCCATCAAGTACCAACAAGCTGCCATCAAGCTTGCAAACGAAACTCAGATGACCGTTTTCGTCGATCGTCTCGAGGGGTATCAAAACCAGAAACCCTACCACGCCAGTTTTGGCAAGTGAACAGCGCAACACTCTATTGCAGACATTTGTCTCGCACACGGGATTCCTTACGAGATGTTTTTAGGGTCGTATTCAGTTTCAAGTTCCCCTACTTTTTATGCGAATTCGACCGCATTAGTATGGCAATCCGGATTCGGTCGTTTCGTCCCACAGTTGCTGCAACATGCGCTTTGGCGATCGCCCATACTCACCCCAAACGGAAATGACCTGATCCCCTAAGGTCGAGCGAGGCCCCAACTCATCCATGTAACATGTAAGTTTCATGTAAACAACCTGTTCATCAGGTCCGTGCGATTCATTCCACCGTTTCACCATATACATCGCAAGTGGCTCTCTGAAATCTGCCAAGAACTGTCCGGTCAGGTTGTGGTGCAGCTTGCGCCAATAGTGATTGGGAATCGTCGCTCGCGCAAATTTGGGCCGCTCGAAATCGACCGGAGCATTTCGAAAGATATCAACACGTTGACCATTCGCCAAATCGGCGTCGTAGACAAACCATGGATTGTATTGAGGTGGGATGTCAAACATCCGGAAATGTTGATCGACATTCAAACTTGCACCGGTCAACACCAAAGGTCGCGGCATCCATCGCGAGTCGATATTTCCGAGATTCCACCAAAAAAAGAACACGATAAAAATCAGCAAGCAAGCGTTGGTCAACCACTGTGCGCCACGTCTCCATTCCACACAATGACGAAGGTGGTCGTACCCGGTTACTCGTTTCTTAGGTTTCCTGCGACCATGATTTTTTGTCGGCGCAAAGACTCGATCCAGTATTCTTGTAACGTTGCGCACCGCTGGCCAATTCCAAAACGAATCAGGCAGCAACGGCAACCAGCCCGCCATGCTAATGTAGGAAAAAAGTCCGATGGCCATCGTAAGAGCGATCACTCCATGCATCAACCAAAACGAAATGATATTCAGCCAGCGCATTGCATGGGTCCATACTGGCAGAAACAACAACAAGGGGAGGCCGATCTCGCCCACGACGGTCGCCCAGGAAACCAGCTTCATCAGATATGGAAAATGCAAAACAAAATTTGCCGTCTCGCGCGTGTAGATACTCAAATGCATGACGTAGTCGAGCGCTTCACCACGAAACCAGATCTCATTACACTTGGAGAGCCCGGTAAACAGATACATGTAACACAACTGCAGAATGACCCCGGCCGTTGCAAAACTGGAGACCTGCTTCAGGACAGCGCTGCCCTTGCGTTTCGCATCCCATGACCAATATGCGCCCAATGGCAAAAACATCGACCAGAACAACAACATCTTCAGCAACATGTCTCCGGACGTATTGAGCAAAGGATTGCGCGCCTGCATCGATGCGACAAGAATCCATAATAGCACGCTGGCAACACGGGTGTAGAATCCCACGAGCAGACAGACGGCGACAACGGCTGTCAGGCAGAACAAAAATGCTTGAAACTCAACCGCTCCAGAAAGCTTGTGAAGCGACCAGTAACTAAACGCTTCGCTGCCGCTCGCTATCACGTAAAAGTCATCGGCCAGAGCTCGAGTAAAATACCCGTCGTCGGTAAACATGGCGCGAAGTAAACTGGACCTCGCACATAAATCGATCAGGACCAACACTGAGATTGCCATCCGAAACAAGGCCAGTGATCGGACATCACAACGAAATACCCGCTGCAAGTATCGAGTCAATCCCGAACGTCGGGGGGCTTGCGATAGGAGTTGATGGTTCATCGCAAAATGCCTGGCGAGGGGGTGATCATATTCATGGCACGTCAACAAGTTCGCTCATCTAGTCTGCACCTATTCGTTTTCGGCTGGTCGAAAAAGTTTTCCCAATCGAAAAAGTCGCTTCCGCGAGAGTTTGCAGCAGGTCCGCCGACAAAATCGAATTAACCGCGCATATGCATCGCTCGTGGTTGTCACCTTGAATTAGAATTCGTAATCTGGAAGTTTAATTGCTCCCTCCGACTCGACGAAGAAGCATCATGCTCGCTCTCTGCGGTAGAACGTTGATCCGTTTGCTTGTGGATTAGCTTTTATACGACGACATGCTGTGAAATCGACCTGAACTTCGACAGGATTGTGCCGTCAGGATCGGACCAGTCCAGCAATACAGTCGAGATCAAGTTGTGCAAACTGATTCGCCTTGAAATATTCGATTGCGATTGCACCCATCGCTGCGTTATCTGTGCAGAGTTCGAGAGGTGCAATGTGTAATCTGAGTTCTCGTGTTGACGCGGCTACATTAAGCTGCTCGCGAAGCAACTGATTGGCAGCCACTCCTCCACCAACGCACAATGTCGGCAGGCCGAAGCGATCGACCGCTTGGAACGTTTTGGTGATCAGGCAATCGACAACCGCTTGTTGAAAACTTGCCGCAACATCCGCTTTGAATTGCGGATGGAGGTCGAGTGTCGAAAAATCAACTTTGCCCGGACCGGCAATCTCGTACCGGACGGCCGTTTTTAGACCGCTAAAGCTGAACTTTAATGTCTCATCCCGCAAATAACTACGCGGAAACTTGAAGCGCTCGGGGTCACCCGTGAGGGCCAAACGGGATAGTGCTGGACCACCGGGAAACGGCAGGCCAAGCATACTGCCAACTTTATCGAACGCTTCGCCTGCAGCATCATCAATTGTTCCCCCGAGTAACTCAAAATCAAGCGCGCTTTTGCAGTGGTAAAGATGCGTGTGCCCACCGCTTACAATCAAGCCAATGCAAGGAAAAATCTCCTCGCGACTGGAGATTTTGCATGCGTAAATATGAGCGTGCAGGTGATTGATGGCGATGAGTGGTTTGTTCAGAACAAGGCAAAGTGTTTTCGCTGCCATCAGTCCAACCACCAGCGAACCGGCTAACCCAGGCGTCGTCGCTACGGCGATTGCGTCAAGTTGATCGAGTGATACGGAAGCTCGCGTCAATGCCTCATGTATGACTGGCAGAATTCGTTCGACGTGAGCGCGAGCTGCAATTTCTGGTACAACGCCCTGAAATTTCTGATGGAGCTGCTCCTGAGTCGCCACGATACTTGAAAGGATCTCCAAATCCTCAGTTACAATCGCCGCTGCTGTTTCATCACAAGTCGACTCAATTGTCAAGATTTTCATACAATGCGGCTCGGTAAAACACTGGGAATATCAGTTATTTTTACGCGAAACCAAAACTTTGCCAGATGGATGTCTCAAAAATGTTTGTATCATCCATTGAAATCCCGTATCATGGGCCGGTAGTGAACATCCACTTGGGGGAATCCGATGAATCTATCAGTAACCGATCAGCAAACGAGACTTGCTTTGTGGACACCAAGCTGGTACGAATTGGATCAATCTCTGGAAACAGGAGTTACATCACGATTCTGGTTTTTTCAAAGTGCGCCGTGTGACTATCCAGAAGTCGAACGATACAATTTTGTGTTTTTTAACCAATTATCCTCTGCATCTAACGTTCAAGTCCGCGAAGCGCGAGTCGTTCAGATGAAGCATGCAAAGTTGGGACCGATTCAGAAGATCGACGCCGGAGGCCTGGACTACATATTTTTCCCGGTCGAAGGCAAGGAAGTCATCGTCAACGCTGAAGAAGATCCAGGAACCGTTTATGATGCACCGCTGATTATCACCGACTGGTCGATTCAGGTGGAGCTAGCGGATGTTTCAGAACCGATTTGCAACTCATGATTTCCCATGAACGGGTGTCAAGCCAGCCGAGATTGAGCATTGGTTTAGCGGTATTTGTCCAGTTTTGTAGTGATCAACGCAAAATAAGTGGACATCTTGATTGGACAGAGTAAACGCCTTGGAAATTCGAACCGTTAAGGTTGCGAGTGGAATCGCATGTTTGGCCCTATGAATCGAAACTTGTTAAAAATCGCGAAGGCCTGTTCCCTATTTTGATTGGGTTCGCCAATGGCAAAAAAGAAGAAAACGAACAATGATGATCAATGTGAGGAATCGGTCTCGTTTGAGGATGCGGCTGAGCGGCTTGAGCAGATTGTTGATCGGCTTGAGGAAGGCAATTTGAACTTGGACGAGTCATTAAGCAGTTATGCCGAAGGAATCAAGTTGCTCAAGCGTTGTCACTCCATCTTACAAGAGGCTGAAAAGCAAGTTGAGCTTTTGACCTCGGTTGACGAAGCTGGACGCACGTTGACAACGCCGTTTGATGCATCGGCGAGCTCGATGGACGATCGCAGTCGTACACGGTCATAGATACGCTCCGCAGATTCAGTATCTAGAACAGATTTCGTGAACAGATTGGATGGCAACCATCGTTTTCAGGCGGAAGTTTGCGGGTTTTCACGGACATTGATTCCCTTCTAAGTTAATTCGCGGTAAGATATCCAGTATATAAATAGATATTGATTCTCCCAACACCTGCGAGGCTCCCGGGGTTTGCCATTGATGTCATCCAAAGCAGAAATCGAATCGAACCCAGTGACCGGTCAGCTTCGCGCGTTGATCAATCAGGCACTCGACCGATACTCGAGGTTTGGCGATGAATGTCCGAGGCCGTTGGCCGAAGCAATTCGCTATATGCTTTTGGCGCCGGGGAAACGTGTTCGCCCCTTACTTACGTTGCTGGCGGCCAAGGCTTGCGGGGGATCCATCGATGACGCGCTCCCGGCTGCCTGTGCAGTCGAAATGATTCACACGTATACGTTAATTCATGATGACTTGCCCGCGATGGATAATGACGATTTTCGACGCGGGCAACCGACTTGTCACAGAAGATTTGACGAGGCGACAGCGATCTTGGCAGGTGATGCTTTGCAGACCATGGCGTTTGGCCTGATTGCTCGAGAGGTCAAAGTCGATGCGGCAGCCTGTATTGCGGCGCTTGCTGATGCGGCGGGCCCCAAGAACTTGATTGGTGGTCAAGTTGACGATTTAGCTGGTGGCAAGGGACCTATTTCATTGGCTCATCTTGAGAGCATCCATCGTCGGAAGACCGCCGCCCTCTTAAAGGTGGCACTTTGCCTGGGAGGAATGACGGCAGGTGCATCAAGCGATCAAAGGCAAGCGTTGTGTGTTTTTGGCGAGAATCTCGGTTTGGCTTTCCAAATCGTCGATGATCTGTTGGATTTTTGCGGTGATTCAATCAAAATGGGAAAACAGTCGGGTAAAGACGAACAAAACGGCACCCTGACCTATCCGGTTCTACTGGGCGAACAGCAGAGCCGACAGCGCGCTCACCAGTTTATTGACCAAGCGAAATACAACCTGACGATATTTGGACCGGCTGCCGATCCGCTTCGCACCGTCGCTGACTTTGTTATCACACGAAATTTTTGAACTATGATCGATTTGCTATCAACGATTCGTAATCCACTTCAACTGCATGGTCTTTCGTTGAAAGAACTGGAAAAGTTGGGCGAGGAAATTCGCGAAACATTGTATGGACTGCTGAATTCGAGATCGGCCCACTTTTCGTCAAATCTGGGGGTCGTCGAGTTGACGTTGGCATTGCACAGTGTATTCGATTTCAGTCGAGATCGCCTGATTTGGGACACGGGTCATCAGATCTATCCGCATAAATTGATCACGGGGCGGTTCGATCAATTTCATACCATTCGTACGCGCGGTGGCTTGATGGGTTACCCCAATCCGCACGAAAGCAATTACGATTTATTCATGACTGGACACGCCGGCTGTAGCGTCGCGACCATGGTCGGATTGCATAGTGGCGACGTGTTGAATGGCGAAAGCGACCGTAAAGCTGTCGCTGTAATTGGCGATGGCGCCATGCCGTCGGGCATTGTATTTGAAGCACTCAATAATGCCGCCGAAATCAACAGCGATTTATTGGTCATATTGAACGACAATGAAATGTCGATTTGTCCCAGAGTTGGCGGATTGGCAACTTATTTGGATCGTTTGCGATCGAATCCAATCTATTCCGGATTGAAACATGAAGTCGTCAATATCTTGAACAAGGTACCAGTCTTTGGCGACCCGACTGAGCGTTTCCTGCAACAGCTTAAAGAGGGCTTTAAAGCGGGCATGCATGGCGGCATGATGTTCGAGGAATTCGGCTTTCGATATTTCGGGCCGATTGATGGCCATGATATTCGAACTCTGAGGAAATACCTTAACATGCTGAAGGATCAAAAAGGGCCCCAACTTCTACATGTGCTGACACGAAAAGGGCATGGCTTTAAGCCGGCTGCCGAGGATCCTGTTTATTTTCACACACCACCGGCCTTTGAACGAAAAGGTGATGAAGCGGTTCCCAAATCAACTGGAGGGAATAAGGCCTACACCAATCATGCCAGCGATGCCATTGCCGATCAAATGGCTCACAATGATCGAGTCACGGTTATCACGGCTGCGATGTGTCAGGGAAACAAACTGGAACCGATCCGGGATCGGTTTCCAAACCGGTTCTTCGACGTTGGGATTTGTGAATCGCATGCCGTAGCATTCGCCGCTGGACAAGCGAAGACAGGAATTCGACCGATTGTCGATATCTATAGCACGTTCCTTCAACGCAGCTACGATCAGATTTTCCAAGAGGTCTGCCTGCAAAATTTGCCGGTCGTGTTCATGATGGACCGCGCAGGGCTCACGGCAAATGACGGTCCAACACACCACGGAACTTTCGATATTGGCTATATGCGTATCATGCCCAACATGGTTGTGATGGCGCCTGGTGATGCCAACGATCTGGGAGCAATGTTGGATTTTGCTTTGCAACATGATTCTCCAACGGCGATTCGCTATCCCAAGGATACGGCCGCAGAGATCAACCGTCAGTTGCAACCCGTCGAGCTTGGCAAGGCAGAGGTCTTCCAGACGGGGACTCAAGGCACAATTATTTGCGCCGGAACTCAATTACAGGCTTGCTTGATGGCCGCCGAAGCATTGCATCACGAAGGAATTGATGTCGGTGTGATCAACGCTCGATTTATCAAGCCCCTGGATGCCGACACTTTGTGCCGAGCGATTTGTGACTCCGATTTCATTGTGACCGTCGAAGAGGCAATGTTGATGGGTGGCTTCGGCTCAGCATTGCTGGAAATGGCCAACGACCGCCAACTGCGAACGGACCATATCAAACGTCTGGGAATTGATGACCGATTCGTTGAACATGGTGATCGCGAAGAACTATTGGCGGATCTAAAAATCGATCAGGCGGGCATCATGGCAACATGTCGTCAATTGGCCATTCGCTTCAGCAGTTTTGAGCAACAACAGCCCAGTTGTTGACGTGTATGTACTGATAATCGTCGTTTTGGTTGTGTTGCTCAACCGCGGCATGATGGCGATCCCATGAATTCGCCTTTATCAAGATTCATGTTGACTTGAGCCCGAGTTTTCGTCTTCTTCCAGAAATTTACTCGATTTTAGATTGCGATGCTCGAAGAAGCCATTCAACGTGGATATGTGAAAACGGTTGTGCTCGGCTCGGGAGATCGTCGGCCCCGGATTTTGACCGAAGCGGATCGATTGAGAACTTCGATCGCCAACTTGATCGAAATCGTTGCCGAGGACTTTAGTTATCAGTTGGACCTGTCGACGGTCTTGGCGGATATGGCGATCGTCTTTGGTGGGGATGGATCGATTTTGAGAGCCGTTCGGCAAATGGGCGAGCGGCAACTGCCCATCCTCGGAGTCAATCTGGGAAAACTGGGGTTTCTGGCTGACCTCCAACCTGCAGACGTCGTCCGTTCTTTGCACAAGATGTTGAATGGCCAATTCGAAATCATCTCGCACCTGATGATCAGGTGCGAGGTCTATCGAGACGGAGTGCGGATCATCGATCGACGTGGTCTCAATGAGGTTGCGATTCTTAATGGTCCCCCATTTGCGATATTGTCCATTGAATTGCAAGTCGATGCGGAGTTTGCCACGGTTTACAATTGTGATGGAATCATTGTGAGCACTCCAATTGGCTCAACCGCTCATAACCTTTCGGCCGGGGGTCCGATACTGCGTAAAAATCTGCAAGCATTTGTGATATCACCGATCAATCCACACACGTTGACCGTCCGACCGGTCGTCGATACAGCGGATCGAATTTATGAGTTGAGGGTGAATAATCCCGGAAAAACGACATCGGTCGTGCTCGATGGGCAATCCTTAGTCACGATTGAATCCGGCGATCGGGTGCGAGTTACCAAGGCACGACCCGTTTTCCAGTTGATTCAAATCGAGGGTCATGGGTATTATCGAACGCTTCGCGAGAAGTTGGGATGGGGAGGGAGCAGCAACTCAAATCATTCGAACATCATCGAACACGACGAATGACGTCACGAGATGTTTTCAACAGGGAGGTTTAGCATGGAATTCGGATTGAGACTTGGAATCGTCGTTGGATTCATTTGGATGGCACCGATGCAACTGTTGGGTCAACCCGGTTCGTCGGCAAATCAGAAACAACAGGAATCGTCACAACGCATCACTGATGCCGCCAGCAACATCAATCGTCTACAGCGGTTTTCGTTGCGGTATGCATTGAAACCGGGTGAGGAACTTCGCTGGGACGTCGAACACATTGCCTCCGTTGAAACGAAAGTAGGTGAGCACCAGGAAAAATTGTCGTCTCGAACGAATTCGACCAAATTGTGGCGAGTGATTGAAGTCGATAGTCGCGGCAACATGACGCTTCAAAACAGTGTGGAGCGCCTGAGTTTGTGGAACAAGACGGGGGACGACGAACCGGTCAGTTACGACAGTGAAAAAGGGGGACAACCCCCACCGATGTTTGACGCTGCCGTTGCCAAGGTTGGTGTCGTTCTAGCTACCGTGACAATTGACCCCACGGGAAATTTGATCAGTCGCAATACGAACTTGTCTGAATCCAGTTTCGGTGTTGGCGACATCACGATTCCATTCCCAGACGAACCGATTGGAATCGGGCACCAGTGGAGTGTCAGCGGTGAGACTTCGGCACGACATGGCGATGGTCGAGTCAAGACGATAAAATCCAGGCGGCTTTACACGTTGTCAGCGGTTGAAAATCAGGTTGCGATAATCGATTTCCAAACGGAGATTTTGACTCCGATTGAGGACCCAAAGATTGAATCGCAAATCATCCAAAAAAAGAACCGTGGAAAAATTAAGTTCGATTTGGCGGCTGGGCGCGTGCTTGCCCAGGAGATCGATTGGAAAGAACAGGTTCAGGGATTCGAGGGCGCCGAGAGTAATCTCGTTTATATGGCTCGCCTTTCTGAGCAAATACGCCTGCCGCGCGTTTCCAAACGAAATCAAGTGGAGAATGATACGGCTGATCTGATCATCAAACCCCATGATGGCAAACCCGTCCTGCGCAAACGATAGTTGGGCCGCTGACCATCCCGTATCTGGGAACACCGGTCAGGGACAATACGGGAACTTGGCGTGCGACCAATCAATGCGTGGTTCTCAGGTCAATCACCATTGATCGCACAGATTTGCTAGAGATTGCAGTAGCGATATTCCAGCATTGGCTGCGGAATGGCAGCTCACCACTGCGCTTCTTTCGCACAACAATCAACTCGACATGAATCGCCGTGATATAATCCCTAAGAATCAAATTTTGCCTGGTAGGCATTTTAAAGTGAGGAGTCGATCCGTTAAGACTTTAGATGACTATGTCAATGAATTTGAAGAACTCTGGCAAGATGCTGAAGCCATTTGGGATCGGCAGCAATACGAACGAGATTTTGAATCGTATGCGGGTGCTGATTATCGCGAGTTATTGCCCTGGCTGATGCGACTGCGCGACCAAACGACTAGTATTCTGGAATGGGGTTCCGGGCTCGGTGTCGTCACGATCATGGCGAGTCATCTGGGTTTTGACGCTTATGGTATCGAAGTTGAGCCTGTGTTATTGGATTTTAGCCAGGAACTGGCCGAACGGTTCGAAGCGAAATGTCAATTTGCCTTGGGCAGTTTTATTCCCGATGCATTCGTTTGGCGTCCGTCGGCTGGAGAAGAAGCCATCCGCACGTCCATCGATGATGCAGATGGTTATGATGCTCTAGGCATGGAACTTCACGATTTCGAACTTGTTTATGGCTATCCATGGCCAACGGAACACGAGTTGTATCAAAATATTCTGCGGCAGTTTGGCTCGCCGAATGTCCAATTGTTGACCTACGACGCACGTGAAGGTGTTTCGGTAATGCGATTCAACTAACGATCGTTTTGGAAATTCAGTCTGGTACCGATGGAGCCATTAAATTAACAACCCGTCTCAGTTGCTCGGATGATCGTTGGTTATGAGGTGTTTTGAGGTGTCAGGCGTCAAACGCGGGCGACTGGCAAGCATCGGTGAACACGGTCTCCTATTTCGTTCACGCCCTTTATTTTCAGGACGAAGCGCATGACCCATCGATCTTGCTTCGGGTTTTGGTATGGCTCGTCAACTGGTGTTCGCGATGAGTTTACCGTACATTCGACTCTCCCGGTAATCAGGTCTCGATAGCGCCCACAACTTTAAAATCGTATCAATGAGCGATCCGAAATATCCCGGTGCTTCTTTCAATCGTCCCACTGGGCCACCCGTTGATTCGGCAAACCCGTTCGCTCCACCGATCTCCGTTCCGTCGGCGACTCCTGCTCAATCTGATTCTCCAACCGCTTCGGCAATCGATGGGATCTTGCCAACTAACCCATTAGCGGCGATTTCATGCTACTTGGGGATCTTTTCGTTGATCACGTGTTTTGGTGGCGTACTTTTTGGACCGCTCGCCATTCTTTTAGGAGTTATAGGATTGAAGACCTGGAGGCTTCAAGAATCGAAATACGGCAAAACGATGTCATCAATTCGAGCATGGATTGGCATTGTTACCGGTGCACTGAGTATCCCGCTTTCCATTATCGCTATTGTGATGGCTTTTATGAATAGGTAACTCGAGATCGGCTCGTGAACAAGTTCGTGAACAATGCAGTCGACGATGCCCCAAAATTAAAAAGGGCTCGCCTGGATAACAATTCCAAGCGAGCCCTTTTTTCCGTAAAAAGCTGGTATGGCTAAGGTCGAGCGGCTTGGTCGAAAAGAATTTCGACGGCTTCGTTTAGCTGATTATTAATTCGCCACACTTCGGCGATTCTTACCTTAGATTCACGGTCGACATCCTGTCAAAGTTCATTGGGTTACGAGTCAAGTCTCAATTTTGTTCAAACTCATCGTTTGCGGGAATGTCGATGAGTGGAACCAGGAAAAGCCCATGTCGATAGTGGTTTTCGTTATTGCAAGTGGTGTGCCAATCAAATGACTGGCGGGGACAAAATTCTGGCAGATTGAGGATCATTCGACTAAACCGCAAAAAACGTTACATCTAGCATCGAAATGGTTCAAACCGGTGTTGCCATGATGACCCGACTCAGTGTGCACCAAACGTGCAATTTGAAAACATTTCAAATTGCTAGCACGACTTTACAAATTCGTGGCGTCGAGATTGCGGACAAAACTGGTCGTAATGGCTGCAAGCACGAGTTGTTCTCGCTTGAAATCGCGATCTTCAGCTTGAATTAGCAAAACGAAGGTATGCTCCGAGGTGGTGAAGTAACGGATCCGGGCCTCGATTAACAAATCGAGGTAGAAGAAATTTGCGTCGTAGCCTGATAGGTGAAACTGTTCGATTTGCTCGGAGGTTTCTTCAAATTCGACAGAGTCGTAGTTTTTTTCCAATTCGAGGAGTATTTCGCGGGCGAGGCTTTGTGCATCGCTCGAATTGGGAAAAACGTGAAGATTCCAAATACTTCCTGCCGGCGACTCAATGGTGATGTCGTAGGGTTTAAGATTGGTTGGGTGATTGTGAAGTTTCCAATTCTTCGGATACTGAATCTTGACTCCCGGGCCTTCGAAAACTGCTGTCATGCTTACATGCCATCTTTGGATGGAGGGTTCCAAAGCATTTATTTGGAGGCATGTGCTGGCATCTGTCAACACCTGAACGACCCGCCCATTTTCAATGGACGCAAAAAGTTTACCTAACCGATATAGAAAGGACGGTCTGACTCTGTTAAGCTCTGCCGCTTTTTCAAGATGTTCCCTTGGTATTTCAGGTGAAACCGAACTGGTCAACAATCGCGGTTTGTCAGAATGACATGCAACGCATTTCTATTGCGATTGCGTCGTTGTTGTTTGTGGTCTCCGTGAATGGCTGTGGTTCATTCCGGCACGTCCAGACCCAACAGCAGACGGCACAAGCTCGTGCGATCACCTATGATGGACTCAGTGCGATGCGACAGGGTCAAACTGAGCGTGCGACCCAACTTTTTGCCGAGGCAGCTTCACTTGCTCCCGATGATTTCCGAATTCATGAAAATATGGCAATCAGTTTAGCCGAGCAGGGCGCAATTGACGAGGCAATTCAGCGTACCCAGGCGGCGATTCAGCTTTCTCCCGCGGAGACGCGCCTCCATGTGCAGCTAGGTCAATTGTACATGCGTCGGCATCAACCTCACTTGGCCGAAAATCAATCGAAGAAAGCTTTGCATCTCGATCGAAAATGTTGTGCCGCGTGGACATTGCAAGGGCAAGCGCAAGCCGCTCAGGGAAAACTTGACGAGGCATTGATCAGCTTGTTGCGTGCTGCATCGGTGGATCCGTATGATCAGCAAATTCCGTTCGAGATCGCTCACGTCTATCAGCGACAGGGGCGAAGTTCGTTGGCATTGGCTTCGATTGAAACCTTGCGTCGTAGCTATCCAGCCGGTCGCGAACCGGTTGAATTGTTGACGCTCGAAGGTGAAGTGTTGCTCAGCTTGAATCGCCCAGAACGAGCGATTACCCGTTTAGCCAGACTGGCGCAGGTTCAATCACCGCAAGCTGACGCGTTGCTTGTCCTGTGTCGTGCTTACGTGGCAACCGGTGATTATTCCAACGCGCGACTCACGGCCGGATTGGCCAATGAGCAATTTCCAGCCGATCGTCGATTTGCGCTGCTGCTCAAGGACCTCCCCAGCATGGTAACGGCTGATGTCGCCGACAACACGATGCGACGTTAATAATCAATGGGGTGTGGTCTCTCTGTGTGCACGGCAATACGCGTGTTTTCGTTTTGACGATGCCGTCTTGTTCAGTCAGTGTCGCCCTTACAGGGCTTCTGTTCCGGTATGGAACCGTAACCCAGGGCGCCGCTTCGCTTTGCCCTGGGCTGAGTTGTTAAGGTCCCTTCGGGACGGATGGAACCGTGACCCTTGATTACCCGAGCCCCGA
>JBGTDM010000088.1:0-4909 GCA_041748315.1 Pirellulaceae bacterium
GGTCGGCCTGTCCTCAGGCCGACACATCCTCAGGCCGACACTTTGACCTGAACGCACCGTTGCCCACAACACTGACATTTGCCCAACAATCGAGCGATCGCCAACGCAAAAGTCATCGTTGTGAGAAATGCGGGTTAAAACCAATTTTCACTTATGTTTCACCGGAGTCAATTCGAATTTGTTCCAATTTTTTCTCCAACAGCAAAATCTCTTGCCGCAAATCCCAAACTCGTGAATTGCGTTTTCTTAATCGCTCTCGGACTTCATTGAGCCGCCGCGCCAAGTACCGGTTATATTCGCGATTTTCCAATAGTTCGTTCGGTAACTGATCCAATCTCAAAACGGCGCGTGCCAACTCCGCTTGCAATCGTTGCGTGTCGCGTTCCGCGAAACTGGCGTTGTCTGGAAACAATGTCTCCAACCGGTAGGATTCATCGACTCTGCAAAAACCATGATCGGGATCAGCTAGAATCCTTCCCGGGAATTTCAACGGGCGTTCCTTGTCGGCGCCACAGGCGATCATCGCTTCGACGAGCTCGATCATTCGCGGGGTCGCGGTCGAGCGACATTCAAGCTGATCATAGAGTATAGCACGCTGGAACAACATTTTCGGAGCGGGCGGATCAATCAGTTGTGATAGGGTGGAAGAAATTTGACTGGCATGTGTAATACTCCAGGAGCTTGGCAAAAACGGCGGCGACTGTTGATAGTCAAGCAACGCAACAGGGCGGTTCTTTAGTGCTCCTTCCAACGCCAAAGTGGACGGTGTGGTTATCAAAGCATCGGCACTGTCCAGCAATCCAAACAACTCCTCGGCTTCCTCGTTTTTGACACCAAGCGATTCCTCCAAACCCGCAGTCAAGCGATATAGCGGTTTGACCTGCCGTCCCTCAAACTCGAGATGCTCATCAAACCACGACTTTAAATCGTTGAGCGCGTGAAGTGTCTTGGCCTTCTGTTCATCACTAAAGAAGGGGGTCGTGGCTGTCGCAATCAATACTCGAAACTGTTTTGATTTTAACTCCGCACTCCGAGTCTCAGGGGGCTGCAAAAGGTATTTGTCGAATCGTGGTAACCCGACAACTTCGCATTGCCCTGGATTTCCAAGGGCCTCCAGAAACCGAGCTTGAGCTCGCCCTAAACAAGCGATTTTATGACCGACGACAGGTTGATAAACGGCACCAGATGCGACTTGGGGATTCTCAAACGAATTGCGATACTCCAGAATTCCATCCGACAAAACCAATACCGGAATGTCGATGGTTTCCAAGGTTCTCCGCAGAATATTGCATTCCTCCCATCGGTAATGCATATGTGAAATAAGAATGGCGGCGTCTTTGGGACATGCCCAGTCACTTCGATAATTGTCCACCCATTCGACAGGAACCGACAACCGTTCAGACCAACCCCGGTACAATCCGCTGTCTTGGCCAAATGGACAAAGCAAGTAAGCTTTAGACTGGGAGTTCATTGGAGTTCCAGCAAATTCAATAAAAAATCGGTGCCGTCGCCTGTACACAAAAAATAGGCGATCGACTCATCGAGTTTGTTTTCATCCAGCTATGGTACTCTGTTGCTGATTGCGACCCAAGACGACTGTTGCATTATCGAGCTCGATACTAAGCTGTAGGCCAGCCTTTCCAGGCTGACGCCGTTGACCTGGTTTGTGCCATACCGGGAGGATTGGGTCAGCCTGGAAAGGCTGACGTACATACCTTGCGCAGTAGGACTAAGTTAGTCCGTTGTTTGACTCCAGATTGCGATCACGCAACTCGATTCACCTTCGAATCGATGAATGGGGGCCGAGACATTGATCGCGTATCGACCGAATCCATGTTGTGTAAATGTCGGATCGAGAAACTTTTTTTGCCACTGGAAGTCGCTTTCCCAACCGCATAGTAAATCCTGGCCGCGATTTCACCCAAGACTCCCATCGAGAAAAATTGCAGCGATGCAAACATCGATACACAGGACAACAACAGAAACGGATTCCCGGTCATATTGACCCCCCCCCACAGCTTCATGCCTACCAAAGCAAAAAAAACAACGACACCAACTCCCATCGCTAACAGGCCAAGCTTCCCAAAAAACTTCATTGGACTGCCAAAGTAACTGATCATGTATTTGACCGTTAACAAATCCAGCACCACGCGAAGCGTTCGGTCGAGGCCATATTTGGTTGTGCCAAAATGGCGTGGATGATGGCGCGTCTCGACCTCAACACATCGAGCTCCATGGTAATGAGCCAGAATAGGTATAAACCGATGCATTTCTCCATATAGTTCAAGTTCTGTTGCGATTTGACGTCGCATTGCTTTCAAGGTGCAACCCAGGTCATGGACTGGAAACCGAGTTACCGTTGATATAAGACAATTTGCAACGAACGAGGGGAGCTTGCGGCTCAACCAAGGGTCTTGTCGATCCTTTCGCCACCCGTGCACCAAGTCATAGCCCTCATCTAATTTGTCCAGCAACATGGGAATATCACCCGGCTCGTTTTGCAAGTCGCCGTCAATCGTGACAAGGTAGTCGTAACGCGAATGCGCGATGCCAGCTTGGATAGCTGCCGTCTGGCCGAAATTACGACGAAACTCGATGACGCGTACGCTTGCCTCACGTTGCGACAGCTCAGCCAGTGTCTGCGTCGAACCATCGGTTGAGCCGTCATCGACAAATATCAACTCATAGTCGCGACCTGAGTCATGCATGACCTGTCGAAGTTGCTGGTAGAGAAGTGGGATATTCTCCAATTCATTACAAATCGGAATGATGATCGAAACAGGTAACGGAGGCAAAAATAACTTCATTTAGAAATCCCAGAAGATGCGAATGGGAGCTCGATCTCTAAAGCAAATCGATGTTGATTCGAAGTCAAAAGTAAGGGTCCTTGAATCGTGAAGAGCGTGGCGATGATGAAGGGATCGGAGAGACTACCTGCGAAACGGGGGAAGTCTAGCGTAACCAGCAATTTCTCGGCAATCCCAATGAAACCAGCACTTTGCTAGCGAGAGCTGCTGTTGTCGTCACCGCCTGGATTATTGTATATCGGCGGTTCCCTATATTTGAAATGTGGTTTATGTCCGATTCAGCCGACAGTTTGATTGCCAGCTCCAGACGGCCGCTACGCATTCGCTTGCGACCCGATCTGGAATTCAATCGGCAACGTTATCAGGGACGCGATTATTGGGTTGCCAAGGACCCGATCTCCTTAAAATTCTTTCGCTTTGAGGAAGAGGAATATACCTTACTTCACTTGCTAAACGGCCAACGAAGTGCCGACGAAATCAAGCGTGAATTCGAGACAATTTTCGCGCCCCAGAAGCTGGTCTATAGTGAATTGTTTCAGTTTGTCGGGATGTTATTTCGACAATCGCTGCTGATTTCCGAAGCAAGTGGTCAAGGTCGCGAACTTTTGCACCGGTCACGGGAAAATCGCCGTAAAACGATTCGGGCGAATCTAACCAACATCTTGTCGCTGCGAATTCGCGGATTTGATCCAGGTTGGATTCTGGCGCGACTTGATCGATGGTTCGGATCTTTTTTTAGCTGGCCAGCGGCTTGCTTCAGTCTGGTCTTAATGCTGTCAGCGCTGGCATTGATCTTCACTCAGTTTGATTTGTTTCAAGCCAAGTTGCCTGAGATGCAGACATTTTTTCATGCCAATAACTGGATTTGGCTGGGCATCACACTAATCGTGACCAAATTGCTCCACGAATTGGGACACGGTCTCAGTTGCCAGCGAATGGGAGGTCAGTGTCACGAGATGGGGATCATGTTTCTCGTGTTAATGCCTTGTTTGTACTGTAACGTGAGTGATTCGTGGATGCTGAACAACAAGTGGCGCCGAATCCTGATTGCCTCCGCAGGCATTTATGTCGAGCTGGTATTGGCCTCGGTTTGCACGTTTATCTGGTGGTTTAGCGAACCTGGACTGATTAATCAATTGGCGCTTAACGTGATGTTTGTCAGTTCCATAAGCACGGTGCTTTTTAACGCCAATCCGCTATTGCGTTTCGACGGGTACTACATTTTATCGGACTTGATCGAAGTTCCAAACTTGCGACAAAAGGCGACGATGGTGGTTCGCCGCTTTTTAACGGAAACATGCTTGGGATTACCTTCCGTCGAAGATCCATTTATGCCATCACGGATGAAGTTTTTTTTTGCGGTTTATAGCATCGCTGCGGTCGTCTATCGGTGGGTAATCACATTCACGATTTTTTGGTTTCTGTATCACTTGCTTGAACCTTACGGCCTGAAATTGATCAGTCAAGTGTTAGCGATTTTTGCGCTGTACGGCTTGCTGGGGATACCCATCGTTCAAAGCTATCGTTTTTTTTCCATTCCTGGGAGAGTCCAAGCTGTGAAACCCGTTCGTTTTGCTTGTTCGTTTGGTGTCGTGATCGCCGCCATTGCCGGTGTCATGTTCATTCCGATTCCACATCGAATCACCTGTAACTTCTATGTTCAACCAGCCGATTTAAGCCGGATATACGTTGAAGTCCCGGGAACACTGAATGAAGTTCTGGTGAGCAATCATCAAGCGGTCGTATCGGGTCAACCGATCGCCAGACTTGCCAATTTGGATCATGACGAGACCATTGTAAAACTTGTTGGTGAACTTGCAAAAACAGAGGTTCGATTTGATCATGCACAACAGCGCGCCAACGTCGACGAAGCGGCAGCAATCGAAGTCGATTCAATCAAGGCACTGTATAGCACGCTACTTGCCCAATACAACCAAAGAATGACCGATCTGGAAAATCTTACGATCATCGCTCCAGCTTCGGGAACTTTCTTGCCTGCTTCCTTTGTTCCTAAACCGAAAGTCAATGATGGGCAGCTCAATCACTGGTGGGGCTATGCACTGGATGCGTCGAATCAAGGCGCCTGGCTTGAACAGGGGACC
>JBGTDM010000089.1:0-15149 GCA_041748315.1 Pirellulaceae bacterium
ATGATGTTCCATTTTTCAGAAGTATCGATCCGAGGTCTAAATACAATGATTGCCGGGTCAAACCGCAGGTCATTTATTTCGAATGAACCGCCTCGCATTCTTACGTCTCGCTGCTCAACAATTTCAGCATCAGAGGGAACATCGGCATCAGTCAGTGTTGCGCATTTCGCAATGTCTGCTGGGTCGGGTAAAGCCATGGGCTTTGGTTCCCCTTCGATGACGACTTTCAAAATGTCGAAAGCGCGGATCACGCGGCTACGTGCAGAGCGCGAGGGGTCGTCAACGCGACTCGTCAGGACGTAGGTACCATGGTCCAACGGCGCCTTGACCAGTATGTCACTTCGATATCCCGGTTGGAGTTCGATTTGTGACCTAGGGACCATTGCGCCGATGGCAAGTCCGTCGATTGCGATTTCGTGGAGGAGTAAGTCTTCCAACTGTATTGTCATCGGCCCACTAATTCCAGCGTGGATCATGCGCCACCGTTGGACTTCTCCCGGCTGCACGACAATTGTCGGAGTTACTTGCCCGTTTACAGCAATTCGTTTCGGTTCCAGCTCTTGAAAAATGTCATCGGGGTGAACAATGGCTTCGGATCCCGGAATTTCCCGATAGACGAACTGTTGTAACACGAGAGTTTTCTCATCCGCTGCCCTAATTTCGGGGATGTCATCGAGTCCACCTTCGACAATAAGAGCGCCAGCCATGCCACTTGCCAACTGGACGGCTGTTGCTCCATGTTTGTGGGCGTGGTACCAAAAAGTACCGGCAGGATGATCTGCGGGGATCTCAAAGACGTAATCAAAGTCATCTCCCGGTTCGATTTTCTTGAAGACATCGTCAGCAGGGCATTCAGGGGAGACATGCAGTCCGTGAGTATGCAAGTTGGTGGTGTTTAGGTCGTGGGGACCGTTTTCAACGTGTGCGGATTGCGGATTTGGAGGCAAGCGGTTGGCAAGTCGTACACACAGCGACGATCCCGGACGCATTCGAATCGTCGGGCCCGTAAGTCCACCATTATACGACCTGTGCCGTAGTGCCACATTGCCAAGCTGGCTAACCGTTTCTCTCACTTCCAAATATACGGTAGTTCGTGATTGTCCCGGGCTGACGGACGGCGGTTCCAAATAGGAAGCGTCCCGGTGAAGCGTTTGCGCCCGGTTGGTTTGGTCATATTGATCCGGGGCGGGCCGTTGAAAAAAGACGCAAGAAGCGATCAAAAGGGTCTTGATAAATGCCATTGGAGTATCCAATAGGTTTAAAGGCGGACCGGACCTGAGGCAAACTGCACGTGAAATGTAAGCCCCAAGGATAGCTAATGGGAACTTTGATTTTCACAGTTTATACCATGGAAAATCGCTAATGCAAGCGTGCTTATAGGAAATTTAATTCCCCCTGATAATTCCATGTAAAATCCCGAAATCAAACGTCCCGTATGTTCCGAAGCGTGCGCGGGCGGCCTCGAACATACATGATCCCGACCATTTTTGGCGACCGATTTGTCCGGCAATCGCACGCTGACAACCCAGGGCGTCGATATTCACCGTAGCGCCCTCGATATCCAGCAACCCCAGTAATTTGGGAATCGCAGGGATTTCATTCGATTTGACCGAAAGTCAGCCTGGTTTCTCTGGCCCGGGCGGTCAACAAATGAAGGTTGTTGATTCCGCGTTTCCGATTGCCTGAGACACGTAACCTCTTGTCATCGATGGCGAGACTTTGCCTTTTGAGGCCTTTTGGAGTGCTTGGGTCCATAAAAATAAACACGTGGGGAATTCCATTCGATCGATCGAGTCGAATTCATGGAGAAAGGTATCATGCAACGGAATGCCATTGGCCAACCGCAGCCACTTGCGAAGCCATGACTTGCGCCGCTCTCCAAATCCTTCTACTTCAGGCCAATCGTCAGCAACGCTGAACATGGCCAGAATGGCGATCGTGAGAATGTCGAGCAACAAATGATTGCAGCGACCCACGACGCGACGGTCTTTCAAATCCTCAAAATTCTTCGCCAAATCTCGAGCAAATCCATCTGCGGACCGAATCGTTGTAGCTTCCATGCTGACCTCCCTAAAAAATACCGAAGCCCGCCAACATTCCCTCGCGGCACCCATGACTTCCGAGTTGTATCAGTAAGACCGATTTTGTACGCTTTTTACTAGGGATTAGGTTATCCGGATCTGCTAAAAGCAGACGTCATTGTCTTGCGAGTGGTGGGATGGATTGATAGAATCACGGAAACAATTTAGTAAACGACGTACCATGATATCCAAAGGTGTAGAACGATGTTCTCTAAAGACTCATTAGCGGGCGCTGATTTCTCTTGGGATGCCGCACTTTCGGCCTGCCTCGCCAGTCAATTGGTTTATCAAAATCCGGCGGCAGTCAAAAATGTTGCGCGCAATCATTGGGGATTGGAATCTTGCGAGTTTATCGAGGTCGCCGATACACAATTGTTCGTGGCGACAACTTCGGATGCCTTGTTGATCGCGTTCCGTGGTACGGAGAGCGTAGCGGATTGGATCGGCAACTTGAAATTGTTTGCCACGGAGCGTTCAACAGGTTCAGTTCATCGGGGATTTTCGATCGCCTTTGATGTGATACTCTCTCGGTTGACAAGCTTGCTTGGTCAACTTGATCCGGCGAACCGGCAGGTTCTGATCACCGGACACAGTCTGGGCGGCGCTCTGGCAACGATCGCCGCTGCGGAATTCGTCGACACACTTCCAAAGGTCAATGTTTACACATTCGGCCAGCCGCGGCTTGCAAAGGAGGATTTTCAGCAGTTTCTCGATTCGCGCTACCAAGGGAACTTTTATCGATTTGTAAATGCAGATGATATTGTTACTCGCGTTCCGCCACGTTTTCGACATGTCGGTCGACTATTCCGCTTGACCGACTCCGGCGACCTGGTTCATGAAGCGGTGGCAATTGCTGAAAATGGTGCAGAACCGCGACCTCTGACCGAACCTGAATTCGAAGCGTTGCAGGCGCAGATCAAGGCGACTGAGACGACGGCCCGGGCGGTCACTCCGACAGGACATGCGGCCGAGATGGCTACCGATGTAACAATGGAAGGCCTGTTCCCAAGCTTTTCCGACCACCGACTCGACAACTATATCGCCAAGATCGGGCGGTTTGTCCGGGACAAACCGCGACTCGATGGAATCGTGGAAGTTGCGCAAGTCCAATCGGCCGGTTTGGAGGCCGCCGAAACCAATGTGAGGGGAACCGTTTGGGCGACGAGCGAACGGGGCGCTCCAGTGCTCGTACGGCTTCGCGATCGCGACTGGCAACCGCCAGCGGGCCTTGAAATTCAATCCAAGCTGGGGCGGTTTGTGACCGCCCGCGCCACCCCCGAGCAGATCGAAATGCTGCGAACGGATCCAATGATTCAGTCGATCGAAGCCAGTCGCGATGCGGGAATGGGGGAATGTGCCGTTTCAATCCCATTTGTTCATGCAAACGCCGTGCATTCCGCGCCGCTGAATGAAAAAGGGAGCGATTGTTTAATCGGCATCATCGATTCGGGCATCGATGTGCTTCACGAGTGTTTTCAGGACGGTAACGGAATCTCGAGAATCATTGGAATCTGGAACCAGCGTGACAATTCGGGGAGCTCCCCCCACGCGGTGGATCCGAATCATTTTTCACAGAACACGGGCACGTTTTACACGACGGCCGACATTGCGGGATTTGTACAAGGCAACCCACACGACATACCGTCAGCCCTCCGCGATCCGAATGCTCACGGCACCCACGTGGCGAGCATCGCCGCAGGGCGCGCGGTGGGGACTTTCGGCGGCGGTGTCGCGCCGGAGTCGAAGATCGTCGTCGTGATCCCGAACATGACCACCGATCCGGCCGATCCGCCGAGTCTCGGTTACTCGAACAGCCACATCGACGCCCTGGTCTTTTCGAAATCGTTTGCCGAGAAAGAAGGCCTGCCCATTGCGATCAACGTCAGTCTAGGAATGAACGCCGGAGCCCACGACGGGCTTTCCTCGCTGGAGGCGGCGTTCGATGAAGTCACCAATATCGGCCGTGACGAGGGAATCGCAATCGTCAAATCGGCTGGCAACGAACGGGGCCACGGAGGCCACGCACAGACCACCGGATTTGTCGGCATCACCGATATCACCTGGCAATCCGCAGACGATTTTCGGCAAAAGGATTATATCGAAGTCTGGTTCAGCTCGCTGGATTCCTATGAATTCAAGTTAACCGACCCCACCGGAAATACCTCAACAACTGTGTCGGAACCCAATCCGCTGGTCAAAGAACCGCTGGACGGAAATTTTTGCACGCTCAATCTCACGCGGTTTCATCGGGATAATGGCGACCACCAACTGCAAATCACGATCGTTCCACAGCAGCAACCGATCCAGCCCGGCACGT
The DNA here is from genome assembly GCA_041748315.1 of Pirellulaceae bacterium. GTDB lineage: Bacteria > Planctomycetota > Planctomycetia > Pirellulales > Pirellulaceae > CALMEE01. Next base: position 4,399 of record JBGTDM010000089.1, read on the forward strand.
GGAAGTTAACGATCACCGGCACGTCGATTCTGAGTAACACCGCCCGGATCGACGCATGGGTTGAACGTGACAACAGCCGAGCAATTCGATTTTTGACCGGCGACAACGACGCCATGACGCTTAGTATTCCCGGCACCGCGCGCACGGTTATCACGGTCGGTGCATCAGGTTCCAGTTTGCCGTTGACACTGACGAGTTCATCATCGCGGGGCTTGACTCGCGACAATCGCCCAAAACCCGAATTGTGCGCACCGGGAACGGATATCGTGGCCGCCCGATCCAACAGCATGGACACGCAATCGGTGGTTGCATCCACCGGCACCAGCATGGCCGCCCCCCACGTGACGGGAGCTATTGCATTAGCTTTTTCGCTACGGAAAAAGAAAAATCTCAACCAGCTAAACGCACAACAGGTTAAAGCCGCCTTAATCCGCTCGGCAAACGGTTCGAACGGTATGCACCACGATGGTTTCGGCTTCGGCGTACTCGACGTCGCGGGCTTCATGTCATTAGTTGAAAACTAACAATTTAGTGGCTTCGAGAGGGTGATTTCCCAGATTGATATACCGGGCAAAAAAGATGCAGCGCGAACAAGAAAAATTTCCGACTCGGCAGTTTCCGTACCGAAGGGTCGATCCCGCGGATTTACCGGGACTGGAATCAATGCCCGTCGAGCCGTTACACAACCTGGAACCAAATACGGTACACCAGTTCGTCCTTGGATTGGACGATCATCCACAACCTATGAATTTCAGGGTGCTTACGGATTTGCGTGATCCCTTTGCCGATCACATCCTCACGAAGGGAAATTTCCCGCTCTCCTTGCGAGCGCTTTTGGCAGCGATCGACGCAATCGACGACGATTTGGCCAGCCTGCCGAAACAGCAGAGTTTCCTAATCGCTGACGGGGGTCAAATCCACTGGTCTCCCGAGACGGCGAGCGTCGCACGTCATTTTCGGCTCACTATCTCCCGTACCAGCAGCAGCCAACCGGGAATCCTGATCAGTACCTCGACGCAATTCGATTCCGAATCGCAGTTTCTGCAAGTTCTTGCTTGGGATTCGAACAACGAGGTGTACAACTACTACGAACGGCGCGGAGGAACTTGGCTATGGGCGGGCAACTCTTATCACGCGCTGACCTCGCCAACGCGCGGAAAGGGCCCCTTTGATAGTCACGTCAATGGCTCGTTGGTGATGAAGGAGCTCAAATTTCCCTGGGCCCATTGGCATAGCGAAGCGTCGGCCATCACGGACGAAGTGCTTGAGCCCGACGACCCGCTTCGAGCTGAATCGCTCTGGCGTGACCGGCTGGGTGCGGACGTGTTCGAAGACTCCGTGGTCCGACCAGGGATTGAGCGATGGACGAAGTCGAGAATTCACAAGTGCATTTCTGATCGTACTAACGGCGCCCTGGACGGGGTCATCGAACTGATGCGACAGGTTTTAGAAACGACGACAGTCAATCTGATTGCTTCCGAACGACAAAGTCGCTCAATTCGCAATGACACTCGACTCAGGCTCCCGATTACTTTTTTTCTGAACTCCGACGCCCTTTTCAACACCTTGGAACTAGAACCAAACATTAGCGTCCCAGAAGTAATCGGCGAGTTTTATTTGCAGAGTTTGAGCACGTACGGCTTTCATTTACGTCAAGAGGACTTTCGACTGCCCGGCGATACTCATTTTGCATTTCTCGTTCCCGAACCTGCTTTCGAAGACTTGTCCGTCTTAAATCATCTGATTCGGGAGGAGATCATTGGCAAACGATTCGCCGCGTGTTTGTTGATGATCGATTTCGTCAACCCAATCTCTTCCGCAAGTCGCGCGCATTTGATGCGGTACGTGCCGCGAGTATCGAGTTTTAGTGACGGCAATTGTGATTTGGAAGACATATTCGTCAGGAATATCGAACAAACGATAGCGAACGTTAATCCGGCGTCGAGTATAGAAGCAGAGTTTCTCAATAACTGGAATCTCGGCAGTTTGTGGAAAAGACAATTTGAAGAACGGATCGAGACATACTTTTTGCGAGTATTTGAGCAGCTTCAATCGCAAGAAGGATTCAACCAATATGTCGAATTGGGAGAGTCACGGCGCCGCGAGTTTCGCAAGCGACCCTTGGCAGAGTTTGATTTGACCTTACCCGTAACCAATATTCCCGACGATTCCCCCACGCTCCAAATGCGACAGGATGGAACCGTGGGACCAAAGCAGGGAGTATTTTAATGGCACTAGAGCGTTTCGAGCCTCCCGGATTCCTGACCGACTTCAATGAACAGCAAGTAGCGGCATGGAGCCAGTGGATTTCCGATCGGTTTGACGAGGCTGTTGTCGGCGATCCCAACGAGTTTGATTTTGATGGCCCGCGCGAGCAGTTCTTTAATCCCACCCGTGTGGACTTTGCGGACGACTTGCAAACCGCCGATATTGAATGGACGGCATTTCCTCGGAACGTCGAAGTTACGTCGATCAGCGATCGTCAGCGTTGGAGGCGCGCCGATAGCAGCCGTGATTTGCAGGACGAATATTGCGAATGGAGCATCGATCGCGACCCGGAAAGCGAGAAGATCACGCGGGTTACTTTCACTTGCGAGGGACCTGAATACTGGCGGTTCTTGGCTCAAACGACGCCTCAAGTTGCCTTGGACCTTTATCGCCAATTCGTAAACGTTGACGCATCGCTGGCCGACTTGTTCCACGTCGATGGGTCTTACAATTCGCGCAACCGTTGGAACAATTCGACGACTGGCGGTGTGATGCATCTGATTCAGATCAATAACACCCTGTCCGCCGAGATTGAATTGGCGGGTGGGTCAAGTGTTGTTCGAAAAATCAATGGGCGTTTGCTAACCGGGGAGCGCGAGCTAATCGACTGCGGGCAGTACGGTGGCGCGGAACGCAACAGCGATCCCCGGATCGGATCGGAAGTCAACAGCTTGACCCGGCAAAAAGCGGACGTGACATTGGCAAACCCGGTCGGGCTGTACTTCAGTCGATTGATCACGGACGGTTGGGAAGTTCCAGGCAATGAAGACCCGTTGAACTTCTGGAATTACGTGCGCGGAAGCGAAAACCACCCTGTTCGCGCGGTCTTTGAAGTGCCTGAAGACCGAGGATTTGCCGTTGGCGATATCAAAATAGGTGGACGCAACATCGAATTTGGCGCTCAGATCGCTGACATGATCAAAATCAAACTGATCGGAGCCGCACATCGGATGGGCCAGAGCACCGTCGCGCCGATAACCGGTTGTCGTCGCTCACGTGGTGCCGACGACATTGTGGGTTTTGAATCGTTTGTTCGCGCGCGCGATTTCAGACCCGTGGCGGAGATTCTCGACTCGACCGCACCCGCACCGTCGAGGCGATAAAACAAGGCTTTGCTGGAAAGACGACTATGACGAGTTTTGACACAAAACCTGACCTTTTACAAATTTGAAGGAGTTGATGTGGATAATTTCTTGCTGCCGACGACCGTTAAAGAAATGCTGGCCCAACGCGCTCGGCGCTTACACCATTTCATCTGGCACAGCGTCCGCAATAGTTGGCATCAATTTCCCGACTCGGTCCGGACAGAGTTGACGGCCAAAGGCTGGGAACCACCGCGACCCGCCTTGGACGCTGTCGGCAATCTCAACTTGGAAAACTTTTCAGGTGAAGACTTTCTGTTTATGCATCGGGAGATGATCGCTCACGTCAACGGGGCACTGCAAGCGGCGGGCGATCCATCGTATTCGCAGGTGGTAGGATGGCCGCAAGTACCACAACCAGGTGATGTTGATTTTCCCGTTCCGCCTGTCTATACGCTCGGTGAGGAAGGCCAACCCGGCTTTCTGGACACCACTGAAATCAAAAGCGACGAATTTTACTTTCGGCCACCGAATCCGGACGGAACTGGCGGCGGCATGCAGCATTGGGATGGTTTGCTAAGCGACTCACAGATATTGCAAAACCTTTCGCTAGGCAGGTTTGGCTCATTCCTGGAGTTTACGATCCACAACTGGATGCACATGCGATGGTCGAGCGATCCTGGGTCAACACGGCCGGACGTGCGGCCCGACGGCGCGGATACAATTGGCACCGAGTGGGACGCGGTTTCATACGATTGGTTGGGCGACACGTACTCCAGCCACGCCAATAACCATTTCTGGAAACTTCACGGGCTGATTGACTCGAGAATTGACCAATGGGCGTCGGCAAACGGCATTGGGACGATTGACTGGGTGGGCACGTGGGTCGGAAAAATGCCGCCGGCCCCTGACGATGGCCTGGAATCGGCCGGACGTCAGAATGTGTTCGCGGCCCTGGAAGCCCTTGCCGCGACCGTGGCCGACGGGTCCTTAGAATCCACGGGCCACCATCATCACGGTGCCGAGCACATCAAAGAAATGGAAGCAATCGCAAACTTGATCCAGGACTGCGGCGTGCATTACCACTTCTACGAGGAATTCGATCGCGGATTCTCGCCGCCCACGAGCTAGCAATATGAAACGAAACGCGTAACTTCTGAAGCAACCGAAGGCCACATTGATTAAGCTAACGATTCAGCAGCGGAACGATCTTTACGAACTTGTCGTCAGTGCTTACGACGAACCGAGCCTGATTCGAATCTGTCGTTTACGCATGGGATTTCGGCTCGGCGACGAAGTGAAAATCGGCCGCCCGTTCCCGGACGTTTGTCTGGCCCTGCTGGAATACCTTGAACGGAGTGGCGAGTTAGACGTCTTCCTTCGCGAATCGGTCAAGTCGCTGCCCAATCGAGCGGACTTCAAGGAATTCTGCGATACGCATTTTCCCGATTGGGTGCAGATAGAGAAAGCATCTGACCTCGTATCGTCCCTGGGGACCGCCGTCAAAACGGTTACCGAATCGCTCGATAACCCGCAGATTCGGATGACGGTTGGCCGTTTTCGCGCGGACTTCGAGAGAATCGAACAACAGATTCAAGTCTTGTCGCGATACAAACAAATCCATGAGCTGCTTCATTTATTGCAGAGGCAACTTCCAAATTTGATCCGACTAGTAAGCCGGTTTCCGGACGACGTAGACGCCAGGAAACAACTGAGTCCGGCCCGAATGAGGTTGTCACAGCAAGTGCAACTTGCTCGCCAATACAGCAAGGCGCTGCCTACCGAACCACTCGAAGAATACTGGATTGCCGATCTCGAGTTTGCTGCGACTGCGTCTCGTCGAGCCTGGGACGAGGGGTCACAAAGGGAAATGATCGAGTCGATTGATGTTTTGCGGCGCGTTGTCGCTCAATTGCCACGTATCGACGGACAATTAACGGTCGTCGTCATGAGCATTCCACTAGGGACATTGCTCGATGCGCTGCAGGAAGTGTCCGGGACTATTGTCGATGCGGCCGAACCACAGTCCGCTGCGGCGCGTAGGTTGGAGGAGGGACGGTACGCGCTGGCGGTCCTGCGTCCTTCACTATTCGCTTTGGTCAATCAGCATAACGAATGGCAGTGGCTGGACCACGAAATGTCCGGCATCGAGTTCAATCTGGGAATTCGCCCGAAGGAAAAGATGTTCCGGTGGGAGGCAGTCCGTCCGCGACTTCTGGACATCTGTAAGACGTTTCAGGGAGATGAATGGGCCGATCAGATTGTTCGATACATCTCCGCCTGGGAAACTCATGTTTTGGAGTGGGAAAAGGAACCGACAAGCAAATTAAGCGTCGAGTGTGAAATCAACGCAGACTCGTTGCGAAATTATGCGACTAACCGGTTTGTGGATGTCGATGCAAGCTTGCGGGAACTTTGCGAGGACCTTATCGAAATTGGTGCTCCCTTGAATGCACTTTTGGAGGCGTATTTCCATGACAACGACTGATGATCGACACGCAGCCGGAGCCGTTGCATCGCGATTTGATTCCCTCGGGGAAATTATTCGCGCTCAGGCGAATTTATTCCAAACGACATCGGAACCGGCTGCGAACACAGAGGAAGGGGGCGACATGGACGTCGAGCTTGTGCGGGAGTTTCTGCGGCGGACGGCAAGGACCGGAGTCGCCTTAGACGACCCGGGGGAGCGTAAACAGGCCCAGGGAATAATCGATTACTGGTCGGCGGCTCTGTACCGGCAGGTCCGCGCTGCCACAGATCGTTTGACTTCGGCGGAAACCATTCTGGTCGACTTCGACCCAGCGGAACTGGAGGAAGCGATCCAACAGGCCAATGCCATTCTCGAGTCCTTCTCAGCTGAGGATTTGCGGCTGGCACGTGATATCTTGTTGTCCACTACTCGACCCACTCAAAGTGGTTTTGAACTAGAGCCGGTGTCAGTGGAACGACTGAGGGCTTACGGTGATTCGCAGCGCGTCGACAAAATCCTTCAACAACTGGAAAGGACGGGGATATTAAAGCGCATTACCAATGGTACAGACCCCAGTGCGCGAGTTGTTCTGGCCAGCGAATCTTATGCGCGGGTGTGGCCACGACTTCGGGCCTGGCTGGAGCATCGCCGACAATTACACGATGCGGCCGTCATTTGGCAACAACGCAATCGATCGACAGATGCGCTGCTTGAAGGGCAACTGTTGAAGGAAGCCCAATCCAATCGTGATCTGAGCGATTTGGAGCGAGAGTTTATCGAAGCCAGTCGCCATCGGAGAGATGCTTTGCAACGGCGGAGCATTGCCGCTTTGACCGCTTGCTCGCTCGTTCTGGGAGCGTTTGCTCTGGTCGCCACCTTTCTGGCGCTCAAGTTGAACAGCGCAAACAGTAACCTGGTAACGGCACATGAAACGTTGCAACGAACCAACACCAAATTGGAAGAAATCGTCCGCGAGGAAAAAGACGCTCGCGAAGCGGCCGAAGAAAATGCACGGATGTTGAGAAGTGAGCGCGAACAAGCATCGGCAACCAGGGATGGAATGGTACGTCAATTAGCAGACCTGGAGTCGAAAATCGATTCCGTACTAAGCGATGCTTCCGGTGACAATCCTCGTCTCGATCTGCTGCGGGAAGCCCAGTCGTACCTGCACGAGTACCAAGGTGCCCTTGTTTCGCACGCGGCCAACGGAAGTGATCAACACACACATGTTTACCCGGGTGCATTCATCGGCCCGGGTGAAGGATATGTATACGGAACGGCCAGTTTCGTGGTTACCGATCGGCACGGGCGGCGATTCCTCGCAGCTCCTCAATTCGTGTTACATGACGATGCAGCGAGCGGCGAGATTTTCCAGTTTCGTGCGATTGGCGGCGAGAGAAAAAAAGAAAAACGGCTCGGCCGCATTCATGAGTTCAGGATCGGAAAGATCAGTGCCGTTTCCGACCTGGGATTTGTCGAGTTGGCTGAAGACGTAAAGGCTACCAACGAAATACCGAATTACGGCAAAATCCATGGATTTGCGGAAGACGTAGCCCCGGAAATGCCAGTGGTAATGTTCGGCGCTGCATCGGGGAAGAAAACGGGACGTGTGCTGGAGGTCAAAGAGGACGGGACGATTATCACCGAACGAATCAGTCGTCCCGGCGACGCCGGCGCGCCGGTACTAACCGAGAATGGCTTGTTGATCGGGGTCCTGATTAGCAGCGATGGGAAGGGCGAATCGGTCATCAAACCCGTATCCACAACGATTGGACAACTGGGATTGACCCTTTTGTCCGATGATTAGATGTAACGGCATCGATGAAGTCGCAGCCTAGGTCAGCACTTCGGCTGGAGGCCACCAACTCCTTTAGATAATCCCGGGATGGCCGTTTCTAATGAGGTGGTCGCGGATCAGGGCGAACGGTATCCCCTGGTTGTATTGCGGCGAGTGAAACTCTGATCCGGGGTCGCCGTAGTGGTGCAACGCCAGTGGCGACCACTTGAAATCGAAGCAAGGTGACCCCGACGAGCCCGATTCTGTCGTTGTATCATACCTCACGCGTGTGCCATTCGCGTTCACGCTTTTGATGCCATCGGTGTCCATCGCCAATTTCAGCGGCGCGCCGTCGGGATGCTGAGCAATGATCATGGGAATAGGCGGCGTAATCGCGGGCAAATCGGCGGGGAATCTAACCCAACCGCGGGCAGGTGACAGCGAGTCTGCCGGCCCAATTGACTTCTCCCCGACGGCGTCAGCCAGCCGAATCAGACAGTAATCTAACTCATCAATTGTCGGAAGCTCAGCGTCTGGTTTACCCCGCTTTTCCGCGCTCGAATATTTGCTGTGGCACACATTCCACTCTGTCGCGTGCATGGGAATTTCGACGCCTGTTTGTTTCGATCCGTCGCTCAGGCGTTTGTAATCGAAACGACACATAATATTGGAAGATCGAGTAGGGTTTTCAATGACTCCTTCCATTACGTGGTAGTTGGTCATGACCAGATCCGGGCCGACGAGAAAGCCACTGCCCAGGGCATTTCCATTGGACTCGATTCTACAAGCCCATCCTTCGACCAGCACGAGTCCCTCGCGGAACGCGACGATGTCGAAAATCGGGAGGTGTTTTTGGATAGTTTTCTCAAAACCCGCCGCCGAGACCGATTCAGGCGCTGCCTCCAGGGACGCACCCGATTGCTGAATCCGGACCGCTGGGGCCAAGCCGTACTTGTCGTAAACCTCCATCAGCGCGGCGTTTCCCGGATTAAAATGATGGGCCGCCTGAATCAGTTCAACATGCCAACCCTCTCGTTCCGCAACAGAAAGCAATTCGAACGTCATATCGGCAAACGGACCATCGGCAACCAGATGATCGAGCCCGCGGTTGAGTCGCAACTTCAACATCCTGGCAAGCGAGTCTCGGTCGTATGCCGCATTCAGAGCGTTCCAATATTCCTCGACTTGAACACCGGGCATGAGTGTCATAGGATACTCCTCCTTTAGTTTGGATCGGCTTGCGATCACCGGTGTCTCGAAAAACAAAAGTGATATTCCACCAACGAGCGACACCAACACGCATTTCGATAACCATATGATCATCAATTGCCATTTTGAGCGAGCGATGACGTTGTCATTCCAAATGCCATCCGTTTCGTATTCATTCTCTCTGAGTAACTCCCGAACCGTCAATCCTTCGTTCTGGATAACCCTGCGAGCATCAGAGGTCACATCTTCATCGCGTCCACCTCGCATCGGCTAGCGACGCTCCCCCGCAATGCACAGGCACCACGGCCACTTCATTGGACCAGCCACCACACGCGGTTCCTCAGCCCATTTCGTTATTGTCTAAATGTTTCGCTTTTGGTCTGAATCCAACAGAATTGGTTGAATCCTGATTTTTAGCTTGTCACACACCCTTTGTTTGACGTCGTGTGGCGCTGTAAAAAAATAGAAACGGTTGAAAACAAGTTGTCGAACTACGTCAACTGCGATCAGCGAGCCTTGAACTTGTTGGTACAAGTTAAGCGTTTGGTCCACTGGGAACGCGCCGAAGTAATCGAGGCGGATTGACAAGTCAACCATCCTCCGTGCGATTGTTGGCTTTTCCTCAAGCACTTTCGCAAAAACAGGTGAGAGTTTCTCAAATCCAACTGAATTGGCCACGTGTCTTATCAGCCCAATCGTCGACATTTTAAGTAATGAAAACAGAAACGCGTTTGCAGTTTGCTGGGCCGCAATTTTGTCTTTGGCCGGCTTCCTTTCAACGATAGCGTTTGTGATGGATTCTACAAGCTCAGATTCGTGCTCGTGAAAAATAGTATGGATAAACTTCAACACACGAAGACCCAACGCGTACGATGCTTCCGCTAACTGAACCTTGTCGGCCCCATCAAGTCTTCCGCCAAAGTTCCGAAGAATCTGCCCGGATATCTGAATCGTCTTGAACGCGGAATTGAACTCAGCGAGAAGCTTCTGCGCCGCCTGATCTTCCTCGGCATCGTCATCATGCTCAACGTCCAATTTGTGCGTGTAGGCTTCCTCGTCTTCGTCTTGCGTTCGACGTAATTCATCCCGCACCTCAAGAGCGCGCAGTCGTCTTTTCTCAGGATCGCCGTCCTCCAATATGGGAGTCGCCAATTCACATTCCAATTTCCCCGCGAACGCAAGATCTTCAAGCAATTCAATCTCGTCGAAGCCGCCAAATAGCCCATCTGCTGTTGACAGCACAGCACTCAGAATAATAGGGTCCTTGGATTTGTGACACAAGAAGAGGAGAATGTTGGATGCATTTTCGCGATGTAGTTTCGTGCACAGTTGTGTGACTTCATCTCGCACCCTTTCTTTTGCCAAATTGTCAGCAAGGTAGGCCGCCACAAAGTAATAAAAGGTGGCTTTGTATCGAAATCTTACGTCGCCATTGCGATATTGCAGCGCATGCGCCCGCACAAGTTCTTCGCGCATTCGCTCGTAATTGATAACAACCAGATGCCTGTCGCAGTACGTTGCGTGCCACTGCCGCCCCTCGTCATCGTACACATGGTCTTTGTTTGACGTATATAGGTAGTAAGCAAACTCACTTAAGTAATTGAGCTTCGTTTCCAACTCGTCGCCTGCGCCCGTTTTTGCTAGGTAGGCAGTCAATACGGCACCATATAAACTGCCGTACGAAGCTGCACTCGTGTCAAGGGAATTATTGGATTCTAATTGTTGCAAGAGCAGGAGAATGTAAATCGGATAAGGTGGCAACAAATCGTGCCCAAGAATGCTCGAAATTGTCCTTTCCAGCTCTATCAGGGCAATCGCATTTGGAAACTGGTTAAATCCCGAAGATTATGTCCTGCAACGCCCGATCACTCCAGCCGGCAATCAATCGTTTGCCGCGCAGGCTCTCCTTTTTCAACGAAGTGTCCCGTTTGAGGATGGATAAGGC
>JBGTDM010000090.1:0-13862 GCA_041748315.1 Pirellulaceae bacterium
ATCGTGGCTGAATGGTCGTAGGATTGGCAGCTCCAGGTGATCAATGGATTGGGAACGGAACCCGGATCCAATACCGCCGAGATGACAGTGCGCCCCAGTCCATCGCTGATCGTGGCGGTGATCACCAGTTCCGGATCGATCTTCACGAACCCGCTGGCGGCGTTGCCGTTGGTGAACTCCATGTCCGCCCCACCATTGGCTTCGATGTCGGCCAGCTTGCTCAGCATGCCGACCAGGCTGATCGCAATATCCCCGCCGCCTGGCAGATCGACGCTGATCCCATCGGCATGATCCAGACCCACGCCATCGGTCAGGTTGGAGTCGTAGACATAAAGTGTCGTCAAGCCATCCGCAGCAGAAACACCTCCAAATTCAGCCAACGGCGGATTTTGGCGATCGATGGGGCCGAGTGGTGCGAGCCATTGGGTAGTGCCAATCGCGCGTCCCAGAGGATCGAAGCGGGTGGTCGTCTCCGCCAGGGTCTTGCTGTCGAGCGGGTTGGTGGGATCGGTATGCGAATCAAAATCTTCGACGATGGCGCTATGGGTGGTGCCACCGGCGGAATTGGTTGTCGACCAACTGCCGTGTCCCAGCGGATCGCGTTGTCCGACCGACACGCCGCAACATTCCTCCCACACCGTGGTCCAATCTTCACCGTTGGGATCGGTCATCGTGTCGTTGCGACCGTCGGGATAATAGGTATAGTTGGTCGTGGCTGCGATCGCCGTATCCCCCGCCCCTTGTGTCGTACTGGCGACTTGGTTGCGACCGTTCCAGGTCCAAGTCGTATAGGCTTTTTGATAGGCGGGATCGCTGCTTTCAAAGTAGCGTGGTGAACGGACTTGTACCGTGTTGCTGTTCAGGTCGTAATCGGTTTCGGTCTTGGCGGCGATGCCGCCAGGATCGTCGATTCGCACGGTCTCGCGTCCGCGTGAATCGTAGCTGAACGTCGTTTCGATCCCGCGTGGGTCGATCGTCTCGATGGTCTCCCCCTCGACGTTCAGTTCGACGTCGTTGACCAGGTACGCGCCGTTATTGGAGGTATCACGGGTGAGCCCCAACACGTCGGCATTATTCGAGGAGCCGCTTAGCCCGCTACCACCCGGCTTGGTTTCGGTAACCGTACGGGTGAGCAGGCCGTCCGCGACTCGATAGCCGAAAAACGTGCGTCGGCCAAGGTGATCTTCGCGGTAAAAGGTACGATGGCCATGATACACCGTCGTTTCGGTCAGCGTGGTGTCCGCATGCGGAAATCGCTTCGTTTCAAACGTCCGGCCCAGACCATCGCGCAGCGTTTCGGTCTTGCGTCCATCGGTCGTCGTCCTGTGCGTGATGTGGCTGCCATCGTGATAGTCGTACGTCGTCACCGAGCGCTGGGTTGGATCGGTGATCGGTTGATCGTGCGCTTGGCCATCGAGGATATCCAGATCGATGGCGGCCGCACGAGTCCGCTGCACAAGCCGGTGCAGTGAATCGTATTCGCTCGTATCGACCACATTGACGCGGTTCTTGCTGGCCACGATCAAGCCAGCTTGACCGGAAGCGGCGGTCCCATACAGGCTCTGTTCGGTCGTGCCGTCGGCGTATTGCGTCTCGATGGCGCGGCCCAGCGCATCGCGCGTGTACAGTGTGATGTGGCCAAGCGCGTCTTCGACTTGCTCCAAATGACCGTTGCTCGTCCAGGTGAGTGTGGTGGTCGGTCGTGACTGGCCAAGTGCATCGGCCGACGGCTGGATCGTCGCCAACAAACCGAGCTTATCGCCGACGTCGGTTCCATAGGTGTATTTGGTACTGTGCAGTTCGGGATTCGAGGAATTGTACAGCGGATCGCGGGATTCAATCAGCCGTCCCGCGCCATCGTAAATCGATTCGTAAACGGCGGCCTGGGAGGTGTAGATATCGCCGCCGGAACCGTTGTCCAGGATGCCGACCGTCCGCTTCGTCAGCCGAGAACCGGAGTATTCGTAGCGGGTGACTCGATTGAGCCGGTCCTTGTAGCGGATGACCCGTTTATTGGAATCGCGAAGGAAGGTTTCGGTGGTGCTGTCGGAATAAGTGCGTTTGGTGAGAAAATAGTCTTCGTCGTACTCCAGGTCGATCGTCTCTCCCCAATCGGTCTTGCGTTCTGGGGGTGCACCGAGTATCCATTCCCGCTCGTCGACATTCAAAGGAGGAGCGGATGTGAAGTTGGGAGTGAGGAGTGTGAAGGATGAAGTGGGAGTGACGTTGAAAAGCTGAATCGCGTACAAGTGAAGGTTCTGGATGCCACCGATACCGCCTCCGCCGTTGGTTCCTCCACCAGGGGGCCATACGTTTTGAGACGATTCTGCTGGGAAGATCATGTTGCTGTAGTTGCCGACGCCACCGGGTCCGTTCGGATCGTATGTAAAGCTCAAGGCACTGCGACAATACATGCCGAGTTGGACTTCGATCAGACGGGTGTAGTTGCCATCACCATAATGGATCACGGCATATTCGACATCTTCCGGGTCGCTGGCGACCCGCACGACGTGTGTGACATCGTCGGCCATGCGAACCGAATGGATGACTCGCAGTGGATTCGTTAGATACTCGCAACTGAGCCCACGATAGTTGTCGGGGAATCGATAGATACGCTGGCCGCGGGTGGGGCTGTCGATGTCCATGCGAACGGTGTTGTTGCCGCCAGCCGAAACGCCATTCGTCCACTTCCAAATGGGCGATTGTCCACTTGCGCCACGCGTAACTTCGGTCAGGATGTGATCGGTGTAAACGAAGTTGGCGACCACGCCATTGGGTAACGTCAACTGAGAGAGTGCCGGTCGGCCAGCCTGTTTATCTCCCCAGGTCGCCGTGATCGTGTTCCCGGCTGCGTCCTCGATCGTGCTGAACTCGAACTCGTCGCCGTAGGTGATGTTGTACTCCTGACCCAGCAGGCTCCATTTCGTAAGCCGACCAACTCGATCCTTGAGTGGTTCCGGATTGTAGTTCTCCGGAATATCGAACGCGGCCGTTTCCGTGAACAGTTCGAATTCCATCACCTCGCCGTTCCAACGTTCGATAGACACCTGACTACCACTAAGCAGGGCCTGTTTGTAGATGCCCCAGCGATCAAGGAGTACGCCATCCTCTTCATCTTCTTGTTCAAAACCAGGGCGCACGTCATAAAAATGGACGACGCGACCGGTCGGAGCATCCACGAAGCGAATGATGGGGTAATTGGTGTAGGCTGCTTCAAACACATCGACCGTCATGTCAAAGGGGAGAAATACCCCCAAACCCAGGCTGCTGCGATAGGGAGCCAGATGATTGAGCATGCGGAACTCGACCGAAGCAATCGGCATGGAACCGGGTCCGAGCGGACTGAAACCCCCTGCGCCATTGTCGGTTCCAAAGCAAGATTGGCATCCACCCGCCGCATCATTCAGACTCCACAACACTTCGCCTGGAATCAATTCTTGATAAGGGGAACAGGCAGCAGTATCTCCCACACTCATTTCTCCGCCCAGGACATCGGCCGCCTCGAAGCCACAAAATGCAGCCAAGGGAGTTGCGGGGAGCCAGCCATCATCGGGTTCAAACATTCCAAGACCAACAGGATCGGGGGGTGTGAAGTCGACGACTGGATTGCCGTTAGCGTCGAGATGAATCGAAAACGATTCCGCGAAAGTCCCAAAGCATTCCAACGACGGATCGTCCATGACAATGAACATCTCGTAGGTACCTTCGATATGCCGCAGGTCGACCGTGACGGTGTGCGAACCGGGGAGACAAAGTGGAGTCGGTATCAGATATTCCTTGAGCAACGTATCTCGGCAGCCATCTCCTGAAATGCGATTGATGGCGATATACGGCTTCCATTCGGGGCTGCATTCCGAGGGACAGCCATTGTGGTCGAACGAGATTTCGACCGTATGTTCGTTGACGGCAACAACGTTGGTAAACCGGGGCGCAATACCATCAGGTGGTGAGTGGTGACTGGTGAGTGCAATGAGAACGGGGATCGTGAACAAGGCGAAGATGTTCATTGGCAACTCCGTGAATTGAAGGTATCGTCGCTCGTTTCACTGCACCGAGCATTTCAAAAGGTTTTTATCTGAGATTCCATTCTGGGCCCCTCGTGACCCCTAAAACAACTCGACCTCACATCACGTGGCAATGCGAGCTACGCTTGGTCAATCCTGAAAACTGGTGACTTGAATCATCCGCGATTTCAATCGGAAGCAGTTATTGTTAATGATTTGAAAACAACAAGTCAAACAAAAAATGGCGCGTGCAACTAAAAAAGTAGAAAAATACTGGCGACCACTTCCGCTATCAGGGATTCAAACGGCATTTAATCCTCTCGTGTATAAGCTATCAGTTTTTGACGCTGATGCGAGAGAAGCTTTTTTGGGAAAAACTCCGGGTTCACCGTTTATCAAATGCACTTCGCGGTGTCGGCATTGGTTCAAAAATGGTGGCTTAACGGCCTTGTCTTAGCGGTACTTCTCAATCGCACGGCACAAAATATCGAGTACCAATATCAACGCAACGCGCACTGTGGAACACGATTTAACTTGGGAGGAATGGGAACTTTAAATCTGTATCTCCTGACGGTCAAAAATGTACCTGGAATTTGCCTGGAATGTACGTTGACATGGAGTTTTGTAGGGGAGCCGGTCGTCGAGTCTTGACTGGAGGGCTGAGCAAGCGAGCAGCTTGTCTGAAATGCAGGATCAAATGGCGGACGCTGGCGAAGGTCTTTGAACATGTTGAACCACCCGGCTACCGGCAGAGCGCGCCGGCCCAGCGGTGCCGTTCGTCACATCGTCCGAAGCGTCAAAGGCCACCCTGGGCGAATTGAGAATCGTTCGTTTTTCAATAAATGCCATTCTGGCCTATCGCAATTGTAATCTCCAAGTATTCGCGTCGGCAGAACTCGTCCAAAGCGTGACGCGGGTTGTGGTTGAAACGTCTACTGGCAGGTGCACAAAAATAGTCACGCAGAGTGGTTTTCGGAAATGCCGTGTTTTATGGGGTGAAACGTCGCGTGACTCGTTTGGGGTGAGTCACGTCGTTCCGAGCCTTTTGAGCACTTCGAGCCCTTTTTTGGCAAAATCGCCGAGGGGGTGAGTCACGCGATTCGGGTGAAGCGACAATCGCCGAGTGACAAAATCCCGCGATACGTGGCGCAAAAAACGAGGCCCGGAAGAATGAACTTCCAGGCCTGAATTTGCCTGAGCCGCATTGCGTCTCGGATCAAAATGGAGGCGGCGGGGATCGAACCCGCGTCCCGCGACATTTCCACGATGGCGTCTACATGTGTAGTCGATTGTTTGGATTTCGCTCGACTCTCCGTCAATCGACAGACTGATTGCTGAGCTAGTCAAGAACCGCTTTTAGCCACAAATGTACTCGACATGGTTTGCAGCGATCTGGAATTGGCGACCAGTTTTCAAGACTCTCCAGCAAAGTCCATCAACTGGGGCTACCGTTTTTCTTAAGCAGCCAATGCGAAGGTGTTATCTTCTGCAATTAAAGTTTTTAGTCAGATTTTTACGTGGCCTTCTGACTAACCACGACACGCGACCAGCGCTTCTATCTATCCGGTCGATTCCAATTTCGCCCCCGATAAAAGTCTACTCCTGTTAATTATCGACCCTTTGCCGAAATTTTCCAGCCTAATTTGCAAGATTATGCCGATGGATTAACCCGCGTTTTCAACTTTATCCACTCAAAAAACGGGTCGAATTCTAAAGTTTGTCAGTTCCCGCATCCCCGACGTACGTGCGTCAAGTCACAGGATTTACTGGGGTTGCGCCAATCGCCATTCAGCTTGATAACTCAGCCCTAGTGAAACGATTTTGTCCAGTAGACCTTCGTAGGAGATCCCTCCAGCTTCAGCAGATTCGGCAAAATCCTCGCCATAGGACAGATTGGGATTGGGATTCGCTTCCAGAACGTACACATCGTTATTGGCGTTCAACCGCAGGTCCATGCGCGCATAGCCACTTAAACTCAAGGCACGGTAGACTCGTTTGGCAATATTGTTGATCTTATTTTCAGTCGCTTCATCCAGGTCCTCGGCCACATTGGTTTCAATGCCAAGTTCTCGTTGGTGATCCTCATCCCATTTGACTCGAGCGGTGGCGATCGTTGGAAAATCCTGAGGTGCATTTCGAAAGTGCAGTTCCCAAATCGGAAAGGTCGTCAACCGTCGATTTCCGATCACACTGACATAAAGTTCGCGACCTTCGATATACGCTTCAACCATCGCATCCGTTTCCAGTTCGTCATGAACGAAGGCGACTCGATCATTCAACTGTTGATCGTCATGCACGATGGAAGCCTCGGAAATCCCCAGCGACGCGTCTTCAAGTGCCGATTTGACGAGCAATGGAAACTGAAGATTTTTTAATCGGCGCGTCTTTTTCCCCTTGGGTACGACCATGAATCGTGGAGTTCGAATGCGATGAAACGTGAGAATTTTTTTCGCCAGCGATTTGTCGTGAGACAACAACATGCCTCGAGGATTACATCCCGTGTAGTGCTGTTTCATCAGTTCGAGGTAACTGACCACATGATGATCGTAGACACCCACACCATGAAACTCTTCCAACAAATTGAATGCCACATGCGGTTTGAAATCTGTAATCGCGTCGCGAAGCAGTCCCAAATTGTCACTAACGCCTAAAGGGTGAATATCGTGACCGAGGTTTCGCAGCGTCGTGACAACATCGAATTCAGTCTTCCACTCATTAACCTCTTCTTCCGAATAGCCATCCATCGACTCTGGTGGAACCAGCAATTCATGCATGAGGACCAGAATGCGTCGTTTTTTCATAGTGCAATATGGTGCATTCCACCGTGAAGATAGTTCATCGTGTGTACCGACAACATCACTGCAGCATTAAACTTGACCTCCGATTCATCAATTGGCACATAGAGCTTGAGCGCACGACAGCGCTCAATCATTTCTCGCAACACTTGGTTGACATTGTAGCGATATTCGCCCGTCCAATGTGAAACCACCGAGCACAGGTCCATTTGGTGACGGACCAGGAATACAGCCGCTGTTTTCTGTTTGGGGCGCACTTTCCGTTCACTAAACAGCTTTTTCAAATCGCGGTCGAACCCAGTTGGACAGTCGATACTGTAGCGTTGATGCCGTTGCTGATAATGTTCACGCAATGTCTTCGTCAAGCGATTGACCGGTTCGATCTTCGCCCGGGAGCGCCGCTTAATTTTTGCCAAGTTGGTCATCAACTTGTTGACGTATTCGATCTTTTTCTTTGCATGCCATCCCTCGTAAATGGTCTCCCAGTGGCTTCCAGGAGTCAGCCAAACCGCAAACGTCTCGGCAAAATCTTCTGCCGGATGGCTTTGTGCATACCAAGGCTCAAGATGCTGAACAAAACGTTTACTTTGGGGACGCGGTCGATAGTAGTCGGGATACGGTGCGCGATAGTCGCCGAACACCTGCCTGTATCCTTTGCGGCGATACAATTGATAAGCGGTGTCAATCGCATGGCCAGCCTCGTGCCGCAAAATCCGCATGCACCATCGTTCATTCCCTCCCTCCACCTCTAACATTTGCTTGCGTTCCAAACTCGCCAACCGAGGGTGGGCCAAGTAGAAGGGGATCGCAATGCCAGGCACGTCATCGGGAGAAAACCACTCATCGCCTAGCCAACAATGTGGGCGAAACCGAATCCCACGCGAGGCCAACTCATCGTATAACCGATCGATTCGCCTCACGATTGGAGAATTCGCCAACTCCAACCCGAGATCACACATCCGAAAGTCCAATAGTTCTTCGTCGCTGCATCGCACCCACGATGCCTGAGATCGCCGAGCCTTGGATGACCGAGGTGCATCGACCTGACGAGCTTCGTTGATTTTAATTCCGTTTTTTGACACCACAGACAATAGACTTAGACAAGGGGTTTCAGTTATTTTTGCGCAATGATGTCGCCAATCACCGTATCCGATCCGAGCAATGTCTCAAGGACGGTTCGCAATCGGATCAATCGTTGTCATCAGTACGCGTTACGCTAAAGTATCGTCAATACTCAGCACAGCATCCGCATCAATTGTAGCTTAAAAACTCGAATCGCCAATCACAAATGTCTGATATACTTCACCGATCACGCGTCGACGACGGACTTGGATTGGTCACGCGTTCTCAGGCAAGCAAGTCGTTCCATGAAATCGAGCCGACGACCACTCCACTGACCCTCCAATTGGATGGTCGTACCCGACTCGTTTGACGAACGTCTACGACTGTGCCCCTGGGTCCCATGACGATCCGCAATTGGGAGTCTTTATGTGACCAAGGCTCGGACCCCCATGCAAATTGCTTGAAAAAATGTGAAAAATCAGTCTGGCGGCGTTAGCATCGGCATCGTCCAGGTCGAGGTTGACTGTTAATCACCGTTCGCAGTTGGAAAGCAAGCGGCTCGATCGAACCATCGAGACAGTCAACGTCCAATGACCGTGGCTTCAAGCCAGTCGTACCACTCACTATCAAGAAAGCCAGGGAGCTGCCTCGGGTTCGATTGGACAAGCCGTTATCCACACGATTCAGGTGACGGAATGGTCGATCGATCGAAGCGACTGGAATGGTTTAACGTTTCTTTACCGAATTTCGATTTTTTGGCCGAATTTAGGACCTGATTTAGGGCCCGGTCCGTGCAATTTGTTGTCAATATTTCCCGTTGGATTCGCGTCCGGATTTTGTTTTTTGCTTTGGAATAACACTTGGCAAGGAGCGGTCACCGGAACCTGGAACGACGCCGATTGGCGGCGAATCCCATGCGTCTTTCGCCCAATACGCCAATCGAAAATTGTGTTGACTCGAAGTCTCTGTCTGGTATCTTAAACTTCATGTGATTACAATACGGACGTTTGTTTTTCCATACACTGTTTCGAGAGGCTTCTCATGAAAATGATTGTCGGTTTAATGATGGCGGTTTATCTGGTGACCTATTCTTCGATCACCCAGACTCCTGAAGCCGAGGAAGCCGCGGTTGCCGGTCCTAAGAATTCGATCTCGGATGTAATGAAGAAAGCTCATGGGGGTCAAGGGTTGATGAAGAAAGCCGTAAAAGGCGAAGCAACAGAAGAAGAATTGAAAGAGCTGATAGGTCTCTATGTTGATATGTTGGACAACGAACCGCCAAAGGGTGAATTGGAAGATTGGCAAAATGCTTCAACCCAGGTTTTGGTGGCAGCGACTCGGTTGATGCTGGGTCAAGAGGGTGCTGACGAATTACTTCAAAAAGCAACCAACTGCAAGGCGTGTCACGACGCGCATAAATGAGATGAGTTTTGACGCTGAAAAGTGACAAAACAAACAAGCAAGCTACGATGCGGCGGTCATACGTTTGAACTTGACCGCCTCTTTTTATTGAGCCAGCGTCATCGTAGTACTGAGTCGGCCTATTCAATCGGCGTCGATTCCACCCACATCGATTTGGTTTCGTCAAATCGGTTTCGTTGAATCGTCGATCATTGCGAAGTCGTTCGCACCTGATCTAACAACATTTTTCTGGCTTCGCGAGTTGCCTTATCCCAGTTGCCGTTTCTTGCCATGCGACAAATTTGGGAAATATATCGGTATTCCTGATCGTGGATCCGTTGCTCACCGAATAAGTTGGACGACAGCTTTTCGATCTTTTCGATGCGTTCAAGATTTTGCGTACTTGCCGCTGCAGCCAAGCTACTTGCCAATTGGTAGCCTTCCTGACTCAAGTCGCCGTAAGTGTTCCAGTGACGGCTCAAGATTGGTCCCAGGATCACCCCGACCGCAAGCAGTCCCAATGCCGCTGCCAACCAACCCTTGTTCAAAATGTTGTCGGTCATCAATACTCCTCGCGAATTACCTCGCCCTCATTCATACTACTGAGTTCCGCGAACACGAATGGATTAATCAGCTCGGACACAAATCGTACTGAACCGTCACCAAAGGCGATATTTCCGCCGCCGGGGTGCTCGGCGAACATTTGTCCAACATGCAGCGTTGGAAAGTTGATCGGATGCATGATTGGAAATCCGGTGATATCCAGTTCACCCCCAGACGGCCCAGAATGACCCAACACATATGTCGCAGCACCGTCGGGGCCATTTTCCGGGGCCGACATTCTTGGATGAACGATCGCTGACGGGACGACACCCACCCATGTCTTGTCGCTGAGCGCCGAGGAATGCTCGCCGAAAAAAATCGTATTTGTCGTTCCATCCGAGACATCACGGATGCGGGTCCTGGAGTTACGATAGAATGGACCATCCGCAACTCTGGAGATATCACCATAGACATCGACAATCGTCGTTGCACTCGTATAGATGTTGGTAAAGATTTCGGCGGTTAAATCGGCCCCTGCTTCAGAACCCCAAAAGGATTCCTGCCCATGATTAGCCAAGTAATGCGACCGCCCCAGAATCAACGGCGTATTGCCATCCGGCGAAAAGGGATTATTGGACCCATCGACCACCACGAATGGTCGATCCCCGCCGGTTGCTGACGGACAAAGGAAAGTGTCGATTTGCGTTTCGATTACCCCTCGATTCACGGATGCCCAGATTGGCAATCGAAAATCGATTTGCTCCGAAATGTTGTTTTCTTCAAGTTGCGGAAGTATCTGAACCCCCCATCCCCATCCCGGACTGGCATTCCACGTCGTCGGGTCAATGTAAACTCCTGCGGGCACCGTGCCGTCCGACGTGGGGGTCGACTGAAATCCAGATGGAAATCGTCGAAAACTGCTGTAGTAATTTCCCATGGCAATTCCGATTTGCCGCAGATTGTTTGCGCATTGGGTGCGCCTCGCTGCTTCGCGAACCTGTTGTACCGCCGGCATCAATAGACTCATCAAGATCCCCATGATCGCGATCACAACTAATAATTCAATCAGTGTGAATCCACGGGATCGAGTGGCGATGTTTGTTCTCATGGCATTTTCCTTGAGCTATCGGTCATGGTAGAAACAAGCGAACTCAAATCGTTCGAACGGGTGAGCTGTCGATCTGCTAATACAAGTCGTTTTCCAAAACACAACCGCATCAGCAAAATGTAGCATCTGCTACACATCGGTTGATTGTAGCTATGGGTACAATTGATGTCAAGCGAATTTTAGTGGCGTTGAAAAAATAATCGCAGGAGCTTGACAGGCTTCGCAAACGCCCAGCGATCGGGTTTCCGATTTCATCCAACCTCCTGGATGGGAAAAAGTCGAATTGGGCGTGACATGCCATGGGCAAAACACTTGAGATATCAGGCTCTTGAGACGTTGCCTGGGGAGTTAAAAACCGTTTTGCGTTGTCGCTTTGATACTGGGTTCGCTCATTTCCGGTGGGCCGACCCTTGGCTCGACTTGGATCGTTGATCGTAAATCTAAATACGTCGACAATTCATCGAGTAACTAATATTTGATAAGTGCAACGGTGACGGACCCGAACTCTTGACCCGTTATTCGAAAATGATTCGAGGGAATGGAAACTAAAATAAGCTATTGTTCTGTGATTTCGACTTCATGATCGACCCAGTTCAGGTAACTTTGGCTGCCGGCGGCAATCTCGGTGGCGATTATTTCAGGCTCATCATAACTGTGGAGTTTGCGAATCAGTGAGTCGATCTGAGAGAACGCAGCCGACTTTGTTTTGATGGTACAAATCCATTCTTCGGTTCGATTAACTGTCTCGTTCCAACGGTAAACGCTGGTGACTGGGCTTTGAATTTGGCAACAGGCTGCCAGGCGATTTTGTACGAGCTCGCAAGCGATGGCTTCCAGTACATTTCGGTCGTCACAAGACGTTGTAATGATAATAAACTTAGCCATGGTTTCTGATCGGGATTGTTTTGGGGTATTTTGCCTTTCTCAGTACCGAGTCGATGGTGCCAACTCAGCGAATGCCATTTGCCGTAAGCACAATTGAGCGATTCCCACCATTATTACGATGTTCGCACAGATAAATACCCTGCCATGTCCCCAGATTTAAGCGACCTTGGGTTACTGGAATCGCCAAACTGCTTCCGATTAGGGCTGCTTTAACGTGGGCCGGCATATCATCGGATCCCTCATAAATATGATCGAATGGTAGTGTTTCCGAAACGACGTGGTCGAATGCAAGTTCCAGGTCGGTTCGAACTTCGGGATCTGCATTCTCGTTGATTGTCAGACTGGCCGAAGTATGCTTGATAAACAATTGCAGTAAACCGAGGCGAAAGTTTGGGAGTTCGGTACCGGAAAGCGCGTCCAACACGAATGAAGTGATCAGGTGAAAACCTCGAGGGAACGAGGGAAGAACAAATTCTTTCTGAATCCAAAGTTGCGATGGCTCGGGATGGGTCATGGTAGGTGCAAATTGAAAATGAGATTTTTTGACAAAATGGACTGGGCTGGCGACGCGTTAGTTAACTAATCCTACAGCGCCGGCTCGATGAAAAGCTGTAGGTCAGCCGTTCCAGACTGACGCCGTTTACCTGGTTTGTGCCAAACCGGAAGAATGGGGTCAGCCTGGAAAGGCTGACGTACATACCTTGCGCTGTAGGACTAAGCGATGTTTTGATGCCGTCAAACTGGAGAACGAGTTTCGAATCAAGCAAAATGCTGATTTCGGTTAAACAGTCAGCTTTAAACGACCCGAATGGTGACTTCTCTGCCGTTGTGCCGGAGGCAAAATAAACGTTTACCGCGTGGTGACCGAATTTACCTAGCCGACAAATCTTCAAGCTTGGACAAAGGCTGACCATAACCAACGAAAACAATGAAAAATTGCAGTCTTGAGACGAAAAAATGATTGACTTTGGGCGTACACAATCAATAATGACCGTCATGAAGAGCAGTGGAAACCCCGGTATTCGTTTTATTGCCATTTGATCAAGGATGTTATCCAATCCGCCTGTATTTTGAGGTCGCTTGAGACTTCGTTTTCCGTAGCGCATTTACGGGACGAAAATCTTTGCCAGATCGATCTCGTAAGGTACCGGAAACAAGCTTCAGCAAATCTCGGCTTCGATGAATTGCGGACTTAAGAATGGATAATAAGGAGAGGGCTTGCTGAACTTTGGGCCAGTTATTGGGTACTTTTGCCTCTGGTACCGTTCGGCCCGGTCATCATCTCGGAACAGGAAATCAAGCTTTTAGATCAGCGAAAGTTCGCACTCCCGACCGTTATGTGGTGGACGATTTTCGATGCTGAAAGTTGATTTTGAAAAAATCGTCATTTGGCGCGAGATTTACGCGAAGATTTGTCAATTCAAAGGCAACTGACATTAGGTCGGTTTTCCGGTGGACTTGCAAATTTTTGGGATTCAACATACCAGTTCGAGCTTTCACTGCCGGAAAACAATTAGATAGACCCCCTATTGATATTTTTAGGAACCCCACCAATGAGTTCAAAAAAGGTAACCAACGTATTTGAGGCAATTCTCAAATATGGCCATGATGAAGACTATTGTCCGGAGCCCACCGATGAATTTCAGGCAACGGACGCGCCAGCCGGGTCGGACGAGAAAATCGAGACGCTGCGAAATCGCGTGCAAATGGGCCAACCATTGTGGCATGACGAAGACCGAGTCGACTATAGCGGCTTGATCGGTGCCGTGCGCCCTCGCGAGTAAGCTTTGTGATTCGAGTCGAAAACTCGATCGCATGGATCACGCGAGGTTCCGAACAGCATGTTAAAATTTAGATCAAAGGCGAGCGATGGCTTGCCTTTTTTTTTAGACACTTGGCAAAACATTATGAGCGGGGCTTAATCGGTAGCCGGTCTCACTTGCCAGGTTTATACCGCCGTCGATCAAAGTTTGGTCGAAGACCATCAAGAATCAGTCCAAAATCGCACCCTCGTTTCGAGTTACCGAACGATGACTAGGCGGGTAGCCTGGCACGATCCAACAT
>JBGTDM010000091.1:0-6123 GCA_041748315.1 Pirellulaceae bacterium
CAATACTTTTCGGCACTTGCTGGAAAGAAGTGGCCCAAGTATGGACTTCCTGACAGGTTAGCTCGATTCATCGGGCGTTTGGGAGATGCCACAAGGATCGTGCCAGGCATCGAAGCAAGAGTTAATTCTTCCGCAATTGCGATTGCACAGAAATTCAACTACTACACGAGCGCAAAAGCCCAACGTGAACTCGGATACGCCATCGGCCCCCTGCAACCGGCAATTGAAGATGCTTTCAACTGGTTAAAGCAACATAAGTTTGTAAAATAGCAGGTGTCGAAAAGCGGGGGTGCGAATCTGAACCGCCAAACATTCACGGCCACAATGTCCCGACATTTGGCACCTGTTCTAAATGTTCTGTCCAGGTTGCAGACCAGTGTTACAACGACGATGCTCTTCCTGATATCGGTCATACAGGTAGAAAAACGCTTCACGGATATTGCCACTCGATCGCGAAAAAGCACTTTCGACCATTGCTTCGTCGATCAACTGATCGCCCATATCAACTTGATCGAGTAGCCCTCGACACAAACTCCGGAACAGGTTTACGCTCGGTTGAGTCGAATGCACGGTCGCAGGCCAACTTTTCGGAGCATGCGTCGTAACAAGGAGGCCATGACCTTTCCTTCTGGTGTAAAGCCGCAGGCCAGTCCGACTTGCCCAATCGAGCTGTTCAAATCCGTCGATGACGTTCACCCGAGCTGGCCAGCAAACCGAACCAAGCTGTTCGACGTCTAACGACAACATCGATTCGGGTTGATGATCTGATTTAACCTCAACGTCCCGGACAATGACACCTTTGCATGGTCGAGCCGATTTACATACTTGAACATATCTCACGTCGCAACCGTTCGTTTGCAAAACCCGAGCGATCGCATGTAGCAGCGTCGATTTTCCGGACCCATGGGGGCCCACGATCTGTCCGCAAAAACCAGCTTGAAGCCAGGAATCGATAACGCATGACAAGCTCGTCGTTTGGAAAACAAATTCGATCATGCCTGGTTTGACATACTGAGTTGCAAAAGGGTTTATCATTCCACGTCACCCTCGGCGTACCGGTCCAAATTGCTTAAACTCCCAAGTCGATCTGCTGAAAGGACAGCACCCAAACGAATGGGGTGATCAAAGACGAGTGGCTTACCGCGATTTAGAAACAATTTGACGCGAACCAACCACTCGATACTCACAATCTGTCCCAAATAGGAATGCGGGCTTTTGGGCAGCTCGGTTGAAAACTCAAAGACGACCGAGAGATCTCGTTCCGCTAATTCCCGTTTGCCATAGCGATTGAAAAAGTGCACGCCGATATCTTCATCCCCTTTTCCTATCGTGTGCCAAAGCACACTGGTTTCAATCGCTTGAATTCCTTTGAGGTCCTCCCCACGCAATTGAAATTCATACGTGAGGACACTTGCTGGCTCGAAACCTGGCAGACGTTTTCCGAATCCGAAGTTGCATTGAATGGATTCCATGTTACCGCTCGTCATCTCGGTTGTGACCTTTACTCGTGGCCGGTGCCACCAATATGGGGAAGGTGCGACAAAGATCAGGCCAACCACGAGCCTGGCATAATACCGTCAATTGCCAGCGAACTTTGTTATTCAACGATTGAAACGAATGCATTACAGCGGACGGTAGAGTAAGTGCACTGTGTTCAATTAGCGGATTCTTCGGTTTTAATTCGAACCCACGCTTACGAAAAATGCGCAAACCGAAGACCTCGCGAGTTTCGGTGCGCAAATCTGTGCCGTCTCGAAATGTTGCTTCCTCAATACAGTTGAGCATCACCTCGATCACCCTGATGCGAATTCGTCCCGTTTGGATCAACACAAACTCGTAGGTCTCGCCTTCTCGAAGAGGAAATTCACTAATCTCAATTCGCGTCGGTCCGATCCCAGTGATTTTCAAGAGCTGACGAACAAATAATCGAAATGACCAAATACTGGCGATAATCAAAGCGAGATTCAATAACATGCCCAGCACATCGATCGAACCAAGATTGATCGAGTCCCAATTCATCGCCGTTAAAATCGATGTCACGGTAACAAAGACCATCGCCAGGACCCCCGACAAGATCAAATTCCATCGCGGCTTCTGTTTTGGCCACAACTGGAACCGCAGGTGTTCGCCAGGCAAGACGTGCCAAAACAAATCAACAGGAACGGCAGGCCAGTCGTCGTCGACGGGATTGACGTCATGGAGCGGATTGATCTCGCGCGCTCGAGAAACAAGAGCTCCACGGCGCTCCACGGATGCGCTTGCATTCCAAAGGACCCGAATAATACCCCACAGTCCCAGGATCAGCATCGCCATGGCGGACAAACCCTGTAGTGCAAACACGGTCCAGCTTGGGGATTGGGCTGTCCGCAAGGCATTCCATTGAAATACAAGCACCATCAATAGAAAGACAACACCCGCCAGAGCCAGAATCGACGACCCAATGACCTCGCCCAAACCTCGCATTCGTGGAGAACCCGTCAATCGGGTGCCGCGCTTCTTGCCAGTTATCCGAAAAAATCGTTTCACTTACTTGCTCAATAATCAACAACGTAGAACTTTCCGAACAACAGCATATCGAAAGTGCTCATCGATTGCACAGCACCCCAGACCATTGCAACTCAGACCACGCGACTTAAAACCAACCGTAAAACATTCCGGCGATACATGCCGTCATGCAACAGGCGAACATTCCACCAAACATCGCACGCAAGCCAAGCTGCGCCAGATCAGCACGACGATTGGGTGCCAAGGGGCCGATCCCTCCCAATTGGATTCCGATCGCCCCAAAATTGGAAAACCCACACAGCGCATATATTAAAATAACCTGACTTCGTTCGGACAAACTTTTATCAATAATTTTTCCCTGAATGACATCATTCATGCCTAAGTAGGCAACAAATTCATTAATGACTAATTTCTTACCGAGCAAATCACCCGCTACCGCACAATCGCCAACTTCTATTCCCATCAACCAGGCCAACGGCCAAAACAGGATGGCAAACAAGTTGCTGAGCGACCAATTCCACCCGAATAGGCCACCGACCGCTCCCAGGCAAAGATCCACCAACGCGATTAGCGCCAGAAACGCGATTAGCATTGCGGCAATGTTGATTGCCAATTTCATACCCGCACCTGCACCGTTGGCAGCCGCCTCGATGACATTCGTTGCCCTTGATTCAAATCGTTGTTCAAGTTCGTCAATCGATTGAGGCTGCTCTGTCTCGGGTTGAAGAATTTTCGCGATTACCAAAGCGGCAGGTGCCGAAATAATCGAAGCGGTCAGCAAATGTCCGGCACTGATTCCCAAATTAGCAAAGATTGCCATTAAACTACCACTGATCGTGGCAAATCCGCCGACCATCAACGCATTAAGTTCACTGCGAGTCATATTTTTTACGTACGGTTCCACCACGAGTGGAGCCTCAGTATGACCAACAAACACATTGGCCGCCGCCGCCATGCTCTCGACTCCGGTTGTTCCCAACGTCTTTTGCATCAGCCATGCCATCGCTCGAATTAATAGCTGCATGAATCCTAGATAGTAAAGCACCGACATCAGTGCCGCAAAAAAAATCACTGTCGGCAGGACGCCAAACGCAAACGTACGCAATATCGCCTTGGGATGGGTTGGCGGATCATCCTCCGGCGACACGTGAATATCGAACACAAAACTGGAACCCGCACTCACGCTATTTTGAATCAACTCAAAAAACTGCTCGACCCCATAAAATAAGATCCCTCGCGGAAACCTTGGCACCTGCAATCGAACCGAAGCGGATTCCGTCAACGCATCGATCTGCTGAATCTCGACATCACCCGATTCAATCGCATCAACAAGAGCCCGGAAGCTATCATACGTTCTTCCGTCGACCGTGATTCCGTGCCGAAACGTTTGTTCCAGAGCGGATGTGGCTTGCTGCTCCGTTACTCCACCTTGATTGACAGTTTGTTGGAACTGCGAAAATGACAGGTAATGTTTTGGAAAGGTCCAACTTTGCGAGTTGAAAAAAATCACAGCCAGAATCAGTTGTAGTCCGAGCCCCTTCAAGACGAGACGCCAGTTGACATCCCATCGGTGCGAACTCATCAGCCAGGCAAAAAAAAGCATCGTCAGCAAGCCGATCACACTGATCAAATTCAACATCATGGTTGCCTATTTAAACGTTAATGCAAGTTTCGGCATGGGGGGTCACCACAAAAGGGCAACATGCATGCGATCGAGTACGAATTCCTATTCTTAATGGTCTTTAGATTGGACATCGGTTGGTCGTGCGGCTTCTGAAGAATCGGAATGGGACGTGGGTCTAACTCGTGGAATTCCATCTTCATCGATTTCCAGCTCCGGAAGTTCGTCTGGCGTGGGTTCGTCGGCGACAAAAACTTCGTGCAGGTCAATCTGATCAAGGTCCTTGCGCAACAGGAGATAAATCGCTGACGTCGTGCACCAAAAAAAACCATGGAAAAATGCGGCACCCACAGTTTGGGCAAAAGCGTCCCAAAACCGAATTAGATTCCTTCCCAACAGCAACACTCCAGAGGCCTCGGGTAACTCGGAGATTTGACTCGTTGGCGCAGCGGGTTCGCCGGCAAATTCTGCACCAAACGAAGTTCCCCAATGCGCAAAGTGTATGACGCCGTTTGTGAACTGAGTTGCGATGAACCAAACCACCCCGCCAAATGCCAAGGCGATTATGAGATACCAAAGATAATGAGCTAACCGTCGATAGGAGTAAGCAAACGTGCGACTCATTGCGTCAAATGAATCCTGCCCCTCGGTACTTACGGATGCAATGATCAAAGGCCAAGCCAACAACAATCCAAAAACCAGCATCACGATCAACAAACCGACTAGAAGTGCAAATATCCATAAGCAGCCAACCAGCGCAACTCCAATATCAAGCTTCATCAATAGACCGGCCAAGGCAAGCGGAATCATTAGCACCAGCACGCCAAACAACGGAATCAAAATGCCCGTAAACGATGCGAAAAACTTTCGGCGACCAAACTGAAAGGCATCGTCAATGCCAATCAACTCCTTGCGAGCCAATCTCAATACTGCGACCCGGCAAATACACGTCGCAAACAACGACCAAACGCCAACCGACCATAACCAACCTGTTAAATAATACGCAAATCGCCTCCAGCCACTATCAAGCCGAATCAACTGCGTCGGGCCACTAATGTGTTGAAGATAAACCAGATCAAGACCGCGTAGTTGATGCCCCAGCACTTCAATACCTGACCACGTGGTGGCTTGGTCTGGAAATACGCCGCGGTATGGACTGCGATTGTACTGATACTCCGCAAAATTGTAGTCGACCGATGTCCGGATCGATTGATCAATAAACACTTGCTCAGAGACCCAAAATCCCATGGGACTGACGATGGTAGCAATCAATGCAAAAATTATAATCGTCGGACTGCAGGCCGCAGATAGCGCTCGAAAAATGATCAACCATGGACAGGTATCCTGCCAATCCAGGGCTCCTCGCGTCGCGGGATAGCGGACGAGCTCATTCAAGTCCGATGGTTCTGATGTCTTACCTGGTGTGGTCAAAGGAGTTACTCCGTAGTCGAAACAAGCACAGGCAACGCCCGCAAGTACAGGAGCACGGATTATAAATGGCTGACCCCCAAACTTGAACCGGTCCGCAGCAAAAACATTTCGATTCCATGAACATTATCGTGTCTTTTCCGCTGACGTGAATCCATTCCTGATCCCTTTTACGCACCCGCGACCGCTGATCATACCAAAAGGACGGTTAACCTTTGCGCCATAATCGCGTTGCAGCCGGTGAGAAGGCAGGTCGTACACCAGATTTTGCAAGTCACCCTTTTGATCGGCCCCAATTGTAACCCCCCTGCCGGATCGTAAGCAAGCTAGACATTGCCGTAGGCGGCGCGGGCGACACTCAGGGTGATTGGCAATTGGCAAATAATGCCACTTTCCAAACCTAAACTCTAATCCTGAGTCCCATCTTCAAAAAAGGCCTTGTCATTGTGATTATGCTGAGGACCGCTCAACCCACGCATGCGGCGACAACTCGTAAACAGCCATACTAGCTCGAAGCGAAGGTGAGTGAGTACAGTGAAAGCTCGTGCAGGGTTCTTCGGTTGAACCGC
>JBGTDM010000092.1:0-4949 GCA_041748315.1 Pirellulaceae bacterium
ACCGAATCAAACTGTCATTGAACACCATCGCCATCCCTCAAAAAATCCCGCCCTGGGCGGCTCGACAAGCAGAACCAACAGCAAAATACTTCATTCAGAAAATATTTTTGCATTTTCCAATTGACTAAATTTAAGACCGTCCCTGACACCTTTTTCAACATCTGTGGACCAAAATCTTTTCAATTCAATTCAGAAAGTTGCAAGTTGCGCCCGCAGCCATGACTCTTCTAGTTCGCTCGAGACGCATCGAGGCGGTTTCAACCATCACCCCGACGGATTGAAATGCGGGAACCGGACAATCGTCGCATGGGTTTTCAAAAATATTCATCTCAAAAAGCGCCACCAAGTCACGTTCAAGCGAATTGG
Source organism: Pirellulaceae bacterium (assembly GCA_041748315.1). Classification (GTDB taxonomy): domain Bacteria; phylum Planctomycetota; class Planctomycetia; order Pirellulales; family Pirellulaceae; genus CALMEE01. The sequence continues at coordinate 367 of JBGTDM010000092.1, forward strand.
GGTTTAATAAACTTCGGCCGACTGGATGGGCCGTGAGTTTTAGAAGCAGGCAATTTGAAGCAGACATCAACCACTGGTTGATAGATTTTGAAATGGACCGCTTTGAAAGAACTTGATCTGCCGAGGAGTTGGACGGCGATCTTGCAGGTGGATCAAAATACTCACATCAAGATTGATTCAAAGATTCATAGCCCACGTCTGCCACGATTCGTTCAATTCCGCCAGGTCAAACTTGTAAACGCCAGCATCCCGTTCAAGTGTCCGCTTGTCCACCTTAGATTTGCGACGATAGCGTCGCTATGACTCCCAATATAGGCATTCATGCTTTGGCATTTTTTGGTTTAAGTGAAAAGTTCTCGAAAATCTCGAGAGCAAAACATGCAAACGAGGAAACTCAAAAAAATCGGTCCGGTTTCAGGTGGGACAAACGCCTAGTGAGTTATGCCGCCATTTGCGCGGTATGAATCCGTTGGCGGGGCCTCACGGCACGCAAGGATGTCGATCCGAGTTTTCAAATAATGGTATTAGGAGAAATATGATGAACCGTTTTTTTTTGACGTTTGCTGTCGTGCTTGGGATGTTTAATTTATTTCAAGCTCATCCACTTACCCTGACCGCAACGGTGTGTGCGCAGGAAGGCCGCCGGCCTCCGGGAAATCGCAATCAAAATCGGGAGCAATCAACCGCAGAAAAGGAGAAAACGAGTGAAGAAGCATCCGAGGCTTCCCAAAAAAAGAAAAAGGATGACGTGTTTACGATCCACATGAGCGACGGCAAATCAGTGACCGGAACGATGATTCGCCAGATCAACAACCGCCAGTGGCAGTTGACGACGGAGAAAGGCGACCAAATGGTCTTGGATCGTTCCAAAATCAAGGAGATTCTGGACGTCAACGGACAATCATTGCAGCCCTCGGTTCGCAACAATGGAGACATTACATTAGCCCGCCAGCCTGAGGTGACAGAGGCACCCACTGGACGACGCGGCCAAGCCGCACCGACCACTTCGGCAGGTGTTTCCGTGACTATGTATAATACTTGGTCCGCAGCGTCAAAACTCGCAACCAAATCCAGGCGAGTTCGACAACAATTTCTGGCGTCTGGTAATTCGCTGGAGATGGTGGAAGTCAAACTGGGCGGAATTTATGAGGTTTTGATCCGCGTGGTGGATGCTACCTCACAACAAGAGTTAGGCAGCCAAGTTGTGAATAACAATGCCGGCACATTACAGGCAACGTTTACACCATCGCTCCCATTGGTCATCGGCCAAGGCTATTTTGTCGAACTAGAGCGAACCGGTAGTCCGGGAAACATCTCCGCCCACATTACCAACGACGAACGTTTCGTTTTCTCACAGTTTCAGTTTCAGCAGAACAATGATTGGAAAACACTCGAAGGTGATGCTGCGCAAAACGACTTGGTGATGCGAGTGCGAGGTAGATCGACCAAGAAAAACACTTCTCAAGCACCGTCTCAAAGAGCGATATTTGTACTCTTGGAGAACAATGGCATTATCAGCAGCTTGAAGGAAGCAAAAATCAATTACCCTGACCTTCCGAACGTTCCTTACATCGTGTACACGGGCAGTGAGGGCGATATTGAGTTCAAGCTTGAGAAGAACGAGTCCATTGCTCAGGCGTTACTTCGCGTGAAGACGGATTTGGATGCGTTTGTCGTGAACCATCTGGGTGATGCACCGAAACCACCCATTAATTCCATCACCAACACGCCGAATCCATTGGATCCAGGCTTTGTAAGCGCTTCTGCGACGTATGCCCAGAAGCTGACTACACTTTCGAATAAGCTGCTCAGTCCCTCCAATTGGAAGATCCGCACCGAATCCGCCGACCACTTCATCGACGTGATCAGCGATCTTGTGATCGAAGAATTTACTAAAGCGAAGATTCTACAGAAAACCCAGGGCAAGTACCAACATGTCGAAGTCATGGAGGACTCAAATTTTCAGGCCGACAAGGTGCTGGCGAAAATCAAGCAACTAGCCCCTAACTACCAATTGGACATCCACGTGCTATCTCATGGATCAGTTGATATAGTCGTAGGTCACGATACGGGAGGGAAGGAGTACCTGACCCGCGAGAACTTCTTTATTCCGGTGCAGCAAGGGCGTTTGAATGGACAAATCCCTTTGCATGTGCGCAGCGTCTATCAATGTAACTGTCTTGGCGGAACATTGAAGCGCGAATGGCAGGGGATCGGTGCTCAAGCGGTTAATGGGACGGAGGGTGAACTGCCCAGTAACGCCAAATTGAACTACATGCCACAACAATATTTACACTTTTTGACGTATTGGTGCGACCAAAACAAGACGTTCAAGCAAGCAACCGATCAGTCGTTTGACGACGCACGCAATTATTCCGAGGGTGTTTACTCAGTGCTAAGCGAAAAACCAGGCATGGTCAATGACAGCAAATTGACGATTTCTGGCAATGGCAACTTGAAGCGGAATTAGCATTATCAAAAGGGACGATGGTCTTCGTCTTTAAGACAAACGATCAGCGACGTTCACTACTGATCGTGAAGCAATAAGGTTTCTTTCGCCAGAGACATAGCGACATGCCCAGATAAAAACGTCTGATGTGGTTGGTTCGATCTTACATGCAATGAACCGAAAAAATGCGAGGAAAACAATTACCATTAAGTAACAGAAGAAGAGGAAAAACGGCGATCCGGTACGGCGTGGGGCGTGGCATTGTCGATTCAACGCTTGCCGACTCTTGCGCCGAGCCGATTTCGAGGACAAACCGCAAGAAATATCAATGCTTCCAAAATATTTCTCTTTCCATTGTCCGATTTTGAGCACCGACGGAATCCAAGTTGCTGACAGTGAGAAACTTCACCTCAATGAAACTTCAGCTTTCCCATTCCGCCATCGTTCCGCGATCGCAGCCCTAACTGAACTATGCTTGCTATCCCCTTTTTTCAAAGTTTGTTTCGATGATAAATGCTCTGTCTTCACTTGCCGAATCTGTTTATCAAAAACCACGACGGTTGTTCTGTCTATCACTGCTTGCTGCTCGCTGCTCTATCGATTGCCTCGGGGCTGACTAATCCTACAGCGCCGGCTCGATGCAAAGCTGTAGGCCAGCCTTTCCAGGCTGAGGCCGTTTACCTGGTTTGTGCCAAACCGGGAGGATTGGGTCAGCCTGGAAAGGCTGACGTACATACCTTGCGCAGCAGGACTAACGGATAGACTTACTACCTGAACTCTACTTCTCCCACCGCCAGTCAATCAGTTCATTTCTGAATTCGCTGGCGCTGGTCAGAACAAAACCTTCACCGAGACGCTCGTATTCGAACGGCTCCCCGGTAAGCGGGTCCAAAGGCATCTCTTCGACCTCAGATGGATTCTCTGGATAGGCTCCATGCTGGTCGCGGTAACGGCGCAAATGAATCGCTGATAACGCCAGATTTACTCGCGTCTGCGCCGTGACCAGCGCCATCGTCACGCCATCCAGCGGGAGCGCGAATCGTTTGTAAAACAGCGCCCACACAGGCGGGTCCGAATCGAACGACAGGTCCTGCAACTTCGTGTGACTGTTCTCGGCAGCCTCGATCACCTGTCTGTACTGCCGAAGCGCGTACGCCGCATCCTGCCGCCAAATAAGCGCGTACGGCGCATCCTGTCGCCACGGCGGTTCACTCGATACGAGCTCGGACATCCTTAAATAATCCTCCGCCTCGCCCGCCAGCATGGCCGGAACGTCCGCCCTGTAGTCGATGCGCTGAAGCGCCGCAATCACCGATTCCGAAGGCACGCCACTCTGTGCGAAGAGCGTTTCGATCAGTTCGATCATCATCCCGTCGATCGCCACAACCGTCAATATCGCGATGCAATCATGATGCTCGTTGATCCGTCGGCCGATCGTCAATCCCGTAGCGATCGATTCCGACGCTGAGTCCAGCGCGCCATGTTCAGCCCAATTGGCGGCCTCGGCGTCGAGCAGCTGGGCCACTTTCCTGGCTGAACTCCGCCGATCGCTAAGCTCAAGCTGGTCAAAAAAAGTGGGGGAAACTGGCACTTCGCCGCCCCAAGGGCCTGGAGTCAAATTGGCAATTTCGTGAATCCGGGGGAGCACATCGGCATACGCCGCGATCGCCTCCTTGAGGTCTTCGGAGTTCGCCTGATCGTATTTGTATCGATAGATCACCTGCGAATAGGATTCCGGCACCGAGTTAATGTCCGCCATGAGGCGTTCCAGCGCGGGATCGCCTTGGGCTTGGGCCGTGTCATTCAACCGTAATTCGATCCCTCGCTCGCGCCATTGCGCCAGCTCGTCGCTGAGCACTGATTTGCCATGCAGATAGAACCCAAGCCAGGTCAGCCCACAAATCCCCGCAAGGACAAACAGCCCCAGGCATATCCGTTTGATCCATTTGCGCATACGCATGGTTCACCTCGACGATTGCGTGTTTATTGTGTTACTAGATCCTGTCAAACGCATGTTGCGCAAACTTCTGTCCCCGGCTCATAGCTATTTTAGCCCGCATTTCTCACATGGAAAGCGTCGAGAGGGGCCATCTGCCGCTGGGGACAGCGGCAGCTACAGTAGGTCGGCCTGTCC
>JBGTDM010000093.1:0-15275 GCA_041748315.1 Pirellulaceae bacterium
ATTCCTTTGTTAACGTCGATAAAACCTCATGACCATCTTCGGTCACAAGCACGTCATCTTCAATACGGACTCCACCCCAATCGGGCAAATAAATCCCCGGTTCGACCGTCACAACCATTCCGGGATGCAACGCGCCATGGCTGGTGGGGGCCATGCGGGGCAGTTCATGGATTTGCAGTCCAAAACCGTGACCTAACCCATGTCCAAAGTGCTTGGCATAACCAGCCCGCTCGATGATCGATCGAGCGGCACGATCGACTTCAGCGACGGCAATACCTGGCCGAATACTCTCAATTGCGGCCATTTGGGCCTGCAACACAGTTTCGTAAACTTTTCTTAGTTTGGCCGAGATTCTACCGGTCACAAAAATTCGAGTCAAGTCACTGGCATAGCCATTAAACTGCGCCCCCCAATCAATCAGTACAAATGGCGAGGCCTGAATCTGCATGCTTGACGGGTATCCATGTGGCAGCGCTGCACGAGGTCCTACGCCGACGATTGGATCAAACGCACAACGCTGTCCACCAAACTGTCGAATTGTGTGCTCCAGGTTGTGGGCGATTTCAAGTTCGGTTTGGGTTCCGACGAGCTGCGCCCGGATCACCGATATTGCACGTTCAGCGATTCCAATTGACCAGCGTATCGTGTCGATTTCATAGCTATCCTTGATCGCACGATGCTGGAGAATGATTGAATCGGTATCGATCAATTCGATGCCAGCCAACTCTTCAGCGACTTGCTTGCGAAACAAGCAAGTCATGGACTCGGCTTCGATCGCAAGGTTTTTGATATGATTGCCGGAAACCATGGCGGCCAGTCGTGAAAGCGTGGAAGTCTTAGCGGTACGGATATCAACATCGATATCCGTGCACTCTTCAGCAATCTGTATCTCGTATCTGGAGTCGCTCATCAAAAAGAGTCGCCGCGGCATCGCCAATAAATAACTTGAGTCCCCCGTGAATCCGGTCAAGTACCTTACATTGAGCGGATCCGTTACCAGAAATGCGTCGACTTCCAGTCGCTTAATCTCGGCTCGCAATTTCTGTTGTCGCTTAGCAAGCAACGATTTAGGTACAGTCGTTTTTGGCAATTGACGTGACATCAGATAAGTAATTTAAACAAATAATGGTACGGAACTCAAAAGCGGTGCGAAAATATGGATCCGACAGAAATAGCAGAAATAATCGAGTGCAATGCACCACCAAGGCCCTTCTGAAATGTCGAACCTGATGTGTATCGTGAACCCTTCATTCCGATCTAGTTTTGGTTTGACAGCGCATCAAGCGGTGTTCGTTTCACCGTTTCAATAATTTGATTGTTGGCATCGACAATCAGTACTTTCGCAACGTGAGTTTCAATCTCATCTTCATGAAACTCACCGTAACAACAAATGATGACCGTATCTCCCGGATTCACTAGCCTGGCGGCGGCACCATTGATGCACACTTCGCCTGAGCCCGCAGTGCCGGGAATCGCATACGTGGCTAAACGATGACCATTCGTGACATTATAGATTTCGACTTTTTCAAATGGGACAATGTCGGCAGCAGTCAAGAGTTCCCGGTCAATTTTGATACTACCTTCGTAGTGCAAATCGGCCTCCGTGACATGGGCTCGGTGGATTTTAGATCGGAGCAGGGTACGTAACATTATTTGAGCTCAATGGCTTTCAAGAGTTAACAGGTCATAACTATATTTTATTCGCAACCGAGTATCGGTCACGGGCCTGGAAAAACTTCCAGTGAAATATGGGGATCGAATTTACAGAAAGAGATCGCGACAACAATCGTCATGTTCCCTTAAATACGAAGACTCGCGTTCTATTTCATAAACGCTTCAGTCTATTCTTGCGAGACCATTTCCAATCGCCTAGGGGTCGACACTAATTGCCTTTAAACACCGAACCGTCCGCGGCGTCTGCATTGCGTGCCCGAACAACGCCCCGAGTATTTTATCAAGGCATCTATCAATGAACTCGATACCACGTTTCATGATTGATCAGGGTGATTTTACCCTTCAAGCGATCAGCCGTAAAGAACTTCGCGCGAAGGCGTTTGCGTGTCATTTGTATCGAAACGCTTGAGCTTCGTCCATTGCAAAAACAACAACGAAAGATAATAGGGATTGAGGTAAACATAACGCTTCCAAAGTCGCTTTGGCTCGCAATACAATCGAAAGAGCCATTCCAAGCCCATGTTCTGTAAACCGGATGGAGCTTGTTTTAACATTCCGGCATGAAATGCGAATGCTGCCCCTACTGACAACACGGGCATGGATAAGCAATCTTTGAATTCGTAGGTCCACACTTCCTGGCGTGGACATCCCAATCCGACAAAGGTCAGTTTGGCACCACTGTTTTTAATGTCATCAACAATTGGTTGTTTTTCATCCGGATCAAGCGTTCGAAACCGTGATGCATGGGATCCAGCGATTTCCAATGCCGGAAACAAATTTGTCAAATTCAGCGTCAGGCTCTTAAGGACGTCGTCAGTGCTGCCAAAAAGGTAAATTGGCAACTTGTTGAGTGCGGCAGCCTCGCAAACTCTTAACATGAGGGTTGGGCCATAAACTCGCTCCCGTAAACCAGTGCTGTGGATCAAGTTCAATCCCCAGCGAATAGGTTGCCCGTCTGGCACCACGAGCTCAAGCTTGTTCAATCGATACCGCTGGATTGGATCGAGGACTCCGGTCATCACTCCGTGAACCGCCAACGCCGCAACTCCAAATGAAGTTGATGATTTCGCCGCGTCAACGATCTGCTCAACTGCCGAATCGTAATCGATCGCATTTATGTTCACGCCCAGCAAATTCTTTTTACCTAGATCGATCATCAGGTCAAAACCGAAACTCTCCAGCGATCGACATTCGCCTCGTAAATCTCGCGACAAATATCGGTCACGTTATAAGTCAATTGCCACTGAGGGTAATGATCCTGGAACTTGGTCAAATCGCTGATGTACCACAAATGATCACCGATCCGATTCTCATCTCGATAGCTAAACTTCAACTCGCTTCCCGAGATCTGTTGGCAAATGTCAATTGCTTCCAGCATCGAGCAATTGCTGAATCGGCCTCCACCAATGTTGTAGACCTCACCGTATCTGGGATTTTGATAAAAGTGGTCAAACGCCGAGATCAAATCTAAACTATGGATATTATCGCGGACCTGCTTCCCCTTGTATCCAAACACGGTATATGGCGTTTGTGAAACGGTGCATTTCACCAGATAAGCCAGGAAACCATGGAGTTGCGTACCACTATGATTTGGACCGGTCAAACAACCCCCTCGAAAACTGACTGTCTTCATGCCAAAGTAACGCCCATATTCCTGGACCATTACGTCGGCGGCGACCTTCGAAGCGCCAAACAGACTATGCAAACAGTGATCAATGGACATGTCTTCGGAGATACCGCGGTAGTAGGGATGTGCTCTATCGATTTCCCATCGTGTCTCGGCCTCGATCAGTGGTAAGTGGTTTGGATTGTCTCCATACACCTTGTTGGTTGAAGTAAAAATGAATACAGACTCTTTGGCATAAATGCGGGTCGCTTCCAATAAGTTCAATGTCCCATTTGCATTCACGGTAAAGTCAGTGTGGGGTTGACTCGCCGCCCAGTCGTGAGACGGCTGCGCTGCTGCATGAATGACCAAGCTGATGTCTTCACCAAATTCGGCAAAAATGTTTTTGATTAACAAGTCGTCTCGGATGTCGGCATCGACATGTCGATAGGAATTTCCCAACTCCTTTTCAAGTTGCCGTTGTTGCCAACGTGTCGATGCCTCATTCCCGAAAAACTCGCGACGCATATCATTGTCGATACCGACAATATCAAAACCCCGCTGCGCAAAATATCGCGTTGCTTCCGAGCCGATTAGTCCCGCAGAGCCTGAAATGATGACGACGCTCATAGTGTCTCAAGTTGTAAATCAAGGATGAAAACATTCAATGCAGTAATAGCGATTCCGCGAGACCCCTTGGTTTGCGAACCCAGTGACACTCATGGACACTCATGGCCGAATGTCTCGCTCGTGAGGATACCGGCCACCTTCGCACCAGTCCGATACCAAGCAGTGAAACATGATCGGAAGACTCGTAAATGGCCACGTTTTTCGACCGTGGTCCTGATGATTTAGCCGATTGCGTGGTGCGCAGCAACAAAATCGCAGATTCCTATTGTGATTTAACGGCTGCGTTCGTCAATACGTCAAAACGTTTTCGCATTAATAGTCGATTGGACTGGAATCCCGTACAATGGATTAATGTCCACCAGAACACCGCTATGCAAGAACGATGTCTTACAATGCTCAACTTAAGATACCTTTACGTTATGCCTCTGATCCTGCTTCCAATCGGCGAAGGGATCGGATTCGCATTTAAATTCGTGCTTGTTGCGCCTATTTCGTGCCGGTCAGACACATCACAATCGCCGCCGGCGACGGTGAAAAATACTGCATTCCAGGACAATCAAGCAATTGAACTCCCGACCGGGCAACAATATTACCTGGGCCGCGAAATCGCCCAGACAATGCACTATACCGGTGCATCATGGCTGATTAGAGAGTCTCGGGAACAGGAAGAGCGCTGTTCCATGTTGCTCGCGAATATGGGACTGAAAACGGGGATGACTGTCTGTGATATGGGGTCGGGAAACGGCTATTATACAATCCCCATCGCTCAGTTAATCGGTGATCGAGGGCAGGTGATTGCTGTCGATGTGCAGATCGAAATGCTGACGAGACTCCGGGAACGGATGACCGAGTCCGATGTTACCAATATTACGCCAGCGCTTGGTTCATATCACGATCCGCATCTTGAAGATGAGACTCTCGATTTACTATTGATGGTAGATGTTTATCACGAGTTTTCGCATCCAGAGTTAATGTTGCGTTCGATACGTCGCGCACTAAAACCGGATGGCGTGATCTGTCTGGTCGAGTATCGCGCCGAGGATCCAAAAGTTCCGATTAAGCCATTGCACAAGATGAGCAAAGCACAAATCAATAAGGAATACACCGCGAACGGCTTTACCTTAATCAAGGAATTCGACAAACTTCCCTGGCAACACGTGATGTTTTTCGGCAAAGACGATCGTTCGCCCCAACAGATCGCCGAATCACTCAATGCGCTTGGTGCGGATCGTTGAATCCCTAAAATGGACGGGGACATTCATGGGCGTCTCTCAATGCAAACCAGCCGAGGTTGCCAGCGGTTCCATCGAATTGTCCCAACCTGCAGGTTCCCTGGACGCAACGGCTCCCCTCGAAATTCTATCGACCAGCTTGATTCGAATCAGGCTTCATTCGAAGACACGATTGGAGGGCACTTGGTAAAGTTCCCGCAATCGCTGTAGTTCGTGCGAAAGTTCGGCGCGTATTTCTAAGTACTCTGGATCGTCGTGATAACTTTTTAGTTCATACGGGTCGCGTTCCCGATCCATCAAATTCCAATCTTCGAGGTTACGCGGTTGGCCGTTTTTCAATTCAGCGTAATAATGAATCAACTTGTATCGATCGGTTACAACTCCCTCGTGAGCTGCAACATTATGCGTGCCCAGCTCGTAGTAGTGGTAATAGAACGCGTCCCGCCAATCGACCTGCTCCTGCTTGAGCAACGGAACTAACGAACGTCCCTGCATCTCTTCCGACCCTGAAGCTCCAGCGATTTCCAGGATTGTCTGAGCAAAATCAAGATTCGAAACAATGTTCGAATTGACCGACTCCGGTTCCACGACCCCGGGCCAACGAATGACCAATGGCGTCCGCAACGACTCCTCAAAAATCCAACGTTTGTCATACCAACCATGTTCCCCGAGATAGAACCCTTGATCGGATGCATAAATCACGACCGTGTTGTCTGCCAAGTCATATTCATCGATGTAATCGAGGATTCGACCTACATTGTCGTCGATGGAGGCAATACAACGCAAATAATCTTTGATGTATCGTTGGTACTTCCAACGGGTCAGGTTTTCACCGTCTAATTCCGCAGCAAGTAATTCCTGATTCTCAGGTTCGTATGCGGCATCCCATTGTGCCTTTTGCTCGGCGTCAAGACGAGCGAAAAACCGTCGGTAATTTTCGCTGGCCTTTTCCGTTTCCGACCAGACTTTCAAATCCCAACCCCAACGCATGTGCTCTTTGATCGTCATCGTTTGATCGGCAACAACGGGCGCTCGATCCGAGTAATCGTCAAACAGGGAAATGGGTTCAGGAATTTCCTGATCCTGATACATTTCTAAATGAGCTGGACCAGGCATCCATTCTCGATGGGGTGCTTTATGCTGCACCATTAACAGAAATGGGCGTTGAGCATCGCGTTGTTGATCGAGCCAATTCAGTGCTCGATCGGTGACAATATCGGTGCAATACCCCGCGAGTCGAATTCGCCCAGTCGGAGAGAGGAAATCGGGATTGTAATATTCACCTTGGCCGGGCAAGACGAACCAGTCGTCAAATCCCGTCGGCTCGCTGGCCAAATGCCATTTGCCAAAGAGTGCAGTTTGATAGCCTGCCGCTTGCAGCATTTTGGGAAAGGTCAGTTGCGTACCGTCGAACTGGTTACCATTTTGAAAAAAGCCATTTAAATGCGAATACTTCCCGGTCAATATCGTGGCACGCGAAGGACCACAAATCGAATTGGTGACCAAACATCGATCGAACCGCATGCCTGCGTTCGCCAATCGATCAATATTTGGTGTTTGATTGATTTTTGAATCGTATGCGCTAATGGCCTGATAGGCGTGATCATCGCTGAAGATAAACACAATGTTGGGAGGAGCTGAATTGCTGCCTGCTGAAACCGGTGGAACAGTCGCGGATGGTTGGTTGCATTGCGCCCGGCTGTTGAAGTCCGCGACCATACTCGCAATAAACGCGGATGCCAAAACCAAGGTACCGCGCAAGTGAATCTGCTGTTTCCAAATCAACGGCAGACTAGTAAGCCAGTTCAACACGATAAGCATGAGAGGTCCTTTCGCCGGGAAAAACGAGATTTTCGAATTGTCGAATGTGGGTAATTCGTCTTTAACTTTAACCGATTCGGTCGCAACGTATCAATCACACTGGTTACGACGAAGAAATGTCCTTGTTTCACAACACTTTCTTGCGTCGTGCAATTTCGCAACGTCAGAACAAAGCTACAGTTTATCAAGGCAGAAGAATCGTGCGGGCTTTGAGCACGTTTCCAAAACAAGGCGGTTTTCAAAGTTCCTGGCCAATGGCCAGAATCTGTTCAATTGTAATGGGATTTGTCGGATGAATTGTCAGAAATTAAGTACCGCAATGATCGTAACCGGTTCACTAATCTGGAGTTGCGCGACTGTTGCGCTGCAGACGCAACCGATGCTTCCTGTACAACCAAAGCCGGACAACAGCTTTCCCACACAGGTTTCATGGCGGAGCACGGCGCATCTTCCCAGCGACCAAGATGGTCATCTGCCGCTCCCGCCTCCAGTCTATACTCGGTCAAACCATCCAACTTCGGGCTCGATTCCCCATCCGGCATCCTATCAACAGGATCTCGATCTTACGGAAGAGATTCAAGGAATTGAAGTTCGAGGGACCTCTTCCGGTCAAGAAGGAGCAGAGCAAGATGAAGAATATTTCGAGACCAGTGGATCAATCGAAGTGATCAACCAACGTTATCCCGACGGCCAGGTGCAAGTCAAGCGGCACGTCATGCTGACGATTGAGGGTAATTACGTCAACCATGGTGTCTGGCAGTTGTATAATCGGCGTGGACAAGTTCTCGCTGAAGGGAACTTTGATCAGGGGCAGATGCAAGGGGGTTGGCAACGCTGGCATTCTACCGACGATGGTGGAATGTTCACGTCGGCATCCTTCCGAGAATTCACCGCTCCGTTCCTGTCCCAGGCCAGTTTCAGTGACGGCGAGTTGAGCGGCAAATGGAAAATCACTGATCAGTTCCGACGTACAATCGTCGAGATGAACTACCGCGATGGAGTCCGACAGGGCACCTTCGTTTGGTTTCGTCCCAACAATACGAAGTTGCGCGAAATGACGTTTGAAAACGGAGTTCCGCATGGTTCACTACGTGAATGGGATGCACAAAACACGATGACCCGGGATGATTTGTTCATTCACGGGAAAAAAGTTGTTCGGGAAGTGACCAACTGGCGTCCCAATCAACCGAAAACGGAAGACTACTATTTGGAGGCGATGTTGGAGCCTGACGAGCAGGATGATTGGTGGAATGCTCGATTTGCAACGTATCGTGTTGCTGGCGATCGAATCCGGCACGGTCTTTCATCGGCCTGGTACGAAAATGGACAACCAAAAATGCGAGTTAACTACCGACATGGATTGCAGGATGGCCGCTATTATTTCTGGCATCCCAATGGACAAAAGCGCATCTCTGGGGTCTATGAGAGCGGTCTGAAACAGGGACGTTGGATTTGGTGGCACGAGAACGGGATCAAGGCAATTGAAGTTGCATTTAGCGACGACATTCCAATCGGTGAGATCAAACGCTGGAATTCCGATGGAACCGTTGAAGCGGAACCGATTGACGCATTGGAGTCACTACCCGGCGATTACCTTGAAGAGTTGCGACCACCGGTTTCTGATCAACGGTTTCCGTTGGAATCTGATGAGCTCCATGACGGACACTCCTCGTTTTCTGATTTCTTTGGTGGCACTTAGTCCTAAAGCGCCGGCTCGATGCAAAGCTGTAGACCAGCCTTTCCAGGCTGAGGCCGTTTCCAGGCTGACGCCGTTTACCTGGTTTGTGCCAAACCGGGAGGATTGGGTCAGCCTGGAAAGGCTGACGTACATACCTTGCGCTGTAGGATTAGTGCCTCGGATTAATGAACACATTGTTGCTTGACTGTCAGCAACCCACGACCGTGTCGTTGGCGTTGGTTGGCCATAGATTGGACAAATGTTGCGGTTCAACCCACAGAATTTGCAATCGTTCGACAGAACGGCTGCGCGGCGTTGGCACTTCTCATATCATGTTTCGATCGGCCATTCACAAATTTGCAGGTTTTTCTGCACAGGTCGCTGCGAAGTCAGATATGAATTCGGACAACGTATCGTTTTCGTCAGCCCAATCGTCCTCATAGAAGCCGATGATATGGAATCCAGCTCGGATCTGGCCACCGAGCTGTTCGTCGAGCGAGTGGCCAAAAACAAACGGCTCGTTATCTTCAATCAATTCCTGAAGTTCGCTGGGTGTCAAACTGTTTAGATCGGAATAGGGAATTCGATGCCGAACGACCAATTCTCCGGCCTCCAAACTCTTCGCGTCGAAAATGTAACGGACCGGGTTACTCCAACCCGAGAGAAGTCGCCCACCCGGCTTAAGCACGCGAAAAGCTTCGTTCCAAACCGGTTGGAGTTCTGGAACAAAACAGTTGGAACACGGATGGATGATTCGATCGAATGAGGTATCGGCAATTTCGCTCAAATCGGCCATGTCCCCCTGAATCGTATCGATGTGGAGCGCCTCGCGGTGCGCTACAATCCGATCCTGTTCGAGCTGGCTGTCGGAATTGTCGAATGTGGTTACCATTGCTCCGGCCGCCGCTAAAATTGGAGCTTGCTGCCCGCCGCCTCCAGCGAGGCAGAGAACGTGACGGCCTTTGATCTCGCCTAACCAATCCTGTGGAACATGACGTCGTGGTGTCAAGACGATTGACCAATCTCCGTGGCGCGCTTTCCTGATCGTGTCAGAATCCACGGGGATCGTCCATCGGTTCCCTTTTCGGACCTGTGAATTCCAAGCGTTGCGGTTGTAAGAAAGATAGTCCATGCAGAACTGCGGAGGGTTAGTGAGTTGGTTTAAAGGCGCTCGAAAAGCGCGACGCTATGGGTGAAACCATGCAAGTAGCTTTCATCGCCGATCGGACCAATTTCTCCGGCGGCGAAAAAACCGGCCATGGGTAACGGCCCCAGAAAATCTTGAATCAACCGTGCGTCGTGGTGCGGAGCGTCGAACAGCCGAGTCCCACGACCGTTACAGGAAAAAGACAATGCTCCCGCTAGTTTGGACTTTCCCAAACGAGCTTGCTCGCTGAGCAATCGCTGCAATTCGATATGGGCCGACTCCCCGTCACGCAAATGAAATTGAATCGTCTGACCGTTCCGAACGTAATCGGTTAACACAATTCCCTCCGACTGTTCATCGATTCCGATGACATTACGAATCAAAAAATCAGCCTGGGATGGGTCCGCGCGGCGCTCGTCAATGATGCGGCCAATATGAAGCCCCTGGTTCATCAATGCTTGATCTCGACGAGGTAATTCACTGAATATTTGCTGCACTCGTTGCATGGCCGGAATGCCCCCCAATTCGAAAATCATATTACGCTCGCTGCGGGTAATCACGAACGTTGGTCCAATTGCTCGGCAGCCTTGGGAAACAAGCGTTCGTAATCGAATATCACCCTGCATTCGCAATAGCAGGCATCCGTGATCATAAAGCTGATCCCCCCACAACAATTGACAATCTCGCAAGGTGGTGCCACCGCTGGCCATTCCACCGATGATTTTTGTGCTTGATCGATCGGTGTTCATTCGTTGTAACCAGACGTCGAGTGGAAAACTGAAGGGATCTGCAAGTGCGATCAAAAATGAATCAGCCGACCATTCGCCGAGGAACTCATCGGGCCATCCCAGGAACACCCCACCGTCAGAATGGGGATCAAACCGCAGATGGGTCGCTGAAAGATCGACCCCTGGCATGTTGGCAGCCCAAAGCGCAATCGCTGGCTCGGCTTCAAATTCGGTACGCTGGCAAATGACCGACTCGGCCGTACAGCCGAAGACGTTCGAGGTCATTAACATTTCCGAAATGCTATGAAAATGGTCATCGAGCTGGTCCAGAAAATGCGTCGAAATAAAGGCAAATACCAAGTCCGCTCGAGCGTCCAGTTGATCCAAAAGGTCACCGATCGCTCGTTTCAATACCGGTGCCAACCGATCTCCCGTGCCGCTGACGGCCGCCGCCTTAATTTGATGTGTTGATGACATTAGCTGGCAACTTCTCCTTCGATGTTTGTCGGGGAATCGATCGCTGTTCCGAAATCCAACCCAGCTTTAATATTGAAAGCAACGTCAGGTCCAGCGGCTAAATAACTTACCTTGGCAAACGCCGGTTGTGAAGTCGATCAGCCTTGACACGTCGTACAGAAATCCGAATAGTAAAACCCGTCTTTTGGGCTGCGGTTTGGCAACAACCATTGGTTTTCCGTTACAACTCCGTTACACAAGATATGATTTCCCTCGACGAATTGCTTATGAATTGTTGACTATTCTGCCTGGCTCACAACCTTGACAACAGGTCGCTGCACACACCTGTTAATCAAGGGTCACCGATTCGTGAATTCGTAATCGAATGCGGAACGAACTTTGAAAATAGCGAAAGCGAAACAATGCCCCCTGGAAATGAGATCGTTCAAATCACTTGCCGCGCTTCAATCTATATTGCCATGTTCAGCGCGACTTATCAACTAGTCGCTTTGCAGGAAAATATTTCAACGCAAGCCAGCGGACGTCGCTCAGGACTTGACTACGAGATGAAGTTTTCCGACGAACACTTCGCCGAACATGTTCGCCAATTGCAGAAACGCCTGCCCAACGATGTTCAATTCCATATCGTTATTGAAAAGCCGTTTGTCGTCATCGGTGATGAAACGAAGGAAATGGTTCAATATCGAAGCGAACGAACGGTTAAATGGGCGGTGGGTCGGATTAAAAAAGATTACTTTGCCAAGGACCCCAAGGCGATCATCGACATCTGGTTGTTTAAGGACAAAACAAGTTACGAAAAGCATACCGAAGAGCTATTTGGCCGGAAGCCGCATACGCCCTATGGTTACTATTCCTCTGCGGATCGGGCTTTGGTCATGAACATCGCGACAGGTGGCGGGACCCTGGTTCATGAAATCGTTCACCCATTCATTGAATCAAATTTTGAGCAATGCCCTGCCTGGTTCAATGAAGGGTTAGCGTCGTTGTATGAGCAATGCCGGGACGAACGGGGGCGAATTTGGGGATTGACCAACTGGCGGCTTCGCGGCCTTCAACTCGCGATCGAGTCGGATCGGGTCCAAAGTTTCAAACAGCTCATGAGTACCACGACTCGCGAATTCTATCAGGACGACCGCGGAACAAATTATGCGCAAGCTCGCTACCTTTGTTACTACTTGCAACAGCGCGGCGTGTTGGTCCAGTACTATCACGAATTTGTAAAAAATGTTGATCGCGATCCTACCGGATATATCACTCTCCAAGAGGTCCTCGATCGGTCCGACATGGATACTTTTGAGAAAGAATGGAAGGAATTTGTGCTGGCGCTTCGATTTGAACGATGATCGCGTTGAAGCGGAATTCAATGGCGACAGCGGACGCCTCGACTGAATCATGCTGCTTCGGAACAGGTATCCTCAAACATCGCATCTGACGTGGCAACGATTATGATCCCGAATTGGTCGGCCAGCGCGGTCATATCCTGTTGATCTAGAACGATCGTCTTATCGGCTTCAATCACAAGCACCTTGCCACCGGCATCGCGCATTGCCTTGATGGTACCGACCCCAACCGTTGGAACATCGAACCGCATATCTTGTTGCGGCTTGGCAACTTTAACAATGGTAAAACCCCCGGCTGGACAGAGTTGACCCGCGCGGCGAATACACTCGTCGGTTCCTTCGACCGCTTCAATCGCGAGCACGGCACGATTCTTGACGACAACACTTTGACCGATGTCTAGTTTTCCCATCTGACGTGCCAATTCCCAGGCGAATTTCAAATCGGCGAGTTGACTACTGTTCAACGCGCGTTTGGTCAATGTCCCTTGCTTCACGAGTAACTCCGGTACAAAATCTGTTGCAGGTGCAAAACGGATTCCATAATCCGCAAACATGTTGACGGCAACCGTCAACAGCGCGTCGTCGTTGTTGTCCTTCGATTTGACAAAAAAATGACGATGGTAATACTTAACAAATACCCGGTCGGGAATATGCCGAAGCCAGACCCCGCGGCGAAACAGTCGCGTCTTAAAGATCTTTCCGGCCATGGTCGCCAACGTGATGCCATGCTTCCGCATGTAACGCAGTTGCCGACCGACTCGAGTCGGCGAAACGCTCACATACGCCTGACAAACACGCTTCAATTCAGCATCTGCGTGGCCATGAATACCCAAGCAATGAACTTCGAACCCGGCATCAGTCAATTTTTCGGCAAGGATTAGAGGATACCTCCCCCAGCCGGCTAATAATCCGACTTTTTTTTCATGCTGGTAAATCATCATATTCAAGTTGAAGCAAAATGCATAATTGCAAACTGGGAATGGTCAACCAATTCCACGTGACTTCGGATTATGCTGCTCGCTCTTCCAAATTCTTGGCGACCGACCCGCTCGTATTCAATCGTTCCTTCTCGATGGCGTTGGCCTCAGCGGCGGATTGGCTAATCGCCTCGATTTGCCGCCGAAGTCGAATCACCTCCTGACGCAAACCGGGCAATTTGGCCTGCACGGCCAGAATGTGGAATTGCTCCTTGGCAGGCGTTACGGGAGAACCTGCAAAAATCTGATCGCCAGGTAAATCATTGATGACGCCGGACTTCGCGCACAGAACGGCATTGGAGCCCACCGAGATATGATCGCCAATCCCGACTTGCCCTGCCATGATCACGTAGTCACCCGTCGAACTGCTACCAGCGATTCCAACTTGCGACGCGATCAAGTTATATCTTCCGACCTTGCAATTGTGTGCGATCTGGACCAAGTTGTCAATTTTTGTACCGGAGCCAATCGTGGTGTGTCCGTAGGTGCCTCGATCAATCGTCGAGCATGCGCCGATGTCACAATCATCTCCGATGACAACGTTACCCAATTGGGCCGACAACTGATGAATTCCATCCCTCGTTTCATAGCCAAAACCAAACGCGCCCAGTACCGCTCCAGCATGAATATTGACACGATGCCCGACTTGGGTGCCTGGGTACAACACACAATTTGGAAAGATATTAACGTGATCGCCAATCTCACAGCCGGCTAAAATGCTGACGTTGGCATGAATGATAGTATGGTCGCCGATGACGACATCATCGTCGATAAATGCCCCTGGGAATACGGTCACGTCGTTTCCGAGTCGTGCAAGCGGGCTGATGTGACTCGCCGAGCTAATCCCGGAAAATCGCGAGGAAGGTTGCTTGCGAAACAGAGCGACGACTTCGCAAAACGTGTGCTCTGGATTGTCGACTTGAATGCACGGTTGATCGGCAACATAGTCTGTGGGAACGATAAATGCACTGGCGGCAGAGCGTTCCATCTCCCTCTGGAACTTGTCCGATCTCATAAATGAGATTTGCCCTGGCCGAGCTCGGGAAAGGATTTCCGCACCGGCGATCGTGATCTGGGAATCTCCGCTGACGATCCCGCCAACTCGATCCGCCAATTCCCCCAAGGTATACATTCAGGCTTCCTTTCCCGACTCGCAATCCAGTGCGATCCATGTTCGGTTGTTTTACAAACGACTGACGGTGGAGACAAGCTGTCGTCTTGTGCTTTCGCCGTCAATTCACATCGTAATCAACCGGTTGCGTTCGACCAATATCGGTTTCACGACGTTACATCCTACCGAACAAACCGGTGGTATTTTGCAACCTGGAACCATCGGTCTGCTAGCGAATTCCGTCTGGCCAAGTGAACTCGAACGAATTGAACAATGCCCACCAGATATCTTGAAACGCCTCCTGCTTATTATCAGCGCGGCTCAAAATCGCCATCGCACTTTCGATTTCTTCGTCTAACGCTGGCCGTTTTAGCGCTGCAATGAACAGATGTTCAATCTTAAGCCGATCGTCCATGTCACTGTCGGCAATTCGCTGTAGCATTTCGCTTTGCTCGGGACCCTGCGCCCAAGCAGCCTGTTTCTCAGGCAGCGATTCTTTTAGCACTAAAGCTCTGGGTACTTGTCGATCGGTTCCTAACGTTGCACGTTGCGCCAACACGCCGCGCATGGCGACCAAATCCGAATCGATCGATCGATAGGCCTCATCGACAATTGCTAATGTCTCTGAAACGCGCCGGAAACTTACCGGATACAAATAAAAGTGACTGAACGATGCCTCGGTACCCAGTAATGGATTGTCTCCCAATCGAGCGCCACTTTCCTCTGGACCTAACGCGAAGGCGTCGCTTAATGCAATCGATTCGATAATTTTCTCGATGTTGTAACCGTCCGAGTTGATTTGTTCAGCTAAGTACTGCTCGAGTCGCCGCGTGCCTGACCCCGCTTCTGAATTG
>JBGTDM010000094.1:0-3599 GCA_041748315.1 Pirellulaceae bacterium
GTAAGTTTGAGGTCGTCCACATGAGATGGATCGCCGAGCGAACCTTTGGCTGGCTGAATCGATATCGCTTGTTGGCCAAAGAATATGAGAAAACACTCGAAAGCAGCACTGCTGATATTCAAGTTGCAATGACCAACCTCAGGCTTCGCCGACTCACCAAACCGCCAAAACCTAACTATCAAAACGAATTCCGACTCGCCCACCTAGCTTAAGTTTCCAGATATGCTCTAAGGAAAACCGATGTCCCTACTTTTGCCAACTAACCCGCGCACGCTTCACTCGGATGAGCCCTAAAAAAACCCCGCGAAACGCTACGTTTCACGGGGTTTACTTAAGCGAGGCCGACGGGGCTCGAACCCGCAACCACCGGATCGACAGTCCGGTACTCTAACCAATTGAGCTACGGCCCCCCAAATATTCGGGATGGCGACAACGATCGCTTAATTTTTGGTGCTGGCGACAATCCCTCCGCCGCCAATCTCATCCGCAACATCTCATTCCTGGTCCGCTTCCATGTTATCGGCTCACGACAACAATTTGACCACTTCACATGTCTAAAAGTTCACGAGATGGCCAAAGAGACGATCAGTTTGATTCCTCAATAAATTAACTGTTGTAATCCGGAATTTCAAGGGCTGAACGCGAAAATTTCGCAGCCAGATTTCGGTGCTCGCATCGCCAATCTGGTCGGAACTTAAACAAGTGGGAAGAGAAACTCGCGAATTTACGGTCCAGCGATATTCGGGAGTTTCCCGAAAATCTGCATTTGACGGCGCAGGCATTGCCTCCAATTGTCCCGGCACCGATCCGTTCGTGGCGATAAGATCGCCTAACGTAAGCGGTCGCTCACAAAAAGGTTAGAGAATCTGGCAGTCCGAACCGCTCGGGAACGACTGTTTGATGCGCCGAGCACCGGTCAATCTGTCATCCGTCGCTTGCCACGTCTCCTCGACCTCATGATAAATTCATTAATGCGTGGAATCTGAGCTAAGCTGGACGAGCTCAATTCGGCAACCATTGCAGTTTGTCCGGCTCATCGCATAACTCGTTAGAAGCGAACAACCCGCATAATTGGTTTAAACCAATTAGGTTTGGAATACCTCCCCATCTCGTCTTTAAAATCGGCAAGTTGTCTGAACCTGCTATCAAAGTTCGAGCTAGATTTTAAATACAGAATACTTGGATCGATCCTCAATCTCATGTTCAGTTCCATCTTCCACACTTTCGTTCATCTCTGCCAATCGAGTTGAGCAGAGCCTGCAGGCCAACAAGTCAATTTGAGAAATCAGGTCCTAATCCATGGATAGTTACTTTCAAAAACTGTCGCGCGAGTTAACGCGGGCTGCCGGGGACGTTGAACCATTTCACTTTGGTGTTTTGGCCGCGATCGTCGTCGTTGTTGGATTCATGCTCCTTCGTGGCATGAGCATTTCGCGATAACAAAAGATTCCCTTGAATCTCGCTTCCCGCATTCGTCGAGCAATCGCTAATTCGGACGTGCGGTCGGTGGCTGGTCAGACCGCACTGGGAATTCTCAGCGCTTTGACGAATGAAATGCTGACAGTTACCGACTGGCTTTTGGCCGCTAATAATTCAGTGTGGGCCCAGGTTCATAGCCGAGCTCTCGAATCTCATTGAGATCTTTGGAGACCAGTTCGCTCCGTCCGATCGACTGATTGAACCAGGAGCGATGGTAGAGCAGGGCGGCAAGACTCTTTTTGGGACGTTCATCGAAATATTCGACGAATTGTACCTCATCGGTCATTATTGGGTCGAGTTCGTGATATCGATACTGCCGAACGGCAACAAGATATGCGCGCGCACCGATGATCGCCGCGTCCACGTCTCGCAACGCTGCGAGAACTCTACCTTGCCGAAGCCTCACACAAGCGCGCGTATCGGTCGTTGCGGAAAGCGAAGGCAACAAATGCTGGCCAGCGAGCTTTCCCGACGGGAGACTGTTCAACAGTTCCTGAGGGTCAGCATCGAGTTGCAGAACACGACTGATGTCATTGTTGCGTTCGTTCTGGTTATCCATTTCCTGCCATGCCTTGGCACGCAATGCATACAAAAGTGCAAGATGGTTTTGTGATTCAGTCAATTTACTGTCTGGTAAGTCAACAGCACTATCCATGACTTGCCCTGGAAAACGTGTCCCCCCAAGCCATAGATCCAGTCGATCGTGTTGAATTGATCGAGTTTGCTGCTGTATCGTAGCGGCGATCATATTCTGCATTTCGATTTCAGCAGAGAGCACGGAAACCGCTTCATAAAATTTTTCACCCTCGAGGTAAATGATGCTCGCAATGACGGGGAGCAACACTTCGGCGCTGGTACGCGAACCAGCCATGGTTGCCCAACTTTTTTCAAGACTGGCCAGAATGCCGCTGATATCGGCATCCGCCCGATCGATTTCCTGGTCGGCCAGAGCCCGGACATAGGCCAGTTCGTTGCGCCGGAACATTTCTGATCGCATCGCGGAAATAGGAATCAGTTTGTTATTCTGCTTGATCACGTCCAACGCCTCTGCATAGCGCTCTAGGTGCATTAACGCTTTGATTCGTATTTGGTTAAGCCGCGAGTTATTGGGAAAAATTTCGGAAAGCGCGTGACAAATTTCCAATGCTTTTTCAGATTTTCCGGAATCCACAAGCCAGTCAGCGAGCATCCTTGCAATCGAGAGATTGTCTGTGTGCTCCCGATGCAATTGCCACGCAGCATCGATTGCCGATTCTCGGTCGCCTAAGCGATAGCGTTCAGCAAGTGCAGCCATTCTCCAATGCAAGCCTTCGCTTTGACACCCGTAAAAGGCGAGCGGCAAACCGACCAACGCGGTGATCGCCATGATAACGAGTCGAGTGGGCCAGGGATTTTTCCGGTCGATCTTGGGTTGATGATTCATCGAGTCCTAAGCTATTTGGTTCCTGCACGTGACGCGCCTATCGATTCGTGCGAAATTCTGTCGCCAATTTCGGCATGGCAGCTCGACACAAAAAACTGGTACCTCCTATGGTGAAGTCCTAAATCTAACACATCTATGGCTCGCGCGTCATGGCCAAACGATTCTTGATGATGGTAAGCGGCCGACCAGGAAGTTTCGAACTCGTCCGATTGTCAAGTTTTGATTAGGCCAGGAACTAGAAAATGTTTAAGTATCAACCGCCACGCGCTGGTGATTTGACGAATTGAGTCCCAGCCAGGATCCTGATCGTCATTGGCATCCTCGACCGTTACCCTGGTTCGCAACATCTCCATCGCGTCCCGGTTACATCGCGTCCCGATTGCAATGCGTCGCCGTTTCAACGAACTCGACATCATCGACAGCTGGAATCGGAACATCACAGGACAACCCGTCGCAGGGGTTCACGCCATTTTGGGCGGATCGTTCTGCTCATCCGCGTAACCATCGATTTCCAGATGGCGTTTTGTGGTTTCAAGTAGCGTATGTTGAATTGCCGCCAGGCGTTTACGATCTTTTACCTTATTCCCCTGATCGTCAGTGACATAGAAGACATTGACAACCCGTTCGCCGTAGGTGGAAATCCTCGCAAACCGAACATCTAAACCGAGTTTAAAGATTTCTTTAGAGATGATATACA
>JBGTDM010000095.1:0-12445 GCA_041748315.1 Pirellulaceae bacterium
AATCAAACTGTCATTGAACACCATCGCCATCCCTCAAAAAATCCCGCCCTGGGCGGCTCGACAAGCAGAACCAACAGCAAAATACCTCATTCAGAAAATATTTTTCGCATTTTCCAATTGACTAAATTTAAGACCGTCGCTAACACCTTTGTTCGTTCCCTTTTTAAAACACGTTCCAGGATTCCCATTCGTACCCGATCCGCATGGGCACCACGTGCTTGAGGAGATGTTGAATCGAGCCAGCTTGTCGGACAAACGGCAACGTCCTTTTCGATCGACAATGGATGAGATAAGATTCTCACATGATCGAATCGAAACAACTTGTTTGTCTGGCATCAACGATGCGATCGGGTTCCACACTGCTCAAGGCGTTGCTGGCGGAAGCGGAAGATGTTTCGAATTTACCAGAAATCAATTTTCAACGTTATGCGAATCTGGCAGGTGCCCGCACGAAAATCGAACGGCTGGATTCTCGAAGGATTGTACTGCTGAAACGTCCTGCTTGGTACACGGAAACTCGGAGTTACCCTCGGCTACCTCAAGTTAACCAGTTGAAAGTTATCCTTCTGGTTCGCGATGTCTACGATACGGTCGAATCGTGTCGTCGAATGACGTTTGGATTCGCTCGGCATTACGTCCCCCGCTCGGTTGATACTGTGCTTGCCTTAAAGTACTGGTGCCGAATCACGACGCGATTGCTGGATTTGCATGAAGACTCGCAATACGATACGTGCTTGATCCGCTATGAGGACCTCATCGCAACACCGCTTGACCATACGAAGTCTCTTTTCGAGTTTATCGGTTCGCAGAGGTCCAGCGGCGTCGAAAGCTATCGACCTCCAGTAAAATTCAGATGGCGATGGGGCCGAGACGATGGGAGTTCCAATATCCGGTCGCTTACGGTTCAACGGCCGCACAAGCGGCCTCGAACCAATCTTCGTTTGCTGCGACTCGTTGAACAGTCAACCAAGATACAAGAACTCAGCGCGCGCATAAAACGTCTTTCGCAAATAACCACTCAACAGCTTACTTGTCGCAACATCGACTGAAGGCCCCGATTGGGATCTGGGATCGGTAACATCGGCCCGATAGGCAGAATAGTATCGTCCGGTACGCACGAGATTTGTACGAGCGGAGAATCTATCCTCGCCGCGCAATTCGTTTACACATTTGAAAATTCTGTACCAATGGCTCGCTTTCATCACGGTTTACTCATTGAACTCTGGGTGTCGTAGTCAAGCGGGCGAGGCGATTTGTTGTTTGTGCCTGATTCTTGCAAGAATTATGCAACTCTGGTTACACTATAGAAGTACATTCTTCATGACACAAATTGGTTTGAATTTCAACTTTGATGAGGTAGCTTAATGAAACTTGTTCATGGAATGGCGGCGATTGTGGTTTGTTGTCTAATGTCGCAGGTTCTCGCCGCACAAGACGCACCCAATCGGCCTGCTGCTGGTATGTTGCGGTACCCAGACGTTAGCGCCGATAAAATTGTTTTCTCGTATGCAGGTGACTTGTGGATCGTATCGCGAGAGGGAGGGTCGGCGCTTCCGCTGGCATCGCCACCTGGCAACGAATTGTTTCCTCGATTCAGCCCTGACGGTCAAACGATTGCATTTGTCGGTGACTATGACGGCAACCAAGACATCTATACGATTCCCGTCGATGGCGGAGTCCCGCAGCGGATGACCCATCATCCGGCGTCTGAAATCGTGTGCGATTGGACAACTGACAATCGTATTATTTTTTCGTCCAATGGCTTGGCGGGTTTGGATCGGCAGCCACAGCTGTTCACCGTTTCAGCGGAACAGCCGTTTCCCGAAAAGCTTCCTGTCCCCTACGGTACCAATGGATCCATCAGCGAGAATGGAAAATGGCTCGCCTATACGCCGCATAGTCGCGACGCGAGAACTTGGAAACGATACCGCGGAGGGATGGCGTCCGATGTGTGGTTGTTCAATCTGGAAACCAATGAATCCAAACAGGTCACGGATTGGGAGGGAACGGATAGCCTACCGATGTTTCATGGCGACATCGTTTACTATGTCTCGGATGGTGGTCCCGAACATCGGCTCAACATTTGGAGCTACGATATCAATAGTGCTGAGCGAACACAGATTACGTTTTTCGATCAGTATGATTGCAAATGGCCCTCAATCGGACCCGGCGAGGACGGCCAGGGAGAAATCGTCGTTCAAAATGGTAGCTCGTTGTGGCTGATTGATCTAGCGACGAACGAGGCTTCGACCGTGACTGTGACGGTTCCCGGTGACAAGCCAAAACTGCGACCGACACAACATGACGTGGCTAATTCGATTCAATCGGGTGACATTTCTCCAAACGCCGCGCGAGTCGTGGTCGAAAGCCGAGGTGACATTTGGACATTGCCAGTCAAGGAAGGGACGCCGCGTAATCTAACACGTACCAATGGCGTCGCAGAACGAACGCCAAGTTGGAGCCCTGATGGGCGATGGATTGCCTATTTCTCGGACGCTACGGGTGAATATGAACTGTACATCACGCAATCGGATGGGCGGGGGGAAACGAAGCAACTTACAACGGATGGGAATTGCTTCCGGTATGATCCGAACTGGTCACCCGACTCCAAACACATTGTATATTCCGATAAGACAGGTGCGGTTTTCTTACACACGCTTGATGGTGAAACCAAGCTGGTTGACACCGACCCGCACGCCGGCCGTGTCAGCGTGAATTGGTCGCATGATTCAGCCTGGTTGACGTACGCTTTAGCCGACGACAATCGAGTTAGTAAATCAATTGTCTATGTTTACAATATTGCCGACGGATCTCGCCATCAAGTGACGAGCGGATTCTTTAATGACAACGACCCTGTCTTCGATCGCAAAGGCGAGTTCCTGTACTTTGTCGGAGCTCGAGCATTTACACAACCGCAATACGAAGACAACGGCACCACATTTATTTACGCGGGTACTCAAGTTATTCTGGCTGTTCCGTTGCGAACCGACGTGAAGCTGCCGATGCTGCCTAAAAACGACGAAGAGACCTGGAAAGATGATGAGGAATCTTCCGACGATCAAAAAGAAGACGGTGAGGACGCAGACAAGGAAGATGACAAGGAAGATGACACGCCGACTCCCGATGATCCGGTTAGCGGAATCTGGACGGTCGAATTGAAGAGCGATGACGTTCCCGATGATCAACGAACCTCCATCGCAGAACTTAAGCTGGCCGATGACGGGACCGTAACGGGAAGCGTCGATACTAACAACGGCAAATTTGATATCAGCGAAGGTCGCTTCGATAAAGACTCGTCACAATTGAGTTTCAAAATCGTCAATCAAGCGCTGGTCATTGAAGTCTCCGTCACAATTGAAAACGGAACGCTGAGCGGGACAGTAAAAGTCGGTGATGCCGAAATTCCAATCACAGGAACTCGCGCTGATCAGGAAGGAGATAACGAGACCACCGAAGATGATAAAAAGAAAGACAAAGAATCGACGGTGAGCGAGCCCTTTAAAATCGACTTCGACAATATTTCGCATCGCGTGTTCCAGTTGCCAATCAAGCAAGGCAACTACGGTAGTCTGGCGGTCAACGACAAAAACCAGTTGATTTATACTCGACGGTCGGCGCGCGGTGCTGGAGGAGATGAACCCGGGGGTTCATCCTCGATTCATTTGTTTGATATGCATGATGAGAAACCGGAAGAGAAGCTGGTTGTGGCCGGAACCGGAAACGTTACTATAACCAGTGATGGTAAAAAATTGCTGGTATTGCGCGGCCGGTCGCTATTTGTTGTGAACGCAGCCGCCGCCCAAAAGCTGGAAGACGAGATTTCAAAGAAGGGAATGATCACGATGATCAATCCGCGTGAAGAGTGGAAACAAGTCTTTACAGAAGCTTGGCGCATTCAACGCGACTTCTTCTACGATCCGACCATGCATGGGAACGACTGGCAAGCAATCTACGATCACTATGCCCCGATGTTGGACGATTGTACATCTCGGGATGATGTCGGGTTTCTGATCGGTGAAATGATTGCGGAGCTCAACGTCGGTCATGCCTATTATCGCCCCGGTCCGGATCCGGATCGCAACAATCGGGCGCAAACTTCTCAAGTCGGATTGCTGGGATGTACGTTTGAAATCGCAAACGGCCGATATCGAATTGCCACCATCTTTGAAGGAGCTGCGTGGGATACCGATGCTCGCAACCCATTGCGAGCCGTCGGTGTCAAAGAAGGAGATTACTTGTTGGCGGTGAACGATTTTGAACTGACATCAGACATGGACCCTTATTCGTTGTTCCAGGGAACCGTGGACTCGCCAACAATCTTAACCATCAGTGAAGACGATCAATTGGACGACGAAGACCGTCGAGTTGTTGTGAAACCAATATCCAGCGATAACAATCTTCGTTTCAGGCATTGGATTGAACAAAACCGCAGTGTGGTTGATGAAAAGACCGAGGGGCGTGTTGGCTATATTTATGTGGTCAACACTGGGATCCCTGGACAAAACGATTTGTTCCGCCAGTTCTATGGACAGCTTGGGAAGGACGCATTGATTATCGATGATCGTTGGAACGGCGGCGGACAGATTCCAACTCGGTTTATCGAACTCATGAATCGTCCGGTCACCAACTACTGGGCAAAGCGTGATGGTCGAGATTGGACTTGGCCACCCGATTCACATCAAGGTCCCAAATGCATGCTCATCAACGGCATGGCGGGCAGCGGTGGCGATATGTTCCCGGCTCTGTTCCGCCAAGTCGGGTTGGGCAAACTGATCGGGACGCGAACCTGGGGTGGACTCGTCGGCATTTCTGGAAACCCAGGGATGATCGATGGCTCTGGTGTTACCGCTCCGACCTTCGCCTACTACAGAACCGACGGGACATGGGGTATCGAGGGACATGGTGTTGATCCCGACCTGGAAGTGATCGATGATCCAGCCAAAATGGTCGATGGGGGGGATCCCCAACTGGATGCCGCTATCGAATTGATGTTGTCCGAGTTGAAAACAACCCCCTACGTCGTGCCTAAGCGACCTGCGTATCCCGATCGAAGCAAGTTTGGGATCGACGACGGGGATAAATAACGGTTATAACTCGGGTTGGACCGCTCATGGACCAACCCACAGGGTAGATTCCTCAAGGACCCGAAGCACGCTCGATTAAGAGCGTGCTTTTTTTTGGTTTGCCAACGAGGTGCAGCAAATCCGTCAGCAAATCAATTTACGACCTTCAGGTGTCGATTGTTGTCGGCTATGTCGCTCCACCGCAAAATAGGCCGATGTCAGGGAAGCTGGGCGATCGTTTCAACGGGCTGGCTTCGTCCTAATGAGATCTCACGCCGATAAAAGGTTGGTCCCCAGGCGTCGTTGAGCCCGCTTCGACCGACTTATAAACCCTTCGGATTTAGGAAAAATTGTGGCGCTCAACGCGAATTGACGCCGTTTCGACAAAATTACCTAATTTCTTGACGATTCTTTGGTGGTAGACACTCAGTATTTGCAACTTTCCACCTGCTTAATTTTTGTGCAGCTTTATGGTGCTTAGGTTTTAAGCAGGAATGCCCCATGAATTGGCATGCGTTCTCGTGGTGTCGTAAGTGCTTGCAAATAAATGACATGAAGCGAATGACTTGACTGCACTCAATGATGGGGCAAACAGTCGTCTATGGAAGGCGGCTCGGATGCATTTAAACTCCCCACGACGGGCGAAAGGAATCTACAATGAATAACTTCTCCAACGAATCCATCATGAATCAGCCTCCGACGATGTCTGGAGCGTCGCACAACCATCAAGTTCAGTCGGCGGAACCCTTCGAATCACGGTGTCTCAAGGTCTTGCAAGTCGCCAAGAGCATGTTTCAGCGAAACCCGGACTGGGTCACGTTTTTTAGGGAAGTGCTGGGGGTCAGTGGGGCAGCCCGCAATGTCTTCACCACCAACCAGGAATATTTGGCATTCGAGCAATCGAATGAATTTACTCAAATCCAACAAATGGTCGCTAGCCTGCGGAGCCGCAAGATCCCAGGAGCTGGCCATGATGAGCCAACTCGCGTTATCACGGTCAGGCTCCCGGAAAGCCTTCACGAGGCACTTAAAGCCGAAGCGACCGATCATCGCACGAGCATGAACAAGCTTTGTATTTCAAAATTGCTTCAAGTTCTCTCTGAAAGCGAAGCGGCCAAAGTGATGGCGCGAAATGCGGCCCAACAATCGGCCAACCGACACCTTGCACCATCAACCCAGATTGCTCGAAACGTGCCGCCGGTTCCCAGGCCATCTAATCCGGTTCCCGTACCGGCACCCAATCGTCCCATGTATGGTGCAGCAGCGAATACTCCATCGCACATGCGGGGCCCGGTGCCAAGCCCTTCGAATCCAGTTCCCCGACCTTCCAATCCGAACTCGCCGACAACTGAGAATCGACCGGGTAACTTCGACAATCAATATTGATCCTGATTCCTTAAGGTCCGCAAGCTGAAAGCAACCCTTCTGAACGGATAATGTTTGGATGCGCGACGCCGTCGCTTACTCCAACCTTATCCGTTTTTTATCGACCTCATCTTTGCTGAAATCGGAAGGAAGGTTGCCGATACCACTCACGAGCCGGCCTGATCACGTGCTGAAGTTCCTCTACAAAAAATCCTGTCAGCAAACCGTTGACGGTAGCCTTCGAAGTCCATAGCGATTCACTGCATTGGTTTTCCAAATCATTTCTGACCAAGCTCAAAGGTCAGGAAACAACAATCGCTGGTCAACAACCATCGTTCGCTGTTGTGGCAATCGCAACCTGACGGCATACCGATTATCGACGATAACCAAACCACGGCCAACGGTCTGACTGTTAATTCGTCAGACACAGACATTCTTTTGAGGCCCAAGGACTCTGACAATGATTGAGCTGGGCTAGCGAGTTGGTGCCAACTTACTTCTTCCGAGTCTCTCGGTACTGCGGCACTTCGGCTAAGGTGAACAACATGATTTCCTCGCCAGTGACGACACTGATGTCGTGATGCAAGCTCAACACTTTGACCCCGGTTGTCTTCAAAACCAGGGATTCAAGAGCCGACCGCGCCGTTTCGATCAGTTCCGTCCGGACCTGTTTCAGCAGATCCCGCCCCTTTTCAGAGGGGAGCGTCTTGACGAGCTGTTGTTCCGCAGCCGTCAGCACTCCTTGCAGGCGGACGAGGAGCATATCGTCGATGAGATGCGCATGAATGTGCTTGGGCCCCCTGCCCATATATTCCTGCTCGAAGAGTGTGACCCCCTTGCTGATGGCAGCTTCGATTTCGCCCTGCGTTTTCATGAGACGCTCCTGTTTTTTTCTGATGTCGGCAGGACTCAAGCCGCCGCTGAACCTTGCGACTTCATCGCGTTCTCTGGTGTTTTTCTGAATCCGATGGGACTGGTGACGTCATTGAAACCGGTGACCATCCGCAAATGTTTGACTTTATAACATGATAGTCATCGGAATAAAATAATGCGACGACCTACTTGACTTCCAGGATGCGGCTGATACAATGTTTTTGCAAGCTAAAGCCGTGTGACAGTTCATGCAGCTGTGTTTGCATTGTCGGATGACTATACAAAGCGCACCCCGATCCCGTTCGGGAGGTGTATTGGCGAGTAAGCCGGCGTGGTGGAGGACCTTGAGGTGTTCCGCCATGCCGGCTTTTTTTGTTGGGTTCGCGATAATCGCGGCGAGATCAATCGCCCATTTGTGTTTCAATGTCTCTTGTCGAAAGGAAGTAAGCCATGTCGATTACCAACGAAAAAGAATATCAGCACATTGGCGAGACGAGTGGTTGTGCAAATCATGATCACGATCTGATTCACGAATTGAGCCGACGGCTCGACGGATTGTGGAGATACGACCAGTACATTGCCAATGCCGACGGCCAGGACGACCTGCAGAAGTTCTGGGAAACCGTGAAGGCACAAGAGCGTGGAAACATCGATCAACTCAAGAAGCTGCTCGCGCAGCACGTTCAGATGGGCTGCTTCTGAAATGTCATGGTGGATCGCGGAGTCGATTCAGATGTAGGGAGCTGGCCCCGAAGGATTCGGACTCGCCTTCTCGATAATTTTGTTAATCATCGGATGATTAAATAAATGGTAGGCCGATTTCGTACGCGGGAACTGAAGCCGTGTACCGTCGGGAGTCACTCAGACGCTGATCGGCGAAACCCGTACCGCTCTCGCGTCGAGCGAAGGATTTTTGGAACTAAAACTTTAACGTATCAAATGGAGACAAGAAATGAATAATCTGATATTGAGCCTAGCGATGACGATGCTGGTGGTTGTGGCTGGTTGCAACCAAGGGACGCCAGGAGGACCGGGTACGACGGGTGAACAACCATCCTTCGGACAGGCCCAAAACACGTTCAATCTGAGCGTGCCGATGATGTCGACGTCACTGCAGCAAGGCGAACAGGTGGAAACCACAGTTGGTATTAAGCGAGCGACAAACTTTGACGAAGACGTCACGATTTCGTTCGCCGACGTCCCCCAAGGCGTGAGGGTCGAACCGGCCACTCCTGAAATCAAGCGAGGTCGTTCCGACGCAAAGGTCAAATTTATAGCCGAGGACGACGCTTCACTAGGTGACTTCATCGTCAAGATCACAGGGAATCCTTCCGAAGGAAGCGACGCACTGGTTGAGTTCAAGCTCAAAGTTACCCCGAAAGACAGCTTCACGATCAACGCGCCGAACAATTCGACGATCAAACAGGGCGAGACCCAAACGATCACAATCGCGATCACTCGCGACACGAAGTTCAATCAGGACGTCACGTTGACGTTTAGCAAACTCCCCACGGGCGTGACTCTCGAACCCCAATCCACCGTCATCAAGCAAGGTGAAGCCCGTGCCGAGGTGACGCTGACGGCAACGGAAGACGCCGCGCTAGGCGACTTTGTTATTAAAGTGAACGCCAACCCGGCCAAGGGTGAAGCTGCCGCGGATGAGTTCACGCTGACCGTGGCAAAGGGTGATCGTACCGTGGACGATAGTACGACAGACGATGGTGCATCGGACCTTTGAGTTTTTGTTTGGGCTGATACAAGCACGCGAGATCAATCACGTGTGACAGTTCATACAGCCTAATGCAGTTTCGGAAGACTATACAAAGCGCAGCCCGATCCTTATCGGGAGGCGAATTGACCAGTAAGCCGACGTGGTGGAAAGCCTTCGGGTGAGTTCCGCCTCGTCGGTTTTTTTTTGCCCGTAACGGGCACCAGGCTCCGAACGGAGATAGAGGTGACTCAAATGAACAATCGACACGACACGATGGCCGAGCAGGTGGCGCAAACGGTGCGCAACTTTCAAGAACAGCGGACCGGCCATGCTCCGCAGTCGGTGTCGGTGGTGTTCAATGAGGGAACTCTGGTGATTACGTTGCAAGGGGCGCTCACACTTGCCGAGAAGGCGCTTTCTCAAACGATTGCGGGAGCCGCTCAGGTGCGGAAGTTTCACCGCGAGTTATTCCACAACTCACTTGGCCCGCTTCGGGAAGAGATTGAACGGATCACGGGAGTCGCCGTTCGTGAGGCGACAGCCGAGATTGAGCCGTCGACCGGAGTCGTTCTTCAGGTGTTCTCGACCGGGACGATGGTGCAGGTCTTCCAGCTGGCCGACGGACTGACCGAAAAGGTTTGGAACGAGACTAAAAACAATCCATCCGGCCATCTTCGATAGGATGAGGAACAAAAGTCATGCTTGTTTTGTCGAGGAAAAATCAGGAAGCGGTGGTCGTCGGCAGCGCCGACGGCGGGGAGTACCTGGTCAGAATTACGGTGATTGAGATTCGGGGTAGTCGAGTCAAATTAGGATTTGAAGCCGCGGACGAAATCCGCGTCCATCGCTTTGAGCTGTGGGAACAAATGGTTCAGACCGAACAATCGAATGGTCGGGACGGCGGCAATGCCGTGTCAAAAGAAACGATCGTCCGATGGGAGAATGGCGACATTGAAATGGATCGCCCTTGGGAGTCAGAGTCTGGTTTGTAGAAATTGTCGTGAGTTGTGACTGAAACGCCCCGAATGGCACGCCATCGGGCATGAAATTTTATAGAGGAACTGACCATGTTGCAGTTAGCAATCGCTTGTCTGGTGATCGCATTGATCGCCGGTGTTTTGGGGTTCGGAGGAATTGGCGGTTCTTTCGTGGGAATAGCAAAGATTCTCTTTGTCGTCTTCCTCGTTCTCGCTGTATTGTCCTATCTCGGAACGGGAGTGCGTCGAGGCAAAATTTGGGGATGAGTCACGGGGGCGCTAACCAGACGGGGGCGTAACCAGATCAGTGAAAAACGAGGGCATGATGCCACCGTAATCGGTCCGAGAATTTTTCAGAAAAGACATTAATGACAACGTTGATTAGACACTATCGAATGTTCGTCCTCGGCATGATGGCATGGACCCTGTTCGAAACCGGCGCTTTTTCTCGTTTGGCGCAACACGTCGAAAACCCGACTCACCAAGGCAAGTTGGTCAGCGTGGCGGGTAACGAACTGGTGATGAAAAGCGAAGACGGTCAGGAGCATTCGCATACGCTCACGGCGGATGCCTGTTTGACTCTGGACGACAAAACGTGCCACTTGGACGACCTGAAGCCGGGCACGCAAATTCGCGTGACAACCGAGGTCGAGGATTTGACCGCGGCAATTCGAATCGAGGCCATCAATGAGAAAGGAGAACTTAGCTTTCGCCAACGATTGCCATGAGGGCACGCTCGTCAGTGAAATGGACGGCAAATTGGTCTTGCCGTTCGGTGACATATGGAGACGACAAATGGAGACACGGTGTCGAAAACCTCCCAGCCGAAGAATTCGCGTGTACTTTGGAACGGACGATCCAGCAATTAGAAAATTTAACCACAATCCTTTTTTTGGAGAAGAACAGTGAAACGAAGAACTATTGCAAACGGCTGCACATGGATCGCGTTGATCGCGATTTGTATGACAACTGGTTTGAATCATGCATTCTCGCAACAACCGGGGACTCCGGTTGGCCATGATGAAATCGAAATAATGACCCGAGGGCCAGTCCACGAAGCATTCGCGGAAACGGTGGTATTTGATCCGGAGCCTGGGCTGGTGATTCCGAAAACCCCACCCGTCCCGATCGAGGAATTGCCACCCGAACATCAACCTGAAGGAGACAACATTTTCTGGATTCCGGGCTATTGGGCTTGGGATGATGATCGGAACGACTTTCTCTGGGTCAGCGGAATTTGGCGGGCCCTGCCACCGGGACGACAATGGATACCGGGTTATTGGGTGAGTTCAGGACAAGGCGCTCAATGGGTCGCGGGATATTGGATCGATGCCAAAATTGAAGAAATCGATTATCTCCCTGAGCCACCTGCCTCTGTCGAAACTGGCCCTAATATCACAGCCCCTTCGGTGGACCACAGCTGGCTGCCAGGGTGTTGGATTTGGCATCAGAACCGGTACGCATGGCGACCCGGTTATTGGGCGCCCGGTCAAACCAATTGGAACTGGATTCCTGCCCGTTATGTTTGGACACCTCGTGGCTATGTCTTTGTTGATGGGTATTACGACTATACGGTGGATCGACGTGGCGTTTTGTTTGCGCCGGTCTATTTCACTTCCAACGTCTATACGCACCGTGGGTTCAGTTACTCACCTACGACGGTAATCAATCCGGCTGTATTCGTAAACCACCTTTTCCTGCGTTCCAATTATAGCCATTACTACTTTGGCGATTACTACGGTACGAACTATGCGACTCGGGGTTTTGCTCCCGGGTATTCGTACCACGCTAATTACTCAGGCTACGATCCGTTTTATGTTCAGCAGCGTTGGCAACATCGGACCGACCAACAATGGACACAACGTATCGAAACGGATTACGCACGCCGCCACGACAACGAACAAGCACGACCACCGCGTACTTGGAGATCCCAGCGGGATCGTTTTTCAGCAGATGCTGCCAATGTTGACACTAGTTTTCGAGTGGGCACATCACTGGAAGAGTTAATCAAAGACAACGTATCGCCGCTTCGCTTTCAGCCGCTCGCAAACGAGGAGCGCACGCGCATCGGCGGCCAACGCGGCCAGGAAATGCGTTCGCATCATGAGCTTCGCCATCAGTTGGAAGTCGAAGCGGCTGGCCGCGGCGACGGTGCTCCCGAACGAACGATTACTCCAACCCGGGCTCGACTCGCCAAGTCCCAGATTGTAGGGTCGCCTCTCGAGGGGCTCGATCGGGGGAACGCGCCACCGAAAGTTTTAGAAACTCCACTCCCCGATCCAAGAATTGAACCACAACCAAGACAGCCTCGTGGCACGCAAGGATTGCCACCCATCGGTGGCCAAGGACCTGGAAAGGGCGGCTTGGGACCCGACAAAGGTGGCCAAGGACCTGGGAAGGGCGGCTTGGGACCCGACAAAGGTGGCCAAGGACCTGGGAAGGGCGGCTTGGGACCC
>JBGTDM010000096.1:0-19923 GCA_041748315.1 Pirellulaceae bacterium
CATCTACGAGCTTGGCTTACTTCCAACATTGGCCCAGGTATTCATGTCGCTCGCCGAGAAGACTTGACAACGCAAGAAAACGGAAAGAAACTTGCGCAAGCCAGATTGGCCACAACCCCAAATTTTTGACAGCCCAGGCTAGCGCTTAGGTTTACCAAAGAAATAAAAAGTCAAGATGCACTTGAGACTGGAAGCTTGGTGCTGCTTCAAGCTGCCATTTGGGTTGGCGAACGTCGCACTTTAGCCGAGACAGAAGACTCTGAGAGCCTTTGAGTTGTGACAGACTGAATCACCAATGCCATGAAGATTCAGGGTTGAACGACACAGAGTGATTGCCCGTTTCTTGGTGTGAATGACAAGGGCGGTGCCGGGGAATCTCCGACTGAATGACATCGTTTTGAACGCGATCAGTCATCCAAAATTCCCTTGCTCATATGAAGCGACATTATCGCAAACTTCCAATCTCCGTTGGCAATCGATGGAATGTTCTTGATCAAGCCCTCGGCTTCGTCGTTATCCTGTTTTTTCATGAGTAGAACTCCAACGATCTGACTGTCATTGGATTCGAATCGAAGCGCGACTCGCAATTTGTCCGGTTTACAAATCGATTTCAGGTATTCGTGATTCGACTGGGCGTTCTCCAGCGTCATTTCACCCCCCCGATCATCGGCAAGTTGTACCACAACCATTTGGTACTCCTCCATTTCTGTTTTGCTGAAATCACGATTGAAAGCGCCCAGTTGATCGACGACGGGATGAGCTTCGAGTTTGAGGTATCCATGTTCTATGAAGGGATCGGGAGCGAAATCTTCTTTCATCGCTGATTCGTCGCGCGCGTTAACACAAACGATACCGCGAATTTTCCCATCCGGATCACCGGCGGGGCCGGCAGCACTCAACCGACCCAGCTCAAACAATCGTCCAAAGTTACCAATATGCTCGGCTTGCATCCTTTCGATTTCAGAACGTTCGACTCCGGAAGGTCGTTCTCCCGTGGTCAGGAAAATCCAATAGGTCTTCGTTGTCTCTGAAGGTTCATCAAGTTCATCTTGACCGATCAATGCGCCATGAAATGTACAGGACCAAATAAAAACAATTGTGGCTATCAAGCGCCAAACGGGTTTCCCTACAAATGTGGATAGTCGTCGCATTGGAAAATCACTTTAGAAAAACCTATCGCAGTTCATTGTCTTACGCTCCTTAAATGGGTTGCCGATTTTGCAGTGTAGGCTCGTAGGGACAACGTTGTCAAGTTTGCCATGCCGTTGGGCACGCTCCCACCTTGGAACCGAGAGAAAAGCGAGAACAAATAGAAATGCGATCGGCAAATTTGACGATGTATCCCTGTCGGATAGCGAAAACTGTTGTAGACATCTTTCCACTCGAAAAACGCAAATTACAATAGAACAAATTCATCGGAAATGCGACTCACTTAAAATTGACGAATGCAATACATCGATCCAGCAATATTGGCGGTAAAGGAATCAATTCGATGGTACTCGCAGCGATTGGAAACTGACGTTCAAGTCGTTCGCTGGGGAAGTTATGGCCTTCCTCTGTTGCTATTCCCAACTGCCGGTGGAGATGCTGAGGAAGTGGAACGTTTTTTTCTAATCAAACAGTTGGAACCTTTTTTGCATGCTGGACGGCTAAAAGTATACTCGGTCGACAGCATTAATGGGCGGACCTGGCTTACCAGTGACTCGGTGGAGCATCGCGTATGGATTCAAAAACAGTTCGATGAAGTTATTCGAAGTGAAGTCGTACCGTTGATTTACCATGACTGCCGTTCCGCAGAGCTGCCAATAATAACCGCGGGTGCGTCGATTGGAGCATTTAACGCGTTGGCGGCGATTTGTCGTCATCCTCGGTTGTTCAGTCATGCGATATGCATGAGCGGAACGTACAACCTGCAAAAATGGCTGGACGGCGGTTGGCTCGACGAGTTCCATTATCAATCGCCGATCCACTTCATTCCTGGACTCAAGGACGGGGAATTGCTCGATCAGTTGCGTAGCCGGTTTATACTTCTTGCGACCGGACAAGGTCGCAACGAAGACCCGGGTGAATCGTGGCAGGTCGCTCATGTCCTGGGTCAACAACTGATTCCGAATCGTGTCGATCTCTGGGGTGAGGAGTGGGAACATGACTGGGGAACTTGGCGAGCGATGCTTCCACATTATGTCGATGAGCTGGTAACTCGAATTGAGGAGGGATAACCGTAGCACAGGATCGACGAAGAGGATCGCAATGGCGGTGAATTCCTGTAAACATGCATTCAGGTTTAATGGCTTACGGCTGGTTGATTGAGACCGTTTTCACCGATCGAATTTGTTGACTTGAAATTCTGGCGTCAACGTAGTGTGCTATTGGCGGATGCATGTACCGAGTACCTGGTGTCCTGTGGCATCGACGGGTTATGAGAGACTCGAGCCAGATCGATTAACGGCACATCACTCGGTTGTGGCATTAACCAGGTTTTGTCTGGATCAACATAGAGTTGGTTAATTTTCAGCCGTTTGACTTGAATCGTCAGCTCAAGCTTTTCTCCACTCTCCGGAAACACGAAAAGCTCGATATATTGGGGGAGCGTTGCTTGCTGCTTTTCATCGTAACGGTGATTCTTGGCGTCTGCATATGCCACTAATCGTCCTGATGGATCATAAAGTGCAATCCGTTCTATCCAACCGTATTTGGGGTGAATTAAGACATCACGTGTCATGGGTTGGCCATCTGATAACACTTGGCTCCGGATTTTTAAGAGGTTATTCGGACCCGCAAATGGACCCTCATGGGTGTCGGTTGAATCAAACGTGATTAGTCCGAAGGCTTGAATGATCCATTTTGGCTGCAACCGCATCTGCTGACCAGCGGCACTTTGTGCGAATTGATCATGTTGCGCGTAAAGGATGCTTGCCGGTTTCCCGGGCAAATTAGTTTTGTTCCAAATCCAAAACAACTCATCGTTACTGCCAATATCAACGCCTAGATCCGTGATTCCTAATAGTCCTGCCTGAAGCCGCAAGCGACTCGGACTTTCCAACAACATTGTTCCTGAAATTGCCGAGGGGAGGCCATTCATGGAAATCCTGACGTCCGATTCAATTTGGCGAACGTTATCTGTATTTCTGTTGATACTGGCAATCACATTTGACAAGTCGATTTCTTCCTTGGTGAACACCGGTGGAAGGGGTTGCGGCTCTTTAAGCTTGAACAGGGATCGGCAGCCCGAATTCAACACGCTGACACAGATCAAGATCGTTATGACCGTCCTTGGCACAATAGTCTCTCAAAATGTTGATGCAGTACTTAATATAAAATGATTGATTTCATTCCGGCAAGGATCAGCTCGCATTCAAGAGAGTTCCGGTGTGGTGTCGCTGGACTCTCTGATATCACTCGCTTGATCGGTAAATAGCTGTTCGCTGAGTTCGGCCTGAATGGTGGATATCTCTTCGGGTGACGGCTCACAGATCGGAACGCGGTACATTTTTTCCGAATTCGGTACTTCCAAGACCATGACATTTACTCCGTCATCATCGATC
Source organism: Pirellulaceae bacterium (assembly GCA_041748315.1). Classification (GTDB taxonomy): domain Bacteria; phylum Planctomycetota; class Planctomycetia; order Pirellulales; family Pirellulaceae; genus CALMEE01. Next base: position 3,546 of record JBGTDM010000096.1, read on the forward strand.
TCATTGGGTCCCATTTTCAGCACTTTGCGACGTACCAGCGCAATTCCCAAAACGAAAAGGGTCGTCGATGGCGGTTGGTTTTCCAACATGTGCTCAAAGTACGCCAACAATACATCGTTGGGTGCCCAGTAGACTTGCTTGGAGTTCTTTTCCGGAACTCGGGAATACCACCAGCCGATACTTTCGAGCGATAATTCCTTCCACTGCTCCAGGCAATAATCGTGTCGTGCATATCCGTCTCCCGCTTCGACCAACACGGATACATAGCGTTCACCCGGCTCAAACAACCGATCCGTTGTCGAACAGCGTCTCTTGCTGCGGTGCACGTCATATTCAACCATTAATCGTACAATTCCAAAAGTTCTCAAGCTGTCTCAACGTGTAATAAACGACGACGTCTCTTCGATATGCCCGAGGTTCAGACCCAATGATCGGCGTGAACGGTTACCCATGGTTCCAGCAAAAATCATCGCTGCACGGATGCGACTTACCCACCCTCAGTTTTCGCTGTCGAAATCGAAAACCTTTGAAGTCACAATTACGAAATTGAAGTCAATACGTCCAGTGCAACTGGAACAAAAACGCGAGAGACAATGTAAAGCATTCAGGCTCCATCGGTAATAGCGGAAGAAGTAGGAACAAGCCTGCTAGCAACGGCTCGAGATGATTCGTATCTGGATATCGTCTTTCCGGTTCGCCAACGGATTCGAAATTCGCGCACCTGGCTTCGCTATGAGTGATGGCTTGTCCGGTTCATTCAACCTGCACGGAGGTGTCGCACGCGAGCCGATGGCCGGAGCCATCGACCTGTTAACGAACCGCTCGAAACTGACGATTTCTACTCAAAACCCGAAATCCAAATTGAACGCAATGCCTGTCGGGTGAAATGGGGTATCTAACAATTCAAAGCGTCTGCACGATTCAGGATTAATCGCCAAAGTAGTCTTCCAAGATCATCTCGATTTCGAACTTCATGAAATCGTTGAGTAAATCCATATCGGGTTCGATGAGGAAGAGCATGTTACGAGCTGAATCGTGATCCCCTTTGTTGTAAAACACAACCGCCAGTCCAGCACAGCCAACGATATGAAACCTACGTTCTGATTTTTCGACCATCGCGAGAGAATTATAAACCTCGTGAGCCTTTTCCCATTCGCGGTTTCGCAAATAGAGTTCACCTAGCCGCTCCTCGGCGCGCCGAATCCAGAGATTTCGCGTAACCACTTCTGCATGGGACTGAGCCTGATAGGGTGGAAAATATTCTTTGACGGACTTCCAGGCCAACTCCGCCCGGGCCGATGATCGATCTGAATTACCATTGTTGCCTCGGCCGACCATCGTATAGGCCCAACGATACTGGTCCACAACCGTTTCCTGTTTTGGAACTCCGGAATTCGCAATTAAACGTGCCTCGGGAAGAACCGGAGGGGGCGGGTTGGCGAATGCCATTGCCAGACCCAATCCGATTCCAGCGATCATCAGTATTCCATTCGTAAACCAAAGTTTCCTCGACTGCCACCATCTGGGAATGTGCCCGAGAATGAGCGACTCCAACTTCCGCGTTTCAGCAAGCTGTTCATGATGCGTAAAGGAACTTTTGTCCCCATGCAGGCGAAGTGTTTCGGCGATTGTTGCCCAATCACTGTTCGGTTCGACTTGGATTCTTCGAACTGCTTTAAGCAATTCCCCGGGAGATTGAAAACGGTCGATGGGCTTCTTAGCCATCATTTTTTGGACCAACTCGCAAAGTTCTCGTGGAAGATCAGGGCGCAGTTTAGTCAATCGCGGTGGTTGTTTTTTTACATGTTGAATGGCCAGTGCCAAAGGTGTTTCCGCCTCAAATGGTGGTCTGCCGACGAGCATCTGAAAACTGGTGATTCCCAATGAGTAGATATCGGTCCGAGCATCAACCGGGTTTCCCTCGACTTGTTCCGGGCTCATATACAATGGGGTTCCCATCGTGACTCCGACTTGAGTCAACTCGGTTTTATTTTCATGGGTGACTCTCGCTAAGCCGAAGTCCGTTACCTTCACCTCGCCACTTGGAGTCAACATGATGTTTTCAGGCTTGATATCTCGATGAATCACCCCCGAGTCTGCAGCGACTTGCAATGCGGCTGTGACTTGTCGAATCACATTGACCGCCAATACCGGATCCAGCACCCCATGTCGTTGCATGTATTGTTTGAGGTTTTGACCACGAATGTACTCCTGCACAATAAAGTGGATACCTTCCGCTTCGCCCACTTCATAGATTTGCACGATGTTCGCCTGATTCAGGCCCGCTGCCGCCATGGCTTCACGATGAAACCGTTCTACGTATTTGCGATCGAGCGCCAAGTTGGAATGCAACGTCTTGAATGCGACTTGCCGGGAAAGCGATTTCTGTTTGGCTAAATAGACATCAGCCATACCGCCTCGACCCAATCGACGAAGCAACTTGTAATCCCCCAAGACTCGACTTGTAAGATCAGGAATCTCTGTTTGCGCCGTTGTCGGGTCACTGGTTTCCATAACGCGTCTTATCCAATCGGCATTCGGTACTGGTCGCTTCCATTGATGCGCATTCTGATTGAGGGAGACAAAGCAGGTTTTGCATTGGTGCCGGAAATCATATTAAAGATGGTGGAAATCGGAAAGTTTTGTTCCGTAACGTGTTTGGCAACAGATTTCTACAAAGAATAAAAAGGGCGCGTACTCCCAACATCACTCCCACACCATTATGTTTCATATTTCACAATAACGCCAGTTGGCAATCGTGCCGTGATTGACGTTCGGCCCATTCGCCGATTTGTGGCTGACTGTTACATTAGATGTTTTCACTCAAAAAGGATTCTTTTAATTAATCTAGCCGAGACGACAAATGAACATAAAAATATTGGCCGTGATCAGTGTGGTTGTTTGGCCATATTCGTTGTTGGGACAGGAATCAGGGATTGATCCGATCGGTTTTGACCGTTCCAAACGGGTCCAGGACGATTTATTCCAAGCAGTCAACGGGGTTTGGCTCGAGCAGACACCGATTCCTGATGACAAGTCGGATTATGGCTCGTTCACGATTTTGGCCGATCAATCGATTGAACGAATTCGCGATCTGGTACAAAAAATTGCCGCACGACCTCAATCACCGGGAAGTGACGCTCAGAAAATTGCCGACTTTTACAATAGCTTTATGGATGAGGAACGTGTCAATGAACTTGGCGCGACACCGCTTCAGAATGAGTTGGAACGGATCGATGAAATTCATGAATTGAATCAGTTGCCAAGTCACTTTGGGCGTCTGAACACCATCGGGGTTCAAACGCCGCTAGCGTTCTTTGTGACTCAGGATGCAAAGGATTCAACGAGGTATTTGTCGGCATTGATTCAGAGTGGCACGACACTCCCCAATCGCGATTATTATCTCAAGGATGACGAGAAATACATTGGCGCCCGAGTCGCGATGCAGAAATATGTTTTGCGGCTGTTCGAACTTGCTGACATTCCGCTTGTACCTGCAGATGCGGAAACGCTGGTGAATTTAGAGAAGTCGTTTGCCATGTTTCAGTGGACTCCGGTACAACTTCGTGATGCCCAGCGTCGATACAATTTATTTGAAGTAAGTGAGCTGGAATTGCTGATGCCCGATTATGACTGGCAAGCTTTTCTTGGAGCACTTGGAGTCCCCGACATTACCGAGGTCAATGTGATGACTCCCAGCTTCTTTGAGGGTCTCAACGTCATTTTCAAAACGACACCGGTTGCGGTTTGGCGAAATTACCTGAGATTTAAATTGCTGGATGCTTATGCACCGTTCCTTTCCCAAGAATTCGTCGACGCCAATTTCGATTTGAAGTCGCGAGAACTAACGGGAATTCCTGAGCAAAAGCCACGCTGGAAACGAGCCATTGAACGAACGGCAGGGGCCGGTGCCGGGGATTTCGGTGTGCTCGGGGAAGTGGTTGGCAAACTCTATGTTGAAGTGTATTTTCCGCGCGAAGCCAAAGCCAAAATGGAATTACTTGTCGAGAATCTGCTGACGTCGTTCGATCGAAGTATCGACGAACTGAGTTGGATGACCGACGCGACGAAAACTCAGGCAAAAGAGAAACTGGCCAAAATCGACACCAAGATCGGATATCCCAATCGCTGGCGAGATTACACGAGGCTCGAAATGGATCGACACGATCTGGTTGGCAATATCATGCGAAGTAATCTGGTGGAGTTTGACAGGAACCGAAGTAAACTAGGACAACCCATTGATCGCGAAGAATGGGGGATGACACCACAGACAGTCAACGCGTATTATAGTCCTTCAAAAAACGAGATCGTTTTTCCGGCGGCCATTCTTCAAAAACCATTTTTCAATTTCGACGCAGATGACGCGGTCAATTACGGCGCGATCGGCGCCGTAATTGGACACGAAATCAGCCACGCCTTTGACGACCAGGGAAGTCAATATGATGGCGATGGAAACTTGAACAACTGGTGGACCGATGAAGATCGGCGAGCATTCGAAGTCCTGACAAGACAACTCATCGATCAGTACAGCCAGTACGAGCCGCTGGAAGGAAAACGTGTCAATGGCGAACTCACACTCGGAGAAAATATCGCGGACCTTTCCGGATTATCGATCGCCTTTAAAGCCTATCAGCTGTCGCTAGACGGTGAAGCGTCGCCTCGCATCGCAGATTGGAGTGGAGAGCAACGGTTCTTTTTGGGATGGAGTCAGGTGTGGCGTCGAAAGTATCGTGATGCTGAGATGGTGCGTCGTCTGTTGATCGATCCGCATTCTCCGTCATGGTATCGGGCCAATGGACCAGTGACAAACATCGATGCGTTTTATGAAGCATTTGACGTCAAGGACGGTGACGCTTTGTTCAAGCCTGCCGAGGCACGAATACGAATCTGGTAATGAGCGGTTTTGCATCGTTGTGAATTCGCATGGTCGCTCGGCCGTTTGCCCCATGGTGGCTCGTCTATTTGTTCAACTTTCGTTGCACGTAGCGGCGGATGCAAGCGCGGATTTCCGGGGATCGCCAAAGTTCGCGTATTCGCGGTTCGAAGGTTCGTTCTCCCTTGTTGATCTGCTCAAGCGCCAAGCTTCTGACATGTTGCTTGGTGTGCAAAAATACCTCTGCTGGAATTTGAGACAATTCCTCGGCAATCTTTCTCACGGCGATTGACGCCTCGGCGCCGTCAACGATTTCATCGGCTAGGCCAGCATTTAGCGCGTCCTGTCCTGCAAATGTCTTGCCATTATTAACAATGCGACGAAAGCTGGAGTTATTGGCGGCAAATCGCATGATTTCCAAACCAACGGTTGGGAACGGGACGCCAACCCGTAGCTCGGGAATGCCGATTTGAGCATTGGGTAAGGCGATTTTATAGTCGCAAGCACAGACCAATACGCAACCACCAGCGATCGCCGCTCCGTTGACCAACGCCACCATCGGCTTGGGAAACGAAAACACCGCTTTAAACATTTCGCTTAGCGCGGGTAAAAACGCGTCCAGGTAGCTCTCGTCTTCGCCAATCAATCGCACCAAGTCAACCCCGGCAGAGAATACGTTGCCACGACCGGTCAAGATCACCGCATCACATTGTCGGGAATCTTCCATCTCGTAGAGGAGATCCCGAAGTTTCTGACAGAATTGCAAGTCCATCGCATTCACTTTTCCATGCGCGAGTACCAGTGTGACCAATTGATTTTCGCGTCTTATTTCGAACATTTCCGGTTCTCTGATTGAAAAAATCGGCAATATCAATGACATTATCGGAAACAGACTCACTCGGAATCGAATGAGAATTCAAACAAAATTAGTAGAACGAGAGACCCGATGCGAATCTACGTTACTTCGATCTTAACCACTATCCTAACGTTTTGTGTTTCATTGTCGATTGCATCCGCTCAGCAGGTCGTTGCGTCGACAATTCCTGATCAACTGAAGCCGGGATTCGAATCGATCACGACTGACCAGTGTGAGCAATGGTTAAACATACTGGCTGGCCCCGAATTCGAGGGGCGCGGGACTGGACAAACCGGTTACACGAAGGCGGCGCATTGGGTCTCGGGTAAAGTCGCCGAATTTGGCTTGGAACCGATGGGCGGCGGGGGTTCGTATTTTCAAATGTTGCCTATGGCTCGGACCATCGCGGTTCCTGCGGAAAGCAGAATCGAAGGGCCCAATGGATTGAATATCACCGGCGCCGAACAACTGGGGTTCCAACGATTTACAGATCAACCGCAGGTGAGTGGCACCGTTGCCTTTGTTGCCGTAACCGGTGAAAACCCTCAACTCCCAGCCGATGTCTCGCTTCGCGACAAGGTTGTCGTATTGAGCACGAATGTCGAATCGGATTTCCGAACCCAGGTGACGCTCGCCCGACAACAACCCGCAGCGGTGATTCGGATCGCCGCTGGGAAACCAGAGAATCAATCGGAAGTCGGTCGAGGTGGCCGCAATCGATCGCAAGGTATCTGGAGCTCCATCAGCCCTGCGGCTGCTCAGTCGTTGATTGAGGCATTGGAAGTCGAAGCATCCTGGATTCAGCCGGCCGAACAAGTCGGAGTTGTCGTCAATGAAATCGAGGCAAAGCTCAGCGTATCGGTCCGATTGCGTGAAGAGAAGTTGATTGTGCCCAATGTGATCGCATGGCTGGAAGGCTCGGACCCAGACCTCAAAGATGAATACATCGTGTTAGGCGCCCATCTGGATCACCTGGGAACTCGAGGCGACCAGGTTTACAATGGAGCCGACGACAATGGGTCGGGCTCTACGGCAATCTTGAGCGTGGCACGGGCGATGAGCCTCAATCCGGTACGGCCCAAGCGAAGCGTCATGTTTATCTGGTTTGCCGCTGAAGAGATTGGCTTGGTAGGGTCCCGGTACTACGTCGATAATCCGACTCGACCTCTGGAAAACATCGTTTGCATGTTTAATTGTGATATGGTTGGGAGAAATCAAGAAACGGCCAGCCAATCCGCAGAGGAAAACCAAAACACGATTCAGTTGATTGGCAGTCAGCGTGGTCAAACCGTCTTGCACGATATTATGCTGGAAGCCAATCAACACATTAACTTGGAATTCAGATACGAACAGGAAAGCGTTTTTGGTCGCAGTGACCAAGCCAGCTTTTATGAGAAAGGGATTCCAGTCGCCTTCCTGTTTAGCGGGTTTCATCCCGATTATCACCAACCGTCTGATGAGACGGACAAGATCAATTTTCAGAAGATTGCCTCGGTGGCTCGACTTTGCTATCTGGCGATCCATGCAGTCGATGAACATGGGCGAATTGAGATGACGGAGGAATAGTCGTCGACGAAAATATCGCGGTTCAGGATTCGATTTCAGCGATCAATGGTCCAGCCACCAGCCTGACGATCGAGCAACTGCTTCAGTCCGCCGGGATGTCCGCCATCGCTCGTATCGAGCAGTTCGACTACTCATCGATTGAATTCCGTGATTGTTCCAGCCATTGCTCGGTGCTATCCGAATCGACTTCACGACATGACTGTTCCAGTTGATTGGCTATCGCGCCCAGTTCTTCTTGCCAACTTTGCTGATCAATCTCCGGCGGACAAAGCGTTGCGAACTCATCGATCAGCAGCACTAATCGGAGCACATGGCGAAAGATAATCCCCTCTTGTTTTTGCAAGCCATTACTGGTGACGTAGTTGTTGAAGTCACCATTGTAGTTCAATAACTCGCCGGCAACCCAGCATGGCCATACCTTAATATCGTGGACTCCGGGAAAATCGTATTCAAACAGTCGATGTAGTTTGTGTGCGAGCGTCAACACGTAGACGGGCTCCTCATCGTGCCAGTTCGTTGCTTGGCGGTCATCGTCTTCTTCGGGTTTTCTCAACTCTTCCGCCGTCGCCAAACCCAACTTCAGCAATTGTTCGTCCAGTCGAGTCGTTGCCAAGGGTCCGGGTGGCATCATTTCATGGTTGGGAACACGAATCGCTTTCCCAAGAGACCGTGGCAATTCCAGCAAGCTCTCCATGGCCTGTAGCCGTTCCCCTTGATCGGCAATGCCCAGATGATTCATTAGAAACAAGGCATAGAGTGGATGAACACCTCGCAGTTTCAGCAGATCCGCCAGACGTTCGGTAGGTACGGCGTTTTTTGGGGTGTAGAGTTGTGGTTCCTGCCGGTCTTGTTCGCTCATATCGGATCGCGGATTTGAAGCCTGTTTCACTGCATCGCGGACCTTGTTTTTTTGATTCCGATCCTTTTGAAGTGCAGCGGAGAAGATTCCTCCAGATACATCGGCGGCTAATGGCGGTAATGGTTGGTTCGGTGAGGTCGACGCAACGACACCACTTTTGGACCCTGGATCGAGTGCATCCAGCGGGGGTTTGGGTTCGAGTGTGATGTATCCGCCACGATGCAGAACGAGCAACATTTGCACCAGTTGTTTCTGTGCCAGCTCCGCCTTTTTACCCTGCAGTAGCCGCTTTTCGACCAGCCGCCGAATGAGTTCCACATCGGGTGCCTTATCGAGCATGTAAACCAGCATTCGCCAGGGGAGTTCCCCTTTGCTTTCCAAACTGGCTGGTGGAGTCTCAATCAGTTTGCGGAAGTGCGATTCATCCCAATATTGAACTGTTTCACGTCGCTTGGGTTGTTTCTTTTTAAGCTGTTTTTTCGCTTTTAAAAGTCCAGGGTCTTTCGTATCTGCCGGAATTTGATCGAACTTTTCCTGCCACCTCAGAATTTTTACGTCATCTTCGTGAGCGACCACGTACACAAATCCTTGATCATCAAATTGCGGTCGACCGGCTCGGCCAAACATTTGGTGCGCGGAACTAGGCTCAATCAACTTCATTTTCCCAGGGGGCCCCTTGAACAACGTGGGTAAGATCACGCTGCGAGCGGGAAGATTAATTCCTGCGGCTAAAGTCTCTGTGCAAACGCAGATTGAAAGCAATTTCTGCTGAAATAAAGCCTCGACGATACGGCGATATTTGGGTAGGACCCCAGCATGATGGACGCCGATCCCGCGGATCAGGATCTGTGCAAGTTTAGGGCCGGCACCCTGTGACCAATCATGTTGATCCAGCTCCGTAGCCAACGCCTGCTGTTGGTGGGATGAGACCACGCGTTTTCCCTTGAGTTGTTCGGCAAGGGTCCAACATTGTTCTCGATTGAAACAGAACAATAATGCTGGCGTTCTTCGCGCGGCCTCGTCACCTTTCACCATCTCTTCAATATGGTCAGCCAGCAATGCATCGCCAACCCAATGAAAGGTCAGCGGCACTTTTCGATCGGTACTAGCGACCAGTTTCAAATTTCGTTGATGCCGATTCTTGAGCCAATTTACAAACTCTATTGAATTCCCCACGGTCGCCGACAACAGCAATGTCTTTACCTTCTCAGGTAACAGTGCTAATCCAAACTCCCATACGATTCCACGTTCGGGGTCATTGAAGCTGTGAAACTCATCCATCACGACTGCCCATACATCGCTAAAATCGAAGACTTGTTGATGAAGAAGTCGATTTAGCAAAATTTCGGCCACGACAACCTGGATTTTGGCGTTGGGATTGATTTTGCGATTGCCGGTTACAAGGCCGACCTCATTTGGCGAAAAACCCCATCGAGCAACGGTATCCTGCATTTCACGGAACTTCTGGTCGGTTAATGCGATCAACGGGGTGGTGTAATAGGCCGTCTTGCCGAGCATCAAAGCTTCGTAAATGGCTGCCTCGGCGATCAATGTTTTGCCCGTCCCAGTTGGCGCGCACACCAACACCCCTTGCTCTTCAGTAAACCATGCCAACAATGCTTCCTCCTGAACCGGATAGGGCTGGAACGGGAGAAGATCGAAGTACTGTTGAGCAATTTCGTCGCGTTGCTCGGTAAAAACATTCATTCTTTACGATTGGACCATTTCACAGGTTGGTGAATTTGTAGTTGCGATTCTGGCCGCAAGTCTCCATGCGTTGACGACGCCCGACTGTTGTGGCTCAGGCGATCCGACACCCATTGGAATTTAACTTCACCCGAACAGGGCACGTATAAATCGAATTGATGACAGAGGTGTCGCATTCGTGAGGACGTATTGTACACGCTTCAAGCATTTGAAAACTGATAGCAGAAACGCAAATTGAGCCTTTTGGTCGAATTTTGTTGATTGCGCCTTTGGCGCGATCTGCTTCTTTAACAATTGGCATCGATTTTGCATTGTTGTCAGACTCGAAGTCGAGGCAAAAAAATCTTGCCACGCATCAATGACTAAATGGAATGGAAAAGTAGGGCAAAGGTATGCATCGCCGCGAAACCAAACTTCGGAACAAAATTCGACGCACCAAGCGAAACGTTAATGCTGCCGGTCACGCCTTTGGTGCGTTTTTGATCGAGGGGCTGGGAATTGCGGTGTTGGCGTTTCTGTTTCTCATTACTCAGCTATCACCGACAGATTCGGAACAACTATCTGTTCAGGAATACTTCAAACAGATCGTAAGTGTCAGTGTTGACACCAATTAATTCCATCGTTCCGAACTTCGAATCCGCATGGCAAGCGGTAGATCCTGCGGCCCAAAGGTGGCCGCATTCTCCTTTCGATCGAAGGCCTGATATAAACCAACGGGTCGGGTAACCCGCTGGGCTGACTGCGCGTTAACGTTATAACTGAGAATCATCGATTGCGAAGTTAATGACGAGCGTCCAAAATCAAGTAGGCTGTTTCCTTCGTGTCCAAAAACCAAAACCGAGCCTCTTGGTTGAATTCCCGAGTCGGAACGTCCGAAGTCCGCGATTTGCATACCCCGTCAACACCTCTGATATCATACATTGATCTCAGACCAAACCGAAAATCGCGTATGCCAAGTTCAAAAGGGTGACGAGTGCCGGAACTACCTGAAGTTGAAATAATGCGGCGTGGGATACTCAGTATCTCCGGTATGACCATCCAGTCGATTTGTCGCGAACGCTGTCAAAAAAAGCCAATCCTTGTACAGCCCTCATTTCCGTCGATGCAACGTAAACTTCGCAATCAACGCATCGAAACAATTGACCGATGGGGAAAACGTTTGATTTTCGTGATGAACCGTCAGCTTAAGCTTGTTTATGAACCGAGAATGACCGGCCTTGTGCTTTTTAAGGATCCCCCGACCAACGAGCACCTTCGTCTGCGTTTCAAATTCAAACAAGCCAGCAATGACTTGCTAATCTGGGATCGTCGAGGATTGAGCACACTGACTTTGTTGGAACCCGCGCAGTTCGATATGCGGTTCGGTAACGGACGTCTGGGTCCGGATGCGCTAGACATTTCGATTGAACAGCTGATTGCGGCACTCAGTTCCCGGTCGATTTCCATTAAGATCGGTTTGCTCGACCAACATGCAGTCGCTGGAATCGGCAATATCTATGCTTCCGAGATATTGTTCCTGGCCGGAGTCGACCCGCGAACTCCCTGTTGCAGGGTATCGAAGCATCGATGGATAAGGATCTTCGAACAAATGAACTTCGTATTGCGGCAAGCGATTGAATACGAGGGCTCGACGCTTAACGATGGCACGTTTCGTACAGCGCTTAGCAAACCTGGTAACTACCAAAACCATCATCGGGTCTACGATCGAGCGGACAAGGTTTGCGGCGTTTGCAACAGGAGTCATATCAAACGCATCGTTCAAGCGCAGCGGTCAACATATTTCTGCCCAACTTGTCAACGTAAACTCTGAATGTACGAATCCGTTCATGGGTTCCGAGCTCGTTCATCGAAGGGTGGACTTCATCCGGCGACCGGAATGACGCGTGAACTGGAATGTGCTCGCATTCAGTGGATGCACCATGTTCAACGATAAACCAGCCGACATTACGAGCAATCGACGCACTTGACCGGCCAGCTCTACCGCTTAACGATTTGTGTTTGCGATAAAAGCACTGTGTGATCCGGGATTGCTGCTTGATAGGCTTGCGGGCATTGGTATTTTAGATGTGGTCATCACTGGAAGGCGGATCGTAAATGCGGTTCCAATTCCTGGCGTGCTCTCGACACGAATCTTGCCACCGTGGCTATCGATGATATTTCGACATGTGTAAAGCCCCAATCCCGCGCCACCCTTGCCGGTTTCGTCCGGTCCCGATTTGGTTGAAAATCCCGATTCAAATATCCTGGGAAGCTGGTCTGCTGCGATGCCACTTCCAAAATCACGAACTGTCAGATCAACAAGACTCGATTCTGGGTCGTGGCTTAAACGAATGATAATTCGGCCACCGCCAGTCATGGCTTGTCGTGCATTGATCAACAGGTTGGTCAGAACTTGTTGAATCTGATTGGCAATGGCCTTAACTGGAGGCACGGCTGCCAATTCGTATTCGATGGAAATTCGATATTTGAGCATTTCCCGCTCCAGCAATACCATGGCCTCTTCGATGATCGTCTGCAAACATGTGGTCTCAAACCGGTTTCCCCGATTCCTGGCCATGCCAAGAATTGAGTTGGTTATCTTGTTCGCTCGACCGCTCGCACAAAGGATTTTCTCAAAGGCTTTTGTGCGAGTGGCGTCATCAGCATGTCGCAGTCCCATGCGAGCATAATTGATGATCGTCATCAAAGCGTTATTGAATTCGTGAGTTGTTGTGCCGACCAACTCCCCTAACGTGATCCATTGCTGCATTTCACAAAGCGAACGCTTTAATACGTCGTTCTCCTGCTGCAATTGTTTGATCAAGGTTGATGAATCGTCAGCTTGCATGCTTTCACTCATAGGTCGACTAGGCTGCCAAACTCCACTAGCTTGCGTGGATTAGCTGGTTTTTCGAAACTGTGTTCGTTTCCCTTAAGCTCTGCCATCGTGTCAGGTGACACGAGGAAAATGAACATCTTCAGTTGGTATCGACGAATTTGTAGTTGTTTCTACAAATGAACTTTCTATAATCGGCTCGCACACTGTTTTCTAAAATTAAATGCATGAACACCGTTCAAAAACTGGAGCATTGGTTAAACTTGGCAAGTAAGCTAGGTTATACCGTTCGCTACGAAAATTTGGCTGGTGCCGAAAGTGGTGCTTGTCAAATCGGAAAACAGAAACTTTTGTTTCTCGATTTAAATCATGGGTCGGAAGATCATTTGGAAACGGTACGATCGATTTTAGAATCCGATCCAACCTTCAAGCAGGCAATGGCTCAACAAACAACAGGTCAACCCATTGAGCGAAAAAGGGCCGCTTGAATTCACGTGATTGGGCTTGGGGGACGCCGATTCTTCGAGTGCGGTTAATTTTCTGGGAATGGTCAATCTCTGGACTTGGATCGGTTTCAGCCAAGCCAATTTCTGTTGACCCCTCCCATGGAGGCGTCAAGTTCATCGTCCTGCCGTACTCTGCTACCGACCGTGGTTTAGATAAAGCCGAGAAGTCGTGAGTAAGGAATTGACAGACCTGAATCGGCGCCGGTCGTTCTAAGCTGGCTTCGCATCTCATGCTATCGTAGGTGACACCACCTGGGATGGCTGGGGACAACATGCGCGAACCGCGAGATTAGGACGTTTTAAACGCACGTACTGGGGCTTCGGTCGATGTCAGACGCCACGGGGTCCAAACCAAAGCAAACTCTCGAATCGTGATCTCTGTTTTTTTGGGGCGCACGGACAGTTCGTTGAGTTCCAGCTTCTCGACATTTAGCTTGTCAGTAAGTTCCTCAACATCGCGATTGAAATCTACGTCCAACACTTTGAATTGTTTCTGGAGACCTTCGAGGTCGTCCCGGGCTTTGGCAACATTGCTTCGTTGGTTAGCGGCGCGGTTTATTGATTTGACGCTACTTGAAGCGCGTCGAGTGTTTGTAACACTTACTTTTTTTCGCCCCAACAGCGCTCCCATAATTGACGTACCAACCGAAAGTACTGAATCAAGTCGTCGTTGTTTGTATTTCGCGTCATGAGATTCGATTCGATCTTCGGCACGCCGGATCGCCTCACGCAGTTGGGTAAATTTTGCCGCGTACTTTTTGCGCAATTTTTCAGTTTCCAAATCACGCTTTTCCGAGGCGATTGTTTCCAGACGCACTTTGAAATCACCCAGTGTCTCACCTGGCTCGGAAATACTTGCAAACTCCTTGCACCGGTAAATATTCAGAGGATGCTCTCGGTAAATGTGATCTTGCAACTCCTTTCTCCAAATCTCGAACTTCTGCTCCTTTTGCAGTTGAATCGGAAGCTGTTCAAATCGACCCGCCTGATGCGGTTCCGTGTGGAAATTGAGAGGCTGGTTTAGCCGTTCAGCGTCTTCCCAAATATGAGCGGAGGGCAATTTGTTGTGAAATTCAACCAACAAATGATGCTCTTGCCAGCAATCAACGCGATACGTTCTGTGCGAATAGTACGAACGAACAGTCGCGTATAGTCCTGGGCGGTAGACCAACGTTTCACCCGCACTCAGGTTTGATGACAACTCTACAAAATTCTGCTTAACGGTATCGGGAACCATGAGACGGGGATCAATGTCTGGGAATTGAGGCGCTTGCACATCGTTTGGCAGCAGCGCTGCCTCTTCAACTGAAGTTTCTGAAATCCTCGGGGTTGAGTCGCGCTGCGCCCCGGCAACCGGCTCCGTTTGTACGACATCAACAGCGCAAAGTTTCCGCAGTTGTTGGCGTGTCAACGGTCCCCTCAGGTAGCTCATCGCCCAGCGTGTTTCAAACAGCGACAGTTGATCGTCATGGACGTTATTCATCAAAAAGACACGAGCTTTCAATCCTGACAATATTCTCTCGATACGGCTGCGATCAAAATTCGATCCAACAGCGGCGGCAGCCCCTTCCAATCCCTCAATGACCCGTGCCTTGTCACGTTCGGTCTGCAACCGCCCCAAGAACCAGGTTCCGGTATTGGACAAACCCTTGTAATCCAGATCCACTGGATTCTGCGTCGCCAAAACGATCCCCAAGCCGAACGCGCGGGCCTGCTTTAACAAGGTTAACATGGGCAGTTTCGATGGTGGATTTCTGGTCGGAGGAAAGTAGCCAAAGACCTCATCCATATAGAGCAACGCGCGCAAACTGGATGTGCCCGGCTGCCCGCGCATCCAGTTCAATACTTCATTGAGTAACATCGTTACAAAAAACATACGCTCGTTATCACCTAGATGAGCGATCGAAATAATCGAGATCCTCGGCTTCCCTTCGGGAGTGTGAAGCAACCGCTTTACATCTAGAGCCTCGCCCTCCATCCAATTCGAAAACGAAGGGGATGCCAAAAGGTTGTTCAACGTCATTGCCAGTGACGTACGGTCTTTTGCCGGAAAAAAGGTGTCCGTGTCCATGATGCCCACGCGGACAAAAGGTGGGTTCTGGATTTCACCGATCAAGCTGCCTAAGTCCAGATTACGACCTTGTCCCCAAGCTTGATTTAGGATTGTTGAAATCAAAATGTGTTCGCGACTGCGGATCGGATCGGCATCGATCCCCAATAATCCCAGCAGACCCGAGACTGCAAATTGAATACGCTCGCGCAGCGCGTCTGAATCGTTGATCACATCCATGCAGGGAGCGGCAAATGATTTCAAGATCGTCAATGGGCGACCTGCGTTGCTACCCGGTGTATACAAACTCATTTCGACCGTTTCGCGCAGTTTGCGGATACGTTCACCATCCTGACCCCAACTTTCCAGACCATTTTTCCATTTGGCTGCTTCCGCTGCCGCGAACTGATCCAGTGACATCCCTTTTCGACCGGCTTGACTTTCGTCGATCCACGGCCGAAAGTCTTCGGGTTCCAATGTGGGAAAGGTTAGCAGAAGATTTGCGATGTCTCCCTTGGGATCAACTACGATTGCAGGTATCCGATCAATCCCGGCCTCTTCTAACAAGTTGATGCAAAGACCAGTCTTACCACTTCCGGTCATCCCGACCACGACGGCATGAGTCGTCAAATCCTTCGAGTCGTAAAGGAGCAACTCTTGGGTAGGCTTAATCGAATCGATATCATAATGTCTCCCCAAATAGAATACGCCCAGCTTTTCAAAGTCTTGCATCCCTAACAGCCTTTCGCGGAAATGATACTCATCGTCAGTCATTATCGAGTCAATTTTCAGACCTGTGAATGCCTACCGTCTCGCGGTCTCAGCTCGAGAAAACCCATGACGCCTGTTCATGAGATCAGGAATCTCGCGATTTCAAACGCCATCGTCATTGGTTGAGATTAAACCAACGCCACCAGGATCGATCAACCGATATCCGTTGAAATATTTGAAATTCTACCTAGATTTGCCATCGAGCGTGGTCCGTTTTCGACTTCCTTAAGCACCGCGCTCTGCTGCTGCCGAAGGAAGCCTGGCTAGCCCGCATTTCTCACAACGATGACTTTTGCGTTGGCGATCGCTCGATTGTTGGGCAAATGTCAGTGTTGTGGGCAACGGTGCGTTCAGGTCAAAGTGTCGGCCTGAGGA
>JBGTDM010000097.1:0-13448 GCA_041748315.1 Pirellulaceae bacterium
TTGGATTCATCGGCGGTGATTATCCCAGGGCAATTAGGTCCAATGAGAATCGAGTTGCTCGCTTTAACGCGTTCGTAAACTCGCACCATGTCCAGAGTCGGAATTCCCTCGGTGACGGCCACGATGACATCAAGTTTTGAATCAATTGCTTCGAGGATGGCGTCTGCCGCGAAAGGGGGGGGGACGAAAATCATGGTTGCGGTCGCCCCGGTCGCCTGCACGGCTTCCTCGACGGTATCGAACACAGGGAGTCCCGCTACCGATTGGCCGGCTTTCCCTGGAGTGACACCCCCCACCATTTTCGTTCCATAGCTCAAACATCCTCGAGTATGAAACTCGCCCACGCTACCGGTGATGCCTTGACAAATAACTTTGGTTTCCCGATTGATTAAAATACTCATAATGGCCTTTGATGCGTGTACGGGTGACTTGGTATTTTTTGATTTGGGTTGAGGAGAAGTAGGCGAAGCGCTTTCTGTTGAGGCTTCCTTACGTTGTAACGCCTGGCGTCCTAGCTGGTGGCGAGCACTCCGATCGCGTCCACCACTTTTTTGGCGGCGTCTGCCAAGTCCAGGGCGGTGACACAATCGATATCGCTATCTTCAAGGATGCGCCGTCCCTCTTCGACTTCCGTCCCTTCCAGCCGCACGACCAACGGTACATTAAAACCAACCGTTTTCGCAGCCTCGACGAGCGCATTGGCAATGACTGAACATCGCATGATGCCACCGAAAATATTGACGAGAACCGCTTTGCAATTCGGATCACTGAGCAAAATACGAAACGCTTCGGTCACTTGATCAACGTCTGCTCCTCCCCCCACATCGAGGAAGTTCGCGGGTTCGCCTCCATAATGCTTAATGATATCCATCGTACTCATTGCCAAGCCCGCCCCATTGACCAGGCAGCCGATATTTCCGTCGAGTTTCACGTAGCTGAGACCCGCATTGGCGGCCCGTACCTCAGACGGATCCTCTTCCGACAGATCGCGCATCTCTGCAAGCTCAGGGTGTCGGAATCTTGCATTGTCGTCAAAGTTAATTTTCGAATCGAGTGCAACGATCTCGCCGGATTTGGTAACGACGAGCGGATTGATTTCGACCAAGCTGCAGTCCAGATCAACGAACATGCGGCAAAGCGACTTCATGAATTTGTCAGCTAATCGCACGCTCGGTCCCGTGATTCCCAGTTTTTTGCAAAGTTTGCGAACCTGAAAACTCTCCATGCCTTGCGACGGATCAAAATGCTCTTTTAAAATCTTTTCCGGCATCTCAGCAGCAACCTTTTCAATTTCGACACCACCCTCTTGACTGCACATCATCACTGGCCTTGCCGCCGCCCGATCGAGCACAATCCCCAGATAGAGTTCACGATCAATGTCGCACCCTGCTTCCACAAAAATCTGATTGACGACTTTACCTTCGTCACCAGACTGAATGGTCACCAATCGATTGCCCAACATGCGCGTCGCGACTTCAGCCGTTTCATCGGCAGATCGAACCAGTTGAACACCATGTTGATCAGGGAACTCAATGAAGGTCCCTTTGCCTCGTCCCCCCGCATGAATCTGCGCTTTAACGACGGCAATCGGGCCACCCAGTTGATCAAACGCAGCACTCGCTTCTGCGGGAGTCCTTGCGACCAGGCCATTCAATACTGTGACGCCAAATCGGCGAAAAAGCTCTTTACCCTGATATTCGTGAATTTTCATTTTGTTGATCCAATGATTCGTATCGATCGAATGCAACGAATTATAGAAACGAATTCCGAGTTCTACAACCGGCGGACGTCGTAACGACTGATCGCGGGGGAACGAAAGCCATCCAGCTCACGTTCGCCAAACCAGACGATCTGCAAGTCGTGACTGGCACACAAACAGCGCGTCGGTCTTCATGTCGGACGACGGCCCCTCGCTTAATTCACGCGGGACCGCCGGGGGTGGCTTGTCGTCGAGGTCGTTCCAAATTAACGCTTGCCTGGAAGTGGACGGAATGATCAACGATGTTTTCGCATGCGTTGGATGAAACCTGTCGCTGCCGGATGTGCGGAAATTCCGGCTTATTTAGAGTGATTTCGGAATCTCGGCAGATTTGAGGATTCAAAAGCATGCCTCGGTATTTATGATGGAAATGCCAGTTGTTGTTAAACATTAGTGCGACGGAGTCGAATTCATTTGTCGATTGTTCGAGTTGACCGGAATCGCATGCCACGCAACACTTTTGCCCTCTTGCAACCTTGACGTACATCTTTGTTTTTTGTTCGAATCATGACCCCTACCAGCTCAGAGACTACATCCGCAGCGACGGACGTAGTTCACGCGAACAATTCTGCTTCCGCCAACGGGACCAACTCGGACGCGCGACTCGTTAACAGTTCGCACCGACCTGCGACCGAGGAGAAACCATTTGTTCAACCAGGGACTGCGGCAGCGACACAGCCCATGGATTTGCCATTGGGCAAAATCATTTTTGCACTGCCAGCCTATAATGAAGCGGATTCACTCGCTCCATTATTAGCTCGGATTAACCGGGCAATGCTGAGCATGGGGCGTGAATTTCATGTCGTTGTCGTAAACGATGGTAGCCAGGATGATACTGGACGAATTGCCAGTCAGTACAGTTTCCATATGGACTTGACGCTGGTGGACCATGTCATCAATCGAGGATTCGGTGCAGCCGTAGAGTCTGCCCTTCGAAAAGCTGATGAACTTGCGGGCGAGCATGATATCATCGTGACGATGGATGCCGACAATACACAACCTCCAGAATCGATCCATCGGATGGTCGACCTGATCGACGAGGGGTATGACGTCATCATTGCGTCACGGTATCGAACTGGAGCGCGCGTCATTGGGGTCCCCTGGAGGCGCAATATCTATAGTCTGGGCGCCAGACTGATGTTCACCTGCTTGTTTCCGACGCGCGGCGTCCGTGACTATACCTGCGGCTTTCGCGCTATCCGAGCAACGCTGATTCGAAACGCTCTCTCCAATTATGGTCAGGACATGTTTTCTGAAGATGGGTTTTCGGCCACCGTCGACTTATTGCTCAAGCTGCGGCGGCTCCCCGGAACAACGCTGTTCCACGAAGTTCCTTTGATTCTCCGCTATGATCAAAAAGGGGGGGTCAGCAAAATGAATGTGCCTCGCACCATTGTCAAAACTCTCAAGCTGATGGCACGACGGAAATTCAGGCGATGAACAAATCAACAATTTCTGACTGGGCCATCATCGGCGGTGGCATGATGGGAATGACCCTCGCGCTGCGACTGGCGAAATCAGGCCAACAAGTAACCATCTATGAGGCAGCACCGGAATGGGGTGGGCTGACGAGTGCCTGGGATCTCAATGATCAAGTGCAGTGGGATCGCTTTTACCATGTGACTCTGCTCACCGATAACTATCTGCGCGAACTGCTTCACGAATTGGGATTGGAAGAGAAAATTCGCTGGGTCGAGACCAAGACCGGTTTTTTTTCTGGGGGCCGACTTCATTCGATGTCAAACTCACTTGAGTTTCTTCGGTTCCCCGTCCTGAGCCTTTACCAGAAATTCCGTCTGGCAACCACCATCATGTATGGTTCACGGGTTAAAGACTGGCGACGGCTCGAGCAAATTCCATTGGAGCAATGGTTAAGGAAACTTTCCGGCAACAGCACGTTCGAAAAAATCTGGCTCCCGCTTATCAAAGCCAAATTGGGGGATAACTATCAAGCAGTCTCTGCGGCATTTATTTGGGCCTACATCTCGCGCATGTATAAAGCGCGCCGAACCGGAATGAAACGAGAGATGTTCGGCTACGTTCCAGGTGGATACGCCAGAATCCTTGAATCGTTGACCGGTGAATTGAAGGCGCTGGGCGTCACGCTCAAAACATCACATCCCGTAGCAACCGTAAACCGAAGCCAGCACGATCTGCGAGTCGAGTTCGTCGGCCAACCAACGGTCAATCACCAAGGAGTTATTTTTACAATCCCCTCCACCCAGGTCAGTCGAGTTTGTCCAGACCTTTCACACGACGAACACCAACGTTTGCAGGAGATCGAATATCTTGGCGTCGTATGTGCTTCGGTATTATTGAAAAAACCCCTCTCGAAATATTACGTCACCAATATCACCGATGACTGGGTTCCATTAACGGGGGTCATCGAAATGACGACGATTGTCGATCCCAACGAATTGGGGGACCATAGCTTGGTTTATCTTCCATTATATGTTCGGGCTACGGATGATGCTTCGTTCCACGAGTCCGACGACTCCATCAAAACACGTTTGCTGGCAACGCTCGAGAAAATGTATCCAGAATTTTCCCGAGACGATGTTGCTGCCTTCAAGGTCGCGCGAGCACGCAATGTCATGTCGCTTCCGACACTCAATTACTCGACGAAGTTGGCGCCGATGGAAACATCAATTCCCGGTTTGTATGTGATCAATTCTTCACATATTGTGCGAGGCAACCTGAATGTGAACGAGACGATCCAAGTCGCCTTGGAGGGATTTGAAGTTCTCCAGTCGAAGTTTCCGGCGCAACAGCACTTGGCTAACGAAGCCATTTCGGAAGCGAAATCCGGCGACAACTTCCAAGCATTGGAAACCGAAATGGCGGAGTCGACCCGTTGACGACCAAGCCACGGCCGCGCTCACTTGGCCTGGGTGCCAGGCGTCCATATTTGTTCCCAAGCCTCAAAATTGATTCGCTGCATAGCGATATCGCGTTGGGAATGTGATTGCGAGAAACAACCGACGGTGCCTGCCAATCGAACCGGATCTCCGGTGGAATCAGGACTCCATGGACAACGTTGACGGCGAATCGGTCAGGGCCCATGTTTGGGGATGTTTAGAGCCGATTGTTTCCTTGACTTAAGGTCAAAACAATTCCCGGTTAACAGTGATTCGTCAACAAGTATTGAGACCCCAATTCAACAGTAACGTTCAAGATTCCTCCACGAAACCTCACCTGCTGACTGAAACCGACCGGGCCTCATCCTGTTGGATCGTTTCATCGCTTGAATCGAGTTGAGGTTCGACCTGCTCATGCGTTCCTTCGTTACCCTCCAAAGTCGGTTTAAGGTCTTCTACTTGTTCTTCTTCTTGGCCCTTCGGAGCAGGTTCACCAACATCAATCATATTGCCGATCACATCGACCTTATACACGATCAATCGGTCTCCGGACTGGATGAACAAGTTGAATTCGCGTTCCAAACTGCCCAAAATCCCCTGGACAATCAGATTGAAGTTGTACGATTCACCGGCTGGGATGTCGATCGGTAGCGACTTTGAACCAAAGTCACATTTCAGCCCTCAGCAGGCGTCCGTACCGATAATACGCATCGCGTCAGACCTCAAATTAGCGACACGCATTTCCAGATTATTCTCGCGTCCGAATTCGAGTTTCTGAAGTTGAGATGGGTCGACAAACGAAACGACGAATGCATGGGATGGCTTAAAGAAGCCCATCATCCCAGCGACGCCAATCCCACTGAGTCCAGCACCGATAAGCAAAGCACCGATGACACTTGGTACTCGCATTCTAGTTCTCCTGTTCAAGAGTAAGTTGGCCTAAACGACTATCAGCTTGGAAGAGGTGATTTGTCGGTGACGAAACTTTAATTATGGACAATACGAATTTCTTTCTCAAACCATACGGCACCGATTGCCAAACAAGTTGGCGAATCATTCATTCGTCAAAAGGTTTTGTTGATCGCAACCTGTTAAAACGGTGCATCGTTGTCGCCGGTTTCCGCAAACTCGGTAATGGCACCAGCGGTGGGCGGATTCCTGGTCGAAGCATTCGTCCTAGAGCCTTCCAGCTTTTTGAAGGTGACGGCTTCTGCGCTTAAGAAAAATTTAACTTCAGACTGAGAGTCCTTTTGCCATTTTCGGCCACTTAACCGATATGCCATTTCAACATTGTCACCGACCTTGAGATCGTCAGCCTGATCGCAGGCGTCTTGCAGGAACTCAAAGGGGATGAAATTTGTAAATTTGCCGTTTTCCTGCTCAAGCACGACTAGTCGCTTGCGGAAACCTTTTTGGCCATAACTTTTGGTTTCCTCGATCAAATGAACTTGGCCGATAGCGGTGGGATGACTCATAACAATTACTTGATTCGAAACGAATTTGCTCACGGCAACGCTGATGAAATTGTAAAATAACTTTCACCCGCTTGGCAAGTCATTAGCACGAATTAATTGACGATAAAACTAAAACCTCAACAAAACCCAATAGATTTCGCTCGAATTAGCTCAATAGTTTTTTATAACGGAAGCGGCGTGGCTCATCATCGCTGATCCCGAACCGTTCCCGTCGCTGTTGTTCGTAGGTCGCAAAGTTGCCTTCGCACCAATGGACGTAGCCTTCGCCTTCAAATGAAAGGATGTGTGTGGCAACGCGATCCAGAAACCATCGATCATGGCTAATGACGACAACGCAGCCGACAAAATTGAGTATCGCTTCCTCGAGTGCTCGAAGGGTGTCGACATCCAAATCGTTGGTCGGTTCGTCCAGCAACAGTACATTGCATCCGCGGCGAAGCAGCTTTGCCAAATGGACTCGATTGCGTTCACCCCCGGAAAGCACGCCAACTTTCTTCTCTTGATCGGGTCCACGAAAGTTGAAACGGTTGACGTAAGCTCGGGCATTCATAGAGCGTCCCCCCATTTCCAAGGTTTCGTGCCCACCGGAAATTTCTTCGTAAACCGTCTTATTCGCGTCGAGTTCGTCGCGTGATTGATCGACATAGCCCAAATCCACGGTCGAGCCGAGTCGCAATCTGCCGGAATCCGGTTCTTCCAACCCCATGATCATCTTGAACAGCGTCGTTTTTCCCGCGCCATTGGGACCGATAATTCCGATAATGCCTCCTGCGGGAAGGTTGAAATTCAGGTTCTCGAACAGCAGATTGTCCCCATAGCTCTTTTGAACGTTTTGCGCTTCGATCACCAGATCACCTAAGTGTGGGCCAGCCGGAATCTGAATTTCCAATTCCTCCTGTTTTCCCGATTGCTGCTCCGCCGCCATCTTTTCGTAGGCTCCTATTCGAGCCTTGCTCTTGGCATGTCGGGCTTTTGGTGCCATGCGAATCCACTCGAGTTCTCGTTGCAAGCTCTTTTGACGACTGACAGACTGCTTCTCTTCAATGGCAAGCCTGGCCTGTTTTTGTTCCAACCAGCCGGAGTAGTTCCCCTCAAACGGATACCCTTCGCCTCGATCAAGTTCCAGGATCCATTCGGCAACATTATCCAGAAAATATCGATCGTGAGTTACAGCGACGATTGTCCCTTGATATTGAGCCAGGTGCCGCTCAAGCCAGGCGACAGAATCGGCATCCAGATGATTCGTCGGTTCATCCAATAGCAACAAGTCCGGTTTTTCAAGGAGTAACTTGCAGAGTGCGACACGTCGTCGCTCGCCTCCAGAAAGTGTGGTTACATCTGCATCACGCGGCGGCAGGTTCATCACATCAAACGCGATTTCGATCTCGCGATCCAACTCCCAGGTGTTGGTCGCGTCGATTTGATCTTGCACACGAGCCATTTGGTCGTAGACCTTCTGCATTTCATTGTCCGGGAGGGGTTCGCTGCATTTAGCGGTCAATTCGTTGAATCGGTCCAACAACGCTCGTCGCGAAGCGACCGCATGTTGCACGTTGCCCCAGACATCCAGATTGGTATCGAGTTCTGGTTCTTGGGAAAGGTAGCCACGCGTAAAACCCTCGGTTAAGCGAGCTTCGCCATCAAATTGATTGTCCAGGCCAGCCATAATTCGCAACACGGTACTTTTTCCAGCGCCGTTCCGCCCCAATACTCCGATCTTGGCACCCGGAAGAAAGGAAAGCCAAATATTATTCAAGATCACCCTCGGACCGATTTTCTTACTCAGTCCTGCCATCGTGTAAATGTATTGTCGACTCATTCGTTAAATCACCTCAAAACCGGAAACTGCGCAATGTAATTGTTATAATTGTTGATGATGAATGGCATCGACATTTCAAGTAGAATCCTTCCCTAAAATGTGATGGCCTACACTCGTTCCTCTGATAACGAAGTGCGGTATCCCAGTCAGTGACATCGTCTAAACGGCCCATATCTGAATCGGACGATCAGCCGAAAATGTTCTCGTTGCAATTGGGAATGACATTGGCAACGCGCGGGTCGTCGAACATAACGTCGCCTGATCAACAGCATTTTACGATGTCGGCCTTCTGGACACCATGCCTTCTTATCAACCATGCAACCGACCGATGGCCTGCATCGGATAGCCTGCGTTGATCGGGATTTCTAAAGGTATTAAATCCTGTGGTAACGACCAACTATAGCAGCGCCAACGGACATGGGCAACGTTGGCGAGACAACAAAAAAACCGTTGGACCATCACAACTTGGAACCAACGGTGGATTAGCCCGCGAAACTGTTAAGGAAGAATGTTACTCCTCTAGCTCGAATTCAAGTCGTCAATTGGGAATACAAATCGACTGCCTTTTTGACGGTGTTGGCTCCGCCCAATCTGGCCACCAATTGTTTCACCAACATCAGATCCTCCGCGGATAGGTTCATGTTGCCGAAGTCCCCAAATCCCTCCTTGCGCTTCGCATTGGAAAGAATCGTGCTGACATACTGCGAGGAAATATCGTAGCCCTTCGCTATAAAATGATCAGCGATCTCAGTTGGCTTTGCCTCTGGGTGCGAATCCCTGTATTCGCGGATTGCTCGCGATTTATTAAAGCCACGCTTCTTTTCAACTGGTTTCTTTGCCATTCTTTTGTCCTAATACATACCTGTAAATTAAAACGACGAGATCTCTGGATGTTGTGACCGTTCGAAGCCAAACCGAACTTCAAATTAAAGAAGTTCCACCACAAGCTTTACGACTCAAACGATTTTGATCGGGTCACTATCTTGTTACTTACCCAAACCTCAGACCCAAAAACAACACATCGACTAAGCAGCACTCTTCAGCCAAACATATGCGATCTCAACCCTGTGGGCCATTTGATCAATGGCCTGTCAAATCGATGCCGCGTCGTACGGTCGAACTGATGGTTCCTCTCCCAAAAAGCCTCCTGGAGAACCAAACTCAAATGTGAAGCTGAAAGTGTATTATCGAAGCAAAAACAACTTAGAATTGTACTCAATTCTTTGCCGCTGATACTTGGCACATGACTGATTCACAAATTTGCGCTGCTATGAGGAAATTATTATCTACAGCGTCATAACGATAGCAAGTAAAGCGGCACATTTTTTTTCCAATTTCCATTGAGATCAGTGAGATGCATTACACAGAGTTAAAAATGCACCGTTTTCCTTCGGTAAAGTAACCAGGAAATGAAGGCAGATACCGGCAAATATTTTCCAAAGTTTCTCCATTATCGGGTCCAACCGGTAGAGATCGATCGTGAAACCCGGCGGTCATGGTCGCTAAATTCTTTAATCCACATGAAAAGATTTGATAATCCCACCGAAAGCATTGAATGTACTAATAGTTACAATAACCATCAGATTAATTAGTTTGTTTAAGAGTCAGAACGGATTTGATGTTCGGAGAGTTGGCGGTTTTTCACGCCGATGTACACGCGATGCATCTGCGCGTGCACAACATCCGTACGTTGTGCAGTGTTCGAAGTTCCCTATCGGAATTCAAACGATCCATGTCGATCCCGACGTGACAGGTTAAAGCTGGTCGTTGCCGGAGCGTAGGTTTTAAACTTTGGATCGTAATTCGTCGACAACGTCAATCGCGCAAAAGGTCGGTGATTTGAGCAGCAGAGTGCAGACCCGATCGGTGATACACTTGGTCCCCCTGTTTGATAACCACTATTGTCGGAATCGAATTCGCTTGATAGCGTTTCGCTAATTGCGGATGTTGATCAATGTTGATTTTCACAATCCGCGCGGATTGCGGATCCAACGATAACTGATCGAGGATTTGGCTTTGGCGTCGACAAGGTCCGCACCAATCGGCGTAGAAATCCAACAGAACGGGAATCTCAGATTGAGTGACCCATTTATCAAACTCGGTTGCGCGATCTAACGTCACCACCAACGGGCGTTGCTCATTGACGACTGAGTTTGCAGTCGCAAACTCCGGGAATTGCATTGCTGTGTCGGCATGACGTGATGGAGCACTTAAACCATTCAACTTACTTCCAAATAGAGTTCCTGGGATGCGTGTGCATCCTGAAATCGCTAGCAAGCCCGCCAAAACTAATATTGTGGCTAACGTAAAATGTTGGATCACCATTTTTCTGAACTCCTTGCCTGTTTCGTGATGGTTGCTATTTCCCAATGGCTTAATCACAATTGATCAACTTGGAATTTCGTTTGCAGTTTAACATGAAGTGCCGTCGCCAGCAGTTATTGAACACATTTCCTGCGCTTCCTGTCCTCGTCAATTGTTTACGGCATGGGGCGATTTTTGATTCGCCAGCTTGCAATTGGGTTTGACATCCTTTTGACTAACGTGACGGAGTCGTTGAGTAGTTGGAAATCCTTACAGAAAAATAAAAAAAGTGTCAATAGTTTTAGCAATCCGACGATTTGGGCAAGCAGTGGTTGTGACTTGGAGAGTAAGAACGTCGTGTGAGGGCTTGCACTGATGTTTGGAAGTTGGTTCAAGCGACGTCGACGCGCGCGATTAACGACACGGGCAACCCCTGATGTTTGGGAGGGATGGCTAAACCAATCGATACGCTTTTATAAAAATTGGCCCACTGAAATGCAAGCGAAACTGGAGGCTTGCATCAAGGTGATCGTCGATGAAAAAAACTGGGAAGGGTGCGAAGGGCTCGAACTGACAGAACGAATGAAAGTCATTATTTCCGCCCATGCATCCACCATGTTGCTGGGAGTTGACAATTACTACTTTGACGGCATTACGACAATTCTGGTTTACCCGCGATCATTCTATCGTTGGCATTCCGATGGGCTGGTCGTCGATTTACTTGGGTTGACGGGACAAGCTTGGCAGCGAGGACCGATTGTGTTGTCCTGGCAAGACATCGCGCACCCTAAGACCGGATCAAATTTGGTCATCCACGAATTGGCACATCACCTGGACGGGTTGGATGGATCAATGGACGGCGAACCGATTTTGGGAAGCCGACAAGCGCAACGTCGCTGGAGCGAGCTATCGGAAAGTGAATATCGGCGGTTGCTGACGGATTCAGAATATGGATGGCCGACAGTTTTGGATCCGTACGGTGCAACCAATCGCGCCGAATTCTTTGCCGTCGCCAGCGAGTCTTTCTTCGAAGACGCGGTCAATCTTGCGGCCTGCCATCCTGAACTTTACGGGATGTTGGCGGACTATTATCACCTTGATCCCCGGGAATGGGTTTCCTGAGTCCGCACCTGATCGGAACAGAACCTGTCGGTCCCGGAATTCGATTTAGTGTGGTCGAGTAGATCAAGCAATCGAAGTACAATAGGGACAGCGGCGGGACAACGTCTGCAAGGATAACGCCGCTTCAAACTCAACGCTCAACAGATGATTTATGGGTCCCTTTTTTTAAGTGTAATTTTCATGGAAACAGAACAGGATCGTGATTTGCGTTTGGCATTGCCCAAAGGGAGAATGTACGATGCGATCGTGGGGTTGTTGGCTGGAGCCGGAATCAAGATTCGGGTTTCCGAGCGCGACTATCGGCCACAGGTCTCGCTCGAAGGTATCAACGCCAAAATTTTAAAACCCCGAAATGTCATTGGCATGTTACAGGCTGGAGCCAGGGACATTGGATTTGCTGGAGCTGACTGGGTGGTTGAAACGGGCGCGAATTTGATCGATCTGCTGGATACCGGCCTGAATCCCGTTCGATTGGTCGTTGCGGCGCCGTTGGATATCCTGATTGACGGTCAACTCCCACCAAGGCGACTGGTCGTAGCTTCCGAGTATCCTGCACTCGCCCAAAATTGGATTAATCGGGTAGGAATCGATGCAACGGTGTTAACAACCTTTGGAGCGACGGAGGTCTTTCCGCCGGAGGATGCCGACTGCATCGTTGACAACACCGCGACTGGCTCGACATTGCGAGCCAATGGGCTAAAGATCGTCGACGAGATCATGACGTCCTCGACACGGCTGTACGCCAGCCCTCACGCACTTGAGGTCCCCCATCTCAAAGGTTATATCGATGATTTTGTGATGCTGGTGACCTCGGTGCTCGACGCCAGACGACGCGTCCTGTTAGATCTCAATGTCGAAGCATCAAAACTCGCAGCCGTTACGGCATTGCTCCCTTCGATGCGAGAGCCAACGATTTCTCAGTTGAGCAATGACGGTTGGTACGCGGTTCGTTCCGCCGTCCCCAGAAACCAGCTTGCTCAAATCATACCAGCGTTGAAGGGGGCAGGTGCTTGTGACATTATTACGTCAGCGCCTGAGCAAATTATTCTGTAACGTGGCCCGAATCCAACCCCCCCAAGTCGCCGAATCCCGAAAATAAAATTTTGATGAACGAAACGAAGCCGACGTCACCGACAACTGCGTACAATCCTCCAGAGATTGACCGGACGACGATTCGCACGGACTTGAGTCGAAACGAGAACTTGCCGGTAATTGAAGCCTATACCCTGGCGCATTTCGAGTTGAACGCGCGGCGGATTTCACAATACCCGGACGCCAAACAACTGATTCAAGCGATTGCTGTTCGGCACCAAGTCGATCCAGCCCAGGTTGTCGTTACCGCCGGGGGGGATGATGCGATCGATCGAACCATCCGAGTCTGCTTGGCGTTTAACGAACTTGCCAAGCGAACCATTCTGACGCACCACCCAACGTTCGAGATGTTCGACGTCTATGCGAATGCTTCCGCGGGCAAGCTGGCGGGACCGGTTTGGATGGACGGAGAGTTTCCCATCGAGCAACTATTCGATCAAATGACGGACGACGTGGCGATCCTTGCGTTAGTGACACCGAACAATCCAACGGGAAGCAGCATTCCATTTGCTGTTTTGAAATCGGCGGTGCAACGGGCCGAGCAACAGGGATTGCCGGTACTGGTTGACTTGGCGTACGTCGAATTTGCGGAAATTGATCCGACCGAATGGTTGTTGACCCATAGTCGCGCCGTGATCATTCGTTCATTTTCGAAAGCGTTTGGCTTGGCTGGATTGAGACTTGGCTACGCGCTTACATCGGACCGCGAGTTGGCAGCGCGGATTCAAAATATCGCTGGCCCCTTTCCAACATCGCAACCCAGCCTGGATCTGGGTTTGCAGGCACTGCGGGACACCGAGCGAATGCAGGCTTCCGTGATTGACAGCAATGTTCGTCGAAATTGGTTGGCCGAGGTGTTGAGGTCCAAGGGGGCCAACGTGCTTCCCTCCGATGCCAATTTTGTGCTTGCTCATTATTCGCCGGCTGAACCGTTATACGAGAAACTTTTGCGACGTGGAATCGCGGTTCGAATTTTTCCTCAACGACCACTCCTCAAAAATTGTTTGCGAATCACGGTA
>JBGTDM010000098.1:0-38976 GCA_041748315.1 Pirellulaceae bacterium
ATCTGAGATGTCATGCAAGCGACCTTGATCGAACTCAAACATGATTTTACGTTCGTCGATCACGATCCTGGAATCGTTCTGATCTCGGCTGCCAGTCAATGGGAACTGAGCATTGTCGCGAAGCTGGGAAAGCCAGAACCACAGGGCGGTTTCATGTGGAAGCGACCTTAGTTCGACACCCACCGTATTCCACCAAACCTCGAGTCGGGAGTCGGTGCCACCACCATATTGAGCCATGACCGGGTCGATCGACAATTCCTGGTGGTTCTTGGAGATCTTGTTCAAATATCGGAGCATGTCCGCGGGTCCGTTGATATTCAAAAAGTCGGGGGGATAGAACCCATAATCCCTTTTGAATACGTCCAGGGCTGCTTCCAACTGCGAGATTTCAACTTCACGCTGAAAGTCGTCGGTTCGAATAAACAGACCGCGGATCGTAGGGATCAAAATCGCCATCAAGATGCCGATGACGGTGATTACGACCAACAGTTCGATCAAAGTAAAACCGGTTGACCGTCGCCGGGAGTTAGTGGTCAACATGTTAAAGTTCTCCATGGGTTGGAATAAAAATTGGGAAGGATTTTCTGGTTATGTTCTAAACAATTCAACTTGCACGATCGCCCGACGCCATGTCAACAATTCATGTCCATTTAGCTCAATCCGTTAATCAAACCGATGAGTGGTAAAAACAAAGCAATCACGATAAAACCGACGATACCGCCGAGCAAAACCACCATGATCGGCTCGATCAACTTCATCAGACCGTCCGTCAAATTGCTCACTTCTTCGTCGTAATAATCGGCAACCTTGTAGAGCATAACATCGAGTTCTCCGGTCTCTTCGCCGACATCCACCATATTGACAACCAAGTCTTCAACCACTGGCTTCTTGGCATTGAGAAAGTAGAGCAACATAGAAACGATTGCCAACCCGATGCAGGCGTAGATGACTTCGACTAAAAACGTCGTGTCGACAAATAACACCAGTAACGGAAAGATAAGCAACGACATTGAGAAGAAAAAGGCCGTGACCGGATGGAAGCTTGGTATGCAATGCTGTTTCATCGGCCGGGCAATGGTCTCACCTTCGCGAATCGAATCGGTGACGCGACTATACATCTTCTCGTACATGGCATTTCCCGACGTTTCACGTGTAATCGTGAGCCCTTCCAAAATGGGTACTCCACTTGAAATCAACGTGCCCAAGGTGCGGGTCGTACGAGCCAAATTGGCTTTTTGCATCAATTTGCCCAAGAGTGGGATCTTAAGCAAATAGAGATGGAATCCCATGCGGCCAGCACGAAACTTACAGATCAACATGATAAACAGGACCACCGTAATGGGAACCAATGGAAACAAAAACCAGAGATTGACACAACGATTGGAAATACTGATCAGCAATTCCGTGACTCCCGGCAAGTCCAAATCGAATTCCTCGAACATTGCCTTAAACTCGGGAATAATCATGATCATAATAAACATCACGATCAAAACCGTAATGACCACAATGGCAATCGGATAAATCAGGGCACCAATGACCTTGGTCTTAAGCGATCGAGTCCGTTCCTTAAACTCCGCCAAGCGGCGCAAGATAACTTCCAAGGAACCGCCAGCTTCACCCGCTTTGATCATGTTGACATACAACCGATCGAACACGCGAGGTGACTTGGCCATCGCTTCGGAGAGAGACGAGCCCCCCTCAATTTCATCGCATACGTCGATCAGTGCGTTCTTCAAGGCGCCGGAATCGGACTGATCTTCCAAAATCTTGAGGCTGCGCAGGACTGGAAGTCCAGCATCCTGCAATATCGAGAGTTGCCGGGTAAACGTAACCATTTTTTTGCCACCCGCTCCGCCCAGCGCAAATGTTTTCTTTTTGCCGCTGCGTGAAGTCTTCTTTTGATTCACCTTCTGTGCAGCGATTTTCGTGACAAAATAGCCCATCGAACGAATCGTCGCCTGAGCTTCATCTTGCGTTGGCGCCTCAATCACGTCGCGAATCTCTTGCCCTTGCGGGTCCATCGCTTCGAATTGAAAAGTTGGCATGGGATTACCCTTAAAAAATCTGGTTTCAATCAGTTATTGGCTGCATTCCAGCAGGAGTCAAAAATTATTTTCGTTGTGCATCGTTTTAAGCTGCTCCATCCATCTATCGTCCGATTGTTCGAAATGACCCGGATTGAGCACTTCTTCCGAGCGACTGCGGCCATTACGCCTCCAAAATGGTTTCGCGAATCACTTCTTCCGCCGTGGTGACCCCTTGCAGCACAAAATTGATGCCGGCATCCCGCAATTGCACCATCCCCTTGATTCGAGCTACGTCTCGCAGTTTATCTGCTGTGGCGTTAGCCATAATTAAATCGCGGAGTTCGTCATCTAACACCATCAATTCAAACAAGCCGACGCGCCCCTTATATCCGGTATTGTTACAACTATTGCAGCCAGAACCGCGATAGAATTTCATGTTCGGATGCTTTTCAGCATCGAGTTTCAATTCAAGGATTTCGTCCGCTGTCGGTTCAACCTCTTCCTTACACTCTAAACAGATTCGCCTGACGAGCCGTTGTGCAAGGATCGCTTCCAGGGTCGCCGTAATCAGAAACGGAGGAATCCCCATATCCTTTAACCGCGTCACCGTGGTTGGCGCATCATTCGTGTGCAACGTGCTGAACACCGTGTGACCCGTCAGCGAAGCCTGAATCGCGATTTCCGCAGTTTCCAAATCCCGAATCTCGCCCACAAGTATCTTATCCGGGTCCTGTCGCAAAATGGCCCGCAAACAATTGGCAAACGTCACGTTAATGTCCGGATCGATCGGAATTTGAATGATTCCATCGATGTCGTACTCGACCGGATCTTCGGTCGTGATCAACTTGTCTTCAATTTTGTTTAACTCGGAGAGGGCTGAATACAATGTCGTCGTCTTGCCGGAACCCGTGGGACCTGTCACCAGAAAAATTCCGTTGGGTTTATTGATCACATGGCGAAACGCCTTCATCGTCGTTTCATCCAAACCCACATTATTCAAATCCAACGAAA
Source organism: Pirellulaceae bacterium (assembly GCA_041748315.1). Classification (GTDB taxonomy): domain Bacteria; phylum Planctomycetota; class Planctomycetia; order Pirellulales; family Pirellulaceae; genus CALMEE01. Next base: position 3,039 of record JBGTDM010000098.1, read on the forward strand.
CGACCGATCGGTCCAGCACTCGCAAGACCACACTCTCGCCAAACATCGTCGGCAGCACACTGACTCGCAAGTCAATCGGATGGCCACCCACGGTCAATTCAATGCGTCCATCTTGAGGCAACCGTCGTTCCGCGATGTCCAGGTTGGCCATCACTTTAACGCGTGTCGTAATCGCGAATGCGAGATGCCGTGGCGGAGGCACCATTTCATACAACACTCCATCCGACTTGATGCGAATGCGAAACTCCTCCTCAAATGGCTCGAAATGAATATCACTAGCATGGTCCTTGATCGCCAACAACAACACCATGTTTAGCAGTTTACGAACCGGCGCGCTTTCGATGAGCTCGGCGACGTCACCCAAGTTAATCGGCCCGGATCCCGCCAACTGAACCGCAGCCTTGTTCAAGCTCTCGTTGGCCTTGAGTTCCTCGATGATCTTTTCAAAACTCTCCGTGTCTTCATCAAAATGTTTCTCGGTCAGCTTTAAAATCTGGTGCTCTGTAGCCACCAACAGGCGAATATCAAATCCCACGAATCGCCGCAATTCGTCCTGCATCGAAATATTCTGCGGATCGCAAGTCGCCAGGGTCAAAATCCCGTCGACCAATTGCAAGGGGATCACTCGATAGAGCTGAACCATAGCATTCGACACGACGTCGCGAGCTTCCGGTGGCGGAACGAAACCCTCCAGGTCCACCGTCTGCAAGCTGAATTGTTCCCCGAGCGCCTGGATCAGTTGATCGTCGGTGATCAAACCCATATCTTCGGCAATTCGACCTAAAGGCTGACCAGGATGCTGACTTTGTTCCTCAAGCAACATCTCCAATTGCTCGTCAGTCGCAAAGCCCATGTCGACCAGAATCTGTCCAATCCGACGAATTGCCATTCATCACTCCTCAAAAATTAACTGCATCAATTTAAATTCATTCGCGACATCGGCTGGCTCCCGTGACCCCATCCTCGCGTCGCACCGCACCACCGCACCACCGCACTAATCTTCACTCTCAACTTCAGGCGATTCCAGCTCCAGCATTTGACGACGTGCCGTGGCAATTCGCTTCGCCAAGGCGTCCGCGTCGTGCGCTTTTGCCAAAACATCTTCCATTTCAACTCGCTCAGCCAGCCAATGGTCGAACAAAGAGTCATCGGTCAACTGCATCCCATATTTGGCTCCGGTTTGAATCGCCGAATTGATCCGGAATGTCTTGTTCTCGCGAATCAAATTTGAAACTGCTGGAGTGACCACCAACGTTTCAAACGCCGCAATCCGACCGCCGCCAATCCTGGGCAATAACGTCTGAGCCACCACGGCAATCAGCGACGTCGAAAGCTGAGTGCGAATTTGATCCTGTAAGTTCCCTGGGAACGCGTCAATGATCCGGTTGACCGTTCCCTGAGCACTATTGGTGTGCAGGGTCGCAAATACAATATGCCCAGTTTCGGCGGCCGTGATTGCGGCCTCGATCGTTTCCAAGTCCCGCATTTCACCAACCAGGATCACGTCCGGGTCTTGCCGCAACGCACGTCGAATGGCTTCCGAAAAACTCGGCACATCCACTCCAATTTCGCGCTGATTGACGGTTGAACGTTTGTGGTAATGATAGAACTCGATCGGGTCCTCGATCGTGATAATGTGATGGTCAATTCGTTCGTTAATATAGTTCACCAAGCTGGCCAATGTCGTACTTTTACCCGAGCCCGTTGGCCCGGTGACCAGAATCAATCCTCGCGGACGCATCACCAACTTTTTGAGCACTTCGGGTGCCCCCAACTGGTCTGGCGTGAGCATCTCATTGGGGATTTGACGCAACACCATCGCGATATTCCCGCGCTGTTTGAAAATCGACACCCGAAATCGAGCTTGATCACCAAACGCAAAACCGAAGTCCGATGTCCCCATCTCCTGAAGTTCACGTTGGCAGCGGTCTGGAGCAATACTCTTCATCAACGAAACGGTATCTTCCGCATCGAGTGTTTTGGTCTCCAACCGTCGCATCCGACCATGCAATCGAAAGACCGGTGGCTGTCCCACCGTGATGTGAATATCGCTTGCACCCTGCCGAATACACGCTTCCAACAACTTATCGATGAGTACCGAGGCCATAGATTAAATCCCACACAAGTTCCAAAATGTTTCCATTAACCGAATGTATAAACTGGCTTGGCTGTCGTTGAGAATCCCCAAAACAGAGTCATTTTAATTCGCTTTCGTCGGGAGACCCAACTTTGTCGACCCCATGAGGCCCCCTCTGTTCCCAGCAAGATTTCGCGACTGTCAATGAGTTCGGCGTCTTTCAGTCCGACGTCTTTACGACTCAATGAATCCGCCAGGACGAGAATGAATGATTGCAACAGATTTCAATGACCCCCTTCGGAAACCCCCCCGCGGAGGTTTATTACACGCTAAAGCGTGAACTCCAACGTGCGGAACCCTCCTACGGAGAAATCCAAATATTGCTAACTGGCTCGACCCAAAAATCCATCAGGCCACCCCAAAACGTGCCAACGATTTGAGCCAATCAACAGTGCAAAAAAACACGACAAAAAGGTGGGAAGCAGTGCGTGTCAAGGCGGTTTAAGGCAATCATTGACCCGTTGTCAATTATGCGCAACGACCCCTTTCCGGTACGCTGTTATTATTCGAAATTGTGGCTGATCAGTCAAAATTGCGGTGCTAATTTGCGTGATTCTCGGATAATTCCCATCATTGAATGAACGAGAATCGTGGGATAATTCCAGCAAAACTCGACTCTTGGGGACCAAGCGTCGAGAATTCACCCCCCAACTTACCGGACATCCTGTTCGGTACGCTTGGCCACGCGAGCGATTTCCTCAAACGTCGTAACTCCGTTCAATACCTTGTCCACACCGTCGGAGTAGAGGGTCTTCATCCCCTTGGAAATCGCATATTTACGAATTTCAGCGGTCGTTGCTGAATTGAAAATCAACTCCCGAACCTTGGAATCGATCAGTAATAGCTCAAAAATCCCCAACCGCCCTTTAAATCCAGTTCGCTGACAACTATTGCAGCCACGCCCCTTCATAAAATTAGCCCCTGCAATTTCCTCCTCGGTCAACATGAATTCCTGCAAAACATGTTGCGGAGGTACATGTTTATGGCGGCACTTTGGACAGATCGTTCGGACCAACCGCTGTGCCAAAATCGCCACAACGCTGCTCGCAACCAAATATCCCGGAACCCCCATATCAACCATCCGAGTCACCGCACTGGGCGCATCGTTCGTATGTAGTGTACTAAAAACTAAGTGTCCAGTTAAACTTGCTTGAATACCCATTGAAGCGGTCTCTGAGTCTCGCATTTCTCCAACCAGAATGATGTTGGGGGCTTGGCGGAGCATCGAGCGGATAATGCGTGCGAAATCCAACCCAATGTTGTGGCGAACCTCAACTTGATTGATACCTGGCAAGTAGTATTCAACCGGATCTTCGGCCGTAATGATTTTCCGGTCTGGACGGTTCAGGGTGTTTAGAGCGGCGTACAACGTCGTTGTCTTGCCCGAACCTGTCGGCCCTGTGACCAGGATAATTCCGTTGGGCCGTCGAATGAGACCCTGAAATGTACGAAAATTCTCATTGGAGAATCCCAATTGTCGCACGCCAACTTTGATGCTGTCTTTGTCGAGGATACGCATCACGACGGATTGGCCATGGCTGGTCGGTATGACGCTGACTCGCAGATCGAGTTCCTTGTCGCCGACCGTCGCCTTAATTCGTCCATCCTGGGGTCGGCGTCGTTCGGCAATGTCGATTTTCGCCAAAATCTTGATTCTGGAGACGACGGCCCCCAACTGCCTTCTGGGGAGCACGTCTCGCTCGTGCAACACTCCATCGATTCGATACCGGATGCGAATCCGGTCTTCGAATGGTTCGACATGAATATCGGAGGCTCGCAACTGGACGGCCTCGGTTATCATCAAATGAACCAAGCGCACGATGGGGGCACTTGCCTCGTCGATGTCATCGGAATCGCCACCGACCCCACCGTCATCGATGGTCTCGGTAAAATCGATAGCGGTATCGGTGAATTCCTGCAAAATCGAGTCCGCCGATTCCCCTTCGATCTGACCGTAGACACGGTTGATATGGTCTAAAATCGCTGGTTTTGAGGCGAGAGCAATTTTCACATCGCGATTCAATATAAATCGCAATTTCTCGATCGTTTCCACGTCGTCCGGATCGCTGATCAGGACTTTGAGCTGCCCATCGCTTTCGCTTATTGGCAGAACGGCGTTTTCCCGCGCGACTGATTCCGGCATCAATTCCACGATGTCGTCTGGAATCTCGATTTTAGTTAAGTTGACATATTCGATACGGCTATGGTGGGCCACCGCCTCGATAACTTCTTCAGCCGTGGCATATCCCAATGAGACCAAACTATCTCGGACCGAGACATTTGACTCTTTCGCTGACTTTAGCGCGTCGTCCAGTTGTTCCTGGCTTATTACGCCGCTATTTAACAGGAATTTTGAAAAACCATTCTGTGCAGCCATTAACAACCCTCTGTAACCAATCTACCCAGCGCCGAGTCTAACAGCGGTAATCCTTTGGAATTACAATTCCTCTCCGCCCAACATAGTTTACACGATTTTTTGCAAGTACCATCCACCGAATCCGAAAGCGGTCCGGCGACCGGCCGTTGCAATCATCCGGTGTTACACAGTTCAGCTTGTCGAGATGCTTGTTCCGATAGCGGAAATCATCCTGTGCTCCGACAAACCGGCGACGAAGGACCGCACCTGACTCCTGCGAATTATGTTATTTTCATTATAGTTAGCTGCGAGTTGAAGTCGTGAATAAACGCAAACACCTGATGAAAATTTGCCTTCAAATACCGTAACGCGCGTTTTAAAGCATGGCCTCCGTGACGACAATCCGTGCGATACAGCCTTGAAATCTCAGCCGATCTGTAAGTCCAAGACCCTGCAATTTACCAAAAATCGAAGCGGCTGCAACAAAAAACTGTTTCCAAGAGCTGGGAACGTATCGATTGTATCGGCCAAACGGGTTAACCGTGATTTTGTCCGAGACCGTCCGTTCAACGAATTGTAGCAATCCTCCCGCTGGCGGCTATCTTGGACAAAACGCGCTCTTGGTGCCGACGGGGCACGAGTGCAGAAATAACCCAGGAAAAGCGTTCGAGCGCGGTAAATTCGATAAAATTAATGAAACCATTCGCCGGCAATCGGCGTCAATCTTCGTATGGAAATCGGCCTCGATCAGCGATTTTCCGTTTCGCAGTTCGCGAGGCCGGCTTAGAATTAAAGGGGATATGGCTTAGGATGGCTCTGCTAAACCGACGGTAAATGTGGTTTGAGTTAGATTTCCGGTAACATCCGCCCAATTCGTTGACGTATAATTGGTATCGAGGTTTTCAACTTCAAAATCGCAGGCGACGAACTCACCGGATTAAGGATGCTTTGAATACTCAAAGCTGCGGGGACGAGTGGCTGGATTCCCCATTGAATCGTAAACACGTAAACGAGACCCAAAAAATGATGATGACACAAAAACTCGTTCGAACCGTAGCGACTGAATCAGCCTGGAAATCTTACGCTTCTCCATGCCAGATGGCCTTCCTTCGGGTCTCGAAAACTCTGAGCGTTTTTGCGATTGCTGCGTTGATAATCGGTGGGGCCGGTGAATTAAATGGTCGCCAAACCGAAGAGCCCGAATACAAAGTCTTGCCGCTCGATGACAATTTCAATTTACCTGATATTCTAGACGTGAATCCCGAGAACAAGGAGGAAAGAAGCCGCGTCCAGTCCGAAATCACCCGAAAACGCAATGCCATTCGGGACCTGAGTCGAAAGGTCACCGATGCGCTTAACGAAAAGCAGAGTATCAGCCAGCAGGAATTCAATGCGTTCTTCGAGAACTATTTTTTTGCCAACATGACTCAAACCTCGCCGCGAAAACTGGGCGAGTACGGCAAATTGCGAAACGACTATTTTCGATTATATATGTCGAATGCCAGAGGAAATCTTCGGCAACAATTACTAAAATTGACCTTTGACTCCATGAGCCGGATCGCTACCGACAATTACCATCCGGCGGCGAGGGTCAATGCGTTATTGATGATCGGGCGGCTAGATAGTGTACGTGGTGCCAGTTCCTCGGGAGGCGTCGCACCGGTCCCCTACGAACAAGCGCTTCCGTTTTTACTGGGCTTGGTCGAACAAAATGATACGCCCGAACACCTGAAGGTCGCCGCGATGGTTGGCATCTCCCGTCATGCGGAAATGCGTCCATTGGGGGGTCGTAGCGAATTGGATGCCGCCACGCGCGCTAGGATTTCGGCCTTGATGCAAGTGATGATCCAACCCCCGGCAGACGGCAATCGCAATGACGGGCTTTACTGGTTACGCCGTCAAGCCGTACAAACCATTGGCAATTTACGAGATGCTGGAAACGACGCTCGCAACGCGATCGAACTCGCTAAAATCATCGCCGATTCGAATGAGAAGTTGATGCTCCGCATCGATGCGCTCGAGGCGTTCTCTAAGCTTGTCAACGTCGATGCCAGTCGCGTGGATACCTTTGAGCTAGCAAAATCAATCGCAAAATTGGTGATCCATGTCGCCAAGGAAGATGCGACGTACCTCAATGATTCCTATCGTGAAATTGTCGAGGTCGCTACCTTTTTGGACGAAGAGGAATTGACTACGGGCATGGCCCGAAAATCAAAAAAGAAAGATGATCATGAACTCGCTGGGCCTGGAGGAATCAGTGACGACGACAGTGCAAAGGATCGCGGTGCCGCTTCCAAGGACAAGTCAAAGCAAGCTCCCGAAGTCGTCCCCGTCTTTCGTCGGCAGATCGTGCTGCAACGGGTCAAAACAATTATTTACTATGCGGCAATCGCGTTAGGATCGCCTCAAGAATCAAATCGCTTGTTGGCACAAGTCGGAAATGATAAGGGAACCGATTCAGACGAGTATAAGTTTGTGGTTGAGCTTCGCGCGAAATGTAATGAACTGATGGACGCGACAAATATCGTCGATTTGCGAAAAAGGAGACGTGACGATGAACCCGATACCGACACGAGAACTCGCGCCGAAAAACTTCGTGATGTTTTGAATCAATATGCAGCGATCATCGAAACCATGGTCGTGAAATTCGAACCTGAAGTTCCGGACGACACCGACGCATCAGGTGATACCAGCGCAATCAATGACCCGCCAAATTCGACGTCTGCGGGTGACGATGAAACCGGCGACACCAACGACGGCGGCGCCAAACAGTAGCATTCGGCGCGCTCAAATCAACAGCCAATTTTGCCGTCATTAAAACCGTAAATCAATCATCTTTACGGCCGAGGCAATTCCTCTCGATCGTTTATTGGTTTGTGCCGTACAACAGCATGCGCGTGGCATGGCTAATATCGGGTTTCTCGCAAAGGGATTGTCCAACCAACATCGCGTCAACTCCTGAACGTTCAAGCAATCGCACGTCGTCGTGAGTCTTAATCCCGCTTTCAGCGACGAAAATCTGATCGTCTCTAAATTCCGAACGAATTCGGATCGAATGCCGCAGATCCACCTCAAACGTGTTCAGATTTCGATTGTTGACCCCCACCAGTCGGGGATTCAACCGCTGAACTCGCTCGATATTCTGTTCATCGTAGAGTTCGACGAGTGGCGTCATTCTTGCCTCCAGGATCGTCTCATAGAGCATGGATAGCTGCTCGTCGCCGAGGCACTCGGCGATGAGCAGCACGGCATCGGCACCAAAGGCTCGCGCCTGCCAGACCTGAATTGGATCGAGAATAAAATCCTTTCGTAGAACCGGCAACGTTACCGATTGCTTGACCGCCGCCAATTCAGACAGGCTCCCTTGAAAATAACATTCATCGGTTAGCACACTGAGGCAATGTGCCCCCGCCGCCTGATAGGCAATGGCAATTTCGCGGGCGTCAAAATCCTTGCGTATGAGACCCTGCGATGGGCTGGCCCGCTTGACCTCGGCGATCAACCGAATTGGCGGACTCCCTTCAAGAACCGCGGCGAAATCTCTAATCTCGACTCCCTCGTGCGCGCGATCGATCCATTCATGTATTGTGGATTTCAGTTTGAGTTGTTCAATTTCATCCCACTTGGTGCGAACGATGTCATTCAAAATTGACATGAATTAACTTCTTTCCAGAATTGTCACAGCCTCGACCGGGCCACAGTCGGCTATTCCAGATCATAGTCCAAATCGAAAGGTGGCTTATCGCCCCCCTGTCCGATCAAGTAATGCTCCATCCACCGCATCAATCGCAAATTAAAGTCATACCGCGCGGCTGATTTCCGATTACCATGTCCTTCGCCTGGATAAAATACCAGACGGACAGGAGCTTTCCCCAAAATCGTCAGATGGCGATACAATTCCATCGATTGTGACGGATGAACTCGCGTGTCGTTTTTGCCGTGCAGAATCAACAGCGGTGTACGGCAGTTCTCAACGTGGTAAATCGGACTCCGCTCCAAATAGAATTGCCAATCTTCCCAAACGCGTTTACGGGCATGAACCAAATACATCTCTTCAGGGATGTCCGTCGTTCCAGACTTGGAAATCTGGTTGCTGATACCTACAAACATCACGCCGGCCGCGAATCGTTCCGAGTGCTTGGTAGCGCACCAAGCCGTCGCAAAACCGCCATACGAACCACCTGTGATTCCAACCTTGGATTTATCGACCAATCCCGATTCGATCAAGTAGTCAATCCCATCGATAATATCGTCAAATTCTTTGCCGCCGTAATCGGACTGATGAGCCTTGGCAAACGCGACACCTCGCCCAGTACTCCCCCGGTAATTGGGATAGAAGACGGCAAATCCGCGTGCCGCCGCCAATTGTCCTGGATTCGTGTAGCTGGTCACCCAACCATTGGGCACACTTGCTTCCGGTCCGCCGTGTACAGCGACAATCAAAGGATACCGTCTCCCAGGTTGTTCATCCAATGGGCGAACCAGGACACCTTCGATCAGTTCGCCATCGGTCGACGCGTTATATTGGATTACCTCCTGGGCTGCCAACCGTTTTTCCTTCAGCCAAGGATTTGTTTGTGTCAATTGCACCGGAACTTCACGGTGATTAAATACGAAGACTTCATTCGGGTATTTGGGAGATGCGGCGGTAAAACAAGCCCATTCGCGATCATCACTTATCGAAAAGTTGGTAATGATTGGCCCTCCGGGATTGATGTACATCTGAGGGCTTCCGCCACTCCGCCCGATCGATCCATATCCCGTAAAACAACCATCCTCCGTAGTGAACAGAATGGAGTCGTCATCGTACCATTCGATCGCAATGATGTTGGGCAAATAGTCCGGCATCAATTCCGCAGGAGTGCCACCCTTGGCCGAGACGATCATCAGTCGTCCCTCCGACGGGTCATTAATGTCTTCGCCTGAGCAAAACGCGATAAACTCTCCGTTGGGACTCCAACGAACCGGTCCCAGCTTTCCTGGATTATCAATTTGGGCGGTCACCGCTCCAGTTTCGGCATCAACAACAAACAGCCGCCGATACATGTAGAAGTAGTCAATCGACGGGTTTTCTGCCAATGCCAACAGCAACTCGGTGCCATCGGGGCTGAAATGCACTTCCGATGCGTTCCCTGCGAGCTCCAGTTGAACCGGTTCGTCATCGGTGTCCGGATCAGCGTCGACCAAATACACTCGCGAAAACTGTTGCTGCTCTTCATAGATTTCGGCATTAAATCCTTTATCTGCGAGCTTCTTCTCGGATTCTGGACGCGGTTCAGGCGCGATCAGTGCCACGCGCTGACCATCGGGACGCCAGCTATATTCAGTGATGGACGTTTTGAGCTCAACCAGCTTTCGAGCCTCCCCACCGTACACAGAAATCAGATAGAGCGAAGTGCTTTTGTCCCCATCCCGTGTTGCTAAAAATGAGATCGCGGATCCGTCTGGCAACCATGCAACCGAACTCACGTTCTGCTTTCCGGTGATAAAAGGACGAGAATTTCCATCACGATCGACGACATGAACGTCCGTCCAAGCTCCGCCACTTTCATCACTTTTGGGGTCGCGAGGAACTGATACAACATAGATGACTTGTTCTCCATTGGGCGAAATCTCGGCTGAAATTACAGATCGTGTCATCGCCACATCATGCGGCGTGATTAAATCTTCCTGGGATTGAACTCCAACGTTCAGTCCAAAGCTAACGAGCATGATCCAAATGCAATGCCGAAGAACGGTTTGCGGTAAGTAAGCCAAGGGTCGTTTCACCACGCTTGAAAAGAGTGCCAAACCATGTGCGTAAACAGACGTTGATCGATGCATTGTTTATTCCTGTCGTTTCTGAATGAAAATTGCCGGAGAGCCCAATTCAATCACCGCTATGGCGGACTGAGGACTGATCGAAAGACGCTGAAGAGAGCATTTTACCCGCCCATCAAGTTCATTCAAAGTAGCTTGAACTCTCGAATTGGAACCGACCCGGAACATTGCTATGGGGCCACGGTGGTTCCTAACCCGGAGCGTTGCGATACCGAGGTTTAAAGATCGACTGCACTCAACTCATGGCTTCTTATCAAAATGAATGCTGCACGTTCCGTCTTCACAATCGTCCTCGAAACGCCCCATTTTGTATCGACGCGAGGCAACTTGTGCATAAATCCACTGCCACAATGGGAGCGAAAAGGGAATGTACAGAAACGGCAGGAATAACCAGAGTTTGGGCAACCTCCGCGCCAGATAGCGAAAGGCGGCCGCACCTCCAAGCACTTTTCCTTGCCGGGTGACCACATACATTTGTTGCATCAACTCTTCGTGTGTCACATCCGGGCAAAGCGAGTGCACCCGTTCATCATGAAGTGAAAGAAAAGACAGACGTTGCTTCCCATCCCAGGCGTGAAGGCGAGCAACTTGTCTGAGACAAAACTTGCACTTTCCGTCGTAGACGACAACATCGGCGTCCGGGATTTGCGAGGGGTCTGGCAGTTCGATCGATTTTGTCACTAGACAAGCTTCTTTGAAATGGGATCGGTATAAAAGGATCGGTAATGCGTTGCCGATTGACGGGAAATCTTGCTCCCCAACGATCGATCTCCGCCGGATGAACGACTCTTTCAGAACTGCTCATCCTACCGCAATTGTAGCGGAAATTTAACGATGGCGTTCAAAAGCCCGTGCTTTTGCTAACAACACGGTTTCCACGTCGTTGTCACCAATCTGCGGCGCCATTTGTTGGATGTAATCCCGCCGAGGCCGACCGCAAAGTCACGACGTAACTTTCACGCGAGGCAAGCTCATTCTCCGAACACAAACGATCGACTTGATGTGCCTCAAAACGTTACGTCAATATCGAATTTTTAACACCCCAGCACAACCTTTTCTGCATAATATGTAGCAAAGCGGCGGATATTTACCCTGTTTTTGTACCCGTTCGTGTGTTTTCGTTGCTGTTCGTTACAATAGAGGGCGTTCCATTGGGCTCAATGAACTTTTTTAGGGAGGCAATCATGTCGCCGAAAACCGCTCTTCTTATTGGGATCGTGTTCACACTTGTCGGACCGGCGATTGCACAAGACGATCGCGACGCCTACGTTTCGACCGCGAGCTTCATCATCGGCACTCATCGGCCGGCGAACACGGAATCGACTCCGGAATCGCGGGGAGCGCAGGCGAAAAATTTCCTCGACAAACTGAACGACGAGCAGCGGCAGCGAGCGACGTATCCACTGAACAGCCCCGAACGGCGCGAATGGACCAACTTGCCGCCGCGGCCGACCGACAATGGATTGCGCTTCCGCGACTTGACTGAGGAGCAAGCTCGCGCCGCTTGCGATATGTTCGCCGTGATTTTCAGCGAACTCGGCTACCAGAAGATTTGCCACATCATGCTGGCCGATGATCAATTGTTGACGGAAGGCCGACCGCATTCCAGCTTGGGCACGGAGAACTTTGCGATCTTGATTTTCGGGGAACCGTCCGCGACAGGACCTTGGGCTTTTCAACTCGATGGGCACCACATCGGCGTCAACTTTTCCTTTGAAGGGGACAAGATCACGATGTCTCCCAGTTTCATCGGCACCCAGCCCGAAGCGTTTAAGATCGAAGACAAGGATTACCGGCCATTGACCGACGAAATCGATGAAGCGTATAAGCTGGTCAACTTGTTGAACGACGAGCAGCGCAAGGCCGCCGTGCTCAGTCCGCGACGGGGTTCGCTCGTCACGGGCCCCGGCGCCGATGGGCGCGTCCCGGCCCCCAAAGGCGTTTCTTGCCAGACCTTTACCGAGGAACAAAAGGCATCGTTAATCAAACTGATCGGCCAGTGGATCAACGATCTGCCGGCGCCGCATGCGGAACAGGAAATGGAACGCGTAACCGCCGAGATCGATCAAATGCATTTTTCCTGGAACGGCGCCCTGACCGCGCGGAGCGACATCTCGTACATGATCCAAGGCCCATCGTTGATTATCGAGTTCTCTTGCCAAGGCAATCCCACGAATCCGTTAGATCACATTCATACGATGTATCGAAACCCGCAAACTGATTACGGCGGGCAACTGCCCTTGAACTGAATACAATCGCCGCATCGCCGAAATACAGCGGCGGCGACGCTCGCACAACTCGCGTCACCTTGCCCTGGGCTGATATGTCGGGCCCCTTCAGTGCAGAGGCGACGCAAGCAAAAAGAACGTGCGGTTCCTGCCACGAAACCGAGTCGTCACAACAATTGTGACAGAGCGACCGACCTCGGAGAGGTCGGCGACATTGCCGCCAGACCGATTTACAGCCAAACGACAAGTATGCGATGGGAAGGATGACAACGTCGTTCGAGATCTTCAGGGGCGCCGTGGGTCGCCCCGATAGGGCCGGGACAATTGCACCGGACGATGATGATTGTGATGAAGTTGAATGGCGCGGTGGATCGCCCGTAGGGGCCGAAACAGACCAGCCCGGGGCAGAGCGCAGCGCCGCCCCGGGTGGTCGTGGCTTCAGGGGCGCGTTGGGTCGCCCCGTAGCGGCCGAAACAAATTCACCGGACGATGATGATTGTGATGAAGTTGAATGGCGCGGTGGGTCGCCCTGAAGGGGCCGAAACAGACCAGCCCGGGGCAGAGCGCAGCGCCGCCCCGGGTGGTCGTGGCAATGGGTCCACAAGCCCTGAAAGGGCGGCACAAACCGACGGATGGATTGTCTCGCCCTTTCAGGGCTTATTCGCAGCTATGATTCGCAACTCATAGGTATAGACGGCGTTCACTGCGATGCCATCTCATTGGCGATCGCGAGGATCGTTGAGCGTGACTCGGCTTGCGTGAACGGTACCGGTGATCTCCCGAGCCTCGCGATCCGCTTTACCCGGTCGATGCTTGATCGATTGACTCCCCCAATCCCCGGTTACAGTTTCGCTTTAGTACCTCATCACTCGAATCCTGGTTTGTAACAATTGAGATGCAGGTTTGGGCTTGGAAGCTCATTTCCCTGGCCAATAATTTCAGTTTGGATGATATTGGCCAACGAAGTGGGTTAGACCAGCGACCAACTCTTGCGAAGAAACCACTCGACCGTAAGCAGTCCGACAAACAGGAACAAGAAAGCAAGTCCGTCTTGCCAAGTCTCGCCCAACCTCCAACGTTGCGGAATCAAGATTTTGTTGTCGGGAGCGAGGTTTTGAATTTCAGACAAGAGCTCCGAAAACTCATCAGGATGAACAACACGTCCACCCCATTCCTGCGTCTGGGAAGCCAGTCTCGAAAGTAATTCCGGATTAGCACCCGTGACTGCCTTTTCTCGATCATTGTCAAAGATCACGAAACGCGTTTCGGCCGAGCCCAGTTCCTGAGTTCCGATCGAACCGATCACTTCAATCGAGTATAGTCCTGCAGCCGATAGCTGGTCACGCTTGATGGTCCCGGAAAAACTGTCAGCAGTGGCTTGTGTTTCAAGTACAGTCCGCGTGCCGTCAGGGAGCACGAGATAAGCGGCCATCTGTGCGTTAGCAACCGATTCTCCGGTCGGCGAAGTCACGCCAGCCTGGAATGTCACGTCCTGCCCCAATTGGAATCGTCGTTGCTGCATCGAAATCCAGACGTCGTCGCCGACCAAGTCATCCTGACCGGCAAGCCACAAGATTACTTGTCGCCAAAATCTTGCATGGAGTGAACTGGAATATTGTAGCCTCCATTTCCAGGTACTGTCTGCTGCAAAAACCATCACGCGTCCGCCAACAGTCGTAACGACCATCAACGGCTCGTTGGACTCTGTCGCCAACAACACCGACGCGGTGTCCTTGACCCCAACAAATCGATTAGCAACATCGAGTGCAGGGAACTCGTCCCACGGGTCACCACCGTCGACACCCTGCCCCAAACGAGTTGTAAAATGGGAACGCAATGGCTTGGCTCGCAACGGACCCGTGATATGTAAATCCATACGGGTCGGTTCGTCGAGGTTCTGAATTTCAAAGTCTTCCATCAGGATAGGCAGGTAATTTGCCAGCGGAGTTTGCTGGTACAACCCAGGTCCAAAACTGTGTCTTCCTCCCAACATCAGGAATCCGGTCCCTTGCGAGATCGCTTCCATTAGCAAGTCGAGGTTTTTCACTTGGAGTTGAGCATCATAAATTGCTCGCGAGTCCACGTCGCCGAAAACGATAACATCGTATTGCTTGCTGGTTAACAATGAAGAGATATCAAGCGGCCAATTTCGCCGAGTGCGGTGATCAATGGGAAAGGCGTCAATTGAAATGATGCTGTCGGCACCCAACGCGGCCCGCAGAAATTTTTGTTCCCACAACAAGTTTCCATACAGGTACAACACGCTGATCCCGCGGTCTTCCACGGTCAAAAACGAGGGAAGTTCGTTGTTGGCAAGCGCCGATTCGTTCGGTTGCGGTGGCACTCGAACCAACAATTGAAATTGGCCCGCTTGTTCGGGTGTATAGTTCAATTGAATCGGGCGTTGCTCAAAACCTTCAACAATCGAGATTCGCTGCGTATCAACGATGCGCTCCACCCCGTTACGATCCACAATGACCAGTTGAACGGGGACTTGACTCCCAGCAAACCCGCGTGCGGTAAGGGTGGCAGTGACCCGCATTTGATTGTTGGCCCGTACCGAATATTGATCGGCGAGATTCTCGATGGCGAGATCGGCCAATTGGCTCGATTGATCGGCTTGTCCAAATGGGATGGTGAATAATGGCACTTGACTATCGTTTAGCGATCGCACCGTATCATTCAGTCCCACTTGTGGATCAATGGCATTCTGCTGACCATCGCTGGCAACAATCGCCGCCAACAAGCGTTGATTTCGCACCAGTTGCACCCCGGCATTAAGCGAGGTGCCAATATCTGTCTCGTTGCCAGTTGCTTCCAAAGGAATCTTTACCCCCTCATTCGAGACTTCGAATTCAGTCAACTGCGTATCAAATGCGAACCAGCGAAGTTTAATATTACTCTCATTCAAGCTATCGATGGCGGTTCTGTTTTTCTCGATCATCGCTTTGAGAACTTCGTAGCGGCTTTCACCCCCCGGACCATGAGGGAGTTGCATCGATCGCGTTATATCGACAAAGATCTGGACAACGCCTGTCTGCGGTTGTTCAATCTGCATGATGCAACCTGGTCGTAGCAAACTCAGGATCGCTAACAATACGATACCGGCTCGAATTAAAACGAGCGTTGATAATTGAGACCTCGTCAAGCGAACAAAATTGGGGCGCAACATTAGCAGTGCGATTAACATCGCTGCCATGAGAATTAAAAACACAGGACCGGCAATCGGTTCAAACGTCAATTGGTTCATATCGAATTACGACTCTCCGAAATTCCACCCGTTGACTGTTGATAGAACCGATTGGACATGACTAACTCCAACGCCAACAGAACCGCCATCAAACTCACAAAGATTGGATAGAACTCGCGCCCCATGCGCATCACCCCCTGTTCACGCTCAATCTCATTTTGATCGCGGGCTAGTTGAATTCGATTCTCACCGAACCAGTCATCCAGTTGTTGTCGATCGATTCGAGTCAGGTCGGTTTCACCATCTTCAATATTAAAGCTGAACCCTCGCAACACAACTTCCTCCATCGCTCCTTTTAGGCGATAGTGGCCTGGCAAGTCCGCAAACCGATAGATGACCTGACCTTGATTTGCACTGATTCTTAACGGCTCTTCGTCACGAGGTGTAAACACCCGGTATTCTTCAGGATAGGTTGCGCGATCATTGTCGAGGACCGCATGCTCTCCCAAAGTCAAATTAAGCCGTACTGTCCCGGCGGCAACCAGGTAGTTGGCCATCTCCTTGACCAACAGAAACGCTGGCCAACAGAGTTCCAGGTCGTAAAAAAGGTCATTCCAACGGCTGTCCAAATTCGGTTCGGTGATGGGCGTTAGCACGAGAACGACCCGGCCAGCCCCCACAGACCACTCGACGACTGCCGGTCGTTGGTTCGAAAAACGAAAGATGACATCGATGGCTGCCGTGTCCTGCTCGTCATCCACACGCATCCCCCAGTGTTGATGAATTGGCAACTTGTCCCACCGGACTGTAAACGCGGATTGCACAAACGGATTGGCCATAGGATGGGTGCTTGAGTTCCTCACCAGAAATACCGAATCCGTGTCCGATGTGGGTGCCCGGAAAATTTCCGTGGGAACACCGGGCAACACGCGTCGTGCGCTGGCCGACGTGAATGAACTCGCGATCATGCCATCTTGAGCGGCATTTCGCCCCAGGAACACGGCGACCCCACCCCCTTGCTCAGCGAAGTTTGCCAATAAATTCCAGTTACCATCCGTGAGTGGCTTGGGGTCCAGCAGATACACTGCCTGAAACTGCTTGATATCTTGTTCACTCAAGCGGTTCATCTGCGCTTGTTCGATGACGGTACAATCAAACTCCTGAGTTCCCGCTTCGCGAAAACTGTAGGGAGAGAGGATTTCAATCAGGTTGTCCGGCACGACATCTCGCGGCACAACCACCAGCACCTGCCAGGCCTTTCGCATCGAAATGGTGAAATAACGACGATCGTCCAAGCTCAAGCCGTCACCACTTTGGAACTCAATCCAACCGTGGTGCGTCCCCGGCGGCAAGCGATCATCGATCACAAATCGCAATGGCGTTCGGCTCTCAGCAGACGCGTCGACAATCTGCTGCCGTGTAATATATTGATCTGGGACCAAGGTTTTTCCGTCGGCGCGAACTGGGCGTGAAGGGTCTGGTAGTTCGATCGCCAGCGTAGCGACGCCTCCGGTTGCTTCACCTTGAAATCGAATGTCAGAATTGATCTCCAATGTCGAAGTTTGTGAAATCACTTCGGATGAAAAGCGAATCGAGCCAATGGCGGCGTTGCGTGGACGCTCGACGCCAATATCGATCAGATAGATGGTTACGTTTGGGTACTCCTCGATCGCGCTCTTCAAGCTGCTGGTCTCTCTCCAGGAGCGTGCTGTCATGTCCGTGACGATATAGATCTCTCGGCGTTCATGTGCGGATTCTGACAACAACTTCAGTGCGGCGCCAATGGCACGGGGCAATGGAGCCGCGGCGAAGTCGGTTGCCAATGTCTCGAGTCGCTTTTCCGCCGCGCTCAAATCGACTGAAAAAAAAGGCTCACTGCCGTCGGGAGCGGCAATGCTAACCTGACTGTCCTTGGGAAACTGCTCGAGGAGCCATTGACACATCTCGCGAGCCTTATCCAGTCTCGATTGGTTTTCAAAAATGAACTGCATTCGAGGTGAAGTATCAACGAGGATGACCGTAGAAACCGGAGCGATCCGATTCCCCAACACTTGATGCGTGGGGTTTCGCAACGTCTGAAACCCTATCGCGGTGGCGACGATCAAGGAAACCGCCAACAGCAATCCGAATAGTACGACCAAACCCTTATTGACTGGCTGAGTCCACCAAAACGTGGCGATCAATAAAGTACTGGCAAGCAAGGCAATGAATATCGCCGCTCCAACAATGGACCACGAGTTAAACGCTGCCGAGGCTGCACTAACTCCAGCCAATGCCAACACCGCGGCAGCGATCAACAAACAACGCAACATCAGCAACAGCCAGTGTCGCATCTGCAATTGCCGTCGATTCGATTGCTGCCGTTGCCGCACAAATCGAAGCGCAGGAAAGATGATCCGTCTAGGCTTGGGTTGCATCAGTAAGTGCAGAATAATGGGGACACTGATCAACAGTGCACCAACCGCCAGCACGATTCCATTTGCCAAAGCCATCATAAGATTCGATTCAAGCGCGAATGAATGTAAATTCCCGAAATGCTCTCTCGGCACGAGGCGGCACAACCGACGAGCCAGCACATCGGTCCGTGCAAAATGGCACAATGGTGTGGCAATTGCCTTGCGTCAGTAACATTTTTTCTCTTCATTAACATCTTGAGCGGCGACTGATTAAATACTCCATCAAGGCTCGATCAAAAGGCATGCTGGTATCAAGCGGAACATAGTCGATCGAGCTTTGCTGGCATCGGCGCATCAGGTTTTCGCGAAACTCGGTGACTTGTTGCCGATAGTCGCGGCGGAAACCGATCGTATCAACTTTGATCCGCTGCAACGATTCCGGGTCTTCCAGTTCACACAGTCCCTGAAACGGGAAACTGACCTCTGCTTCATCTAAAATATGAAACAAGATCACATCGTGGCCGCCATGCTTCAGGCGGAACATTACATCCATGATTTTATCTTCTTCGTCCAGCAGGTCCGAAAAGATCATTAACAGGGTGCGCGTCTTCAGCATCGCAGCGACCTGCAACAAACTCGCTGCTAGATCGGTATTCCCATCCGGTACCAATTTCGACAGGATCGACAAAATGTTTCCCAATTGAGTTCGTTTCGAATGTGGCGCGACACTGGCTTTGATTTTATCCTTAAAGGTGATCAATCCGACGGGGTCCTGTTGCGAGATCATCAAGTAGGCAAGTGCGGCTGCCAGACAGACGGCGTAGTCGAATTTGGTCAAATCCTGTCGATAGGTGTAGCCCATCGATTTGCTGGCGTCCATCACCAGCATCCCCACGATATTTGTTTCTGCCTCAAATTTTTTGATGTAGTATTTGTCGGATTTCGCGTACACGCCCCAATCGATGTGGCTTGGGTCATCACCCGGCGTATATTTGCGATGTTCGCTGAACTCAACGCTAAAACCATGAAACGGACTCGCGTGCAAGCCCTGCAAAAAGCCTTTCACCACAAATTTGGCGCGCAGGTCCAGGCGCTTGATCTGATTAATAACTTCGGGTTTCAGGTATTGTTCAACAGCCATGCTGGGCTCTAAAATTCAATATTGTGTATCGACGTGATTGGTTGTTTGTTGCGTTGTATTTGCCGAAAACAGGGGATTTGCGGCATACAGCTTGAGCGTTGCCACCGTCGCTACCACGATGAACGATGGACAGTTCGCAAGTCGTTTCACCTGTCCATGTATTTTTCGATTTCAGGCTCGGGAATTTCTTTCAGAAGTCGCGCCACCACTTTGTCCGAATTCATCCCTTCAGCTTGGGCTTGAAAATTTGTGCTTAATCGATGACGGAGTACAGGCGCGGCGATTTTTTTGACGTCATCAACCGAGACTGAAAAACGGCCATCCATCGCTGCCATCGCTTTGCCCCCCGCAATCAAGAACTGTCCCGCGCGAGGCCCCGCGCCCCAATCGACCCAGTCGCGCACAAACTCGGGCGCCTGTGCATCGCCTGGCCGAGTCGATCTGACCATTCGTGCAACATATTTGATGATATAGGGGCTAACGGCGACCGAGTTAACCAGCTTTTGGAGGTTGACAATCGCTTTACCAGACAAGACTTTGCGAATTTCCTGAGGTTCGTTCTTGCTGGTTGAGGTCAGGATTTTTTCCTCGTCTTCTGCACTGGGGTAATCGATGACAATATTGAACATGAAGCGGTCCAGCTGCGCCTCGGGCAACGGATAGGTCCCTTCCTGTTCGATGGGATTCTGCGTGGCGATCGTAAAAAATGGTTCGGGCAGCTTATAGGTTGTGCGACCGACGGTTACCTCGCGTTCCTGCATCGCTTGTAGAAGCGCCGCCTGGGTTTTCGGTGGCGTACGGTTAATTTCGTCGGCCAGCAGTATGTTGGTGAATACCGGTCCTTCGACAAATCGAAAATTGCGGCGACCGGTATCATCTTCTTCCAGGATGCTTGTTCCCGTAATATCCGAGGGCATCAAGTCCGGGGTGAATTGAATACGCTTGAAGCTAACGTCCAGGATTTGTGCAACCGTGCTTACCATTAACGTTTTGGCGAGTCCGGGAACGCCTTCCAACAGGCAGTGTCCTCGCGTGAAAATGGCGGCAAACAACTGCTCGATCACCTGCTTTTGACCGACAATGACCTTTTGAAGTTCTTGTTCCATCGTTTTGCGATGGCTACTGAACTCTTGGAGCACATCGCCCAGACTTCGTTGTTTACTGGTCACACATTCCTCATTTCAAGGGTGAAAGCGATTAAGCGTTGTAAATCACGCACAAACTGAACATCCGGTTGTAAAGAATTTTAGGGCGAAACAGAAAAAACAGCAACGCGACGATAGCGTAAATGTCGATCAGCCCCCTGCGGCGTTGCCGCCGTTAACGTTTCCGCCTACGATTAAACTAGCATCATGCGCTGGTTTCGACCTCTTTCTGACTTTCACATTGAACGATAATCCTTCACGATCCAAGGCGGATGACCCAACATGTTGAATAATTGGTTCAAGCCGATGCTTTGTGGCGTTCTGTTAATATCAGCCATCGGCTGGACAGTTCATCCGCAGCGAATCCATGCGCAGCAGCTGACAGCCGAGCGAGTTTCCGCGGCGATCAGGAACGGGGTTGAATTCCTTTCTCGAAAACAACAGCGAAACAATGGCGGCTGGGCCGATATGGCGGGGGACACTCGACACAAATATGGGATCACCGCATTGGCGACCCTTGCACTACTCAGTTGTGGAGTCAGCGCTGACGATCCCCGAATCACTCGGGCCCTCAATAATCTTGATGCAGCGAATATCAGCGAATTGAGCACCTATACCGTTTCCATGATGGCCATGAGTTACTCGTTGAGCAATCCTGACCGTTATGCAAATCGAATACGGGAATGCGTGAAGCGACTCGAAGAGACCCAATTCCCAAATGGTGGCTGGTCATATCCTGATTCGAGCGGCAGCGGCGATGCTTCGAATTCGCAATTTGCCTTGCTGGCGCTGCATGAGTCGCGTTTGGTCGGCATCGACGTCAGTCCGGAAGTTTGGAAAAAGGCCTTGAATTATTGGAACAGCCTGCGCGCTGACAATGGAGGGTATTATTATAGTCCGCGCCGCTATATGTCCCCTTCGGGTAGCATGACTGCTGCCGCAATTGCCTCATTTGTGATCATCGATGAAAATCTGAGTGGCGCCGATTTCATCAAAGAGGATGGGACCATCGATTGCTGCTCTGGCGGTAGCTGGTTGATGCACGTCGACCGTGCGAGTGAATGGCTGGGCAATCGCTTCACCGTTCGACTCAATCCGAGTGATGGATCCAATGCATTTTCCAGTTCCACATTTTATTACTTGTATGCGCTTGAACGGGCCGGGCGCTTGAATGGCCAGCGGTTTTTTGGGCAACACGACTGGTATCGGGAAGGTGCAGAATATTTGCTCAATATCCGCAAAGGGAATGGGTGGCAGGGTGTGAGCCATGGCGAACAAATCGAAGAAGTTGCCACGTCATTTGCTCTGTTGTTCCTGTCGAAAGGGCTACGGCCCGTCGTGGTCGGCAAATATCAACATAGCTCGACCAATGATTGGGATCGCCATCGAAAGGGGGTTCACTTTTTGACTCGCGCCCTTGAGCGGGATTGGCGGATGCAACTCAATTGGCAATCGATCGATGGCCGAGTCGCAACGGCCAACGACTTAATGGAAACCCCAGTGTTGTTTTTTAGTGGCCGAGATTCACTAGACTTGGATGCAGAACAGAAACAACGCCTCAAACAGTATATTGAATACGGCAGATTTATTTTCGCCGAGGCGTGTCAGGGAGATGGATGTAGCGAAGCTGACGAAAATAGCGAGTTTGATCGGAAGTTTCGTGAACTGATGAACGAACTCTTTCCCGATAATCCATTGACCGAACTCCCCGAATCGCACCCACTCTGGACGATCCAACATAAACTACTCCCCGATGAACGCTGGCCGGTATTGGGTATTCAGACAAGTTGCCGCACCGCTGTCGTCTACGTTCCGTCGAACATGAGCTGTTACTGGCAAGCTGATCGACCAGGGGTGCGCGAGAGACTCAACCAACAAACCAATCAGGATATTGATTATTGCCTCAAACTCGCGATTAATACGATCGCTTATGCCACCGGGCGCGAAGTTCGGCCTCGGCTCGATGCACCCAGAGTGGTGGAGACCGGAACAGGAGGCCAGTCCACGTATGAATTAGTCATACCAAAACTGGTTCACGGGGGAGGTTCGAACGACGCGCCGAACGCGTGGGAGAATATTTTGCGGAGGGCTAAGCTCGATTTGAAACAGGAGTTCCGAACGGAACAGGTGATGATTCGCCCCACGGTCGGCTCGCTTGGGCAATACCCGATGGTCTTCATGCACGGCCGGAACGAATTCACGTTCGCCGCCGAGGAGCGGGAAGCGTTGAGAGACTACCTGTTGCAGGATGGGTTTTTGTTCGCGGATTCCGTCTGCGCCTCGACGGCGTTTGCAGAGTCGTTTCGCCGGGAGATGCAACTCATCTTTCCGGAGGCCGAGATTTCACTGGAGCGACTGCCTCCCGAACACGTGATGTTCACGGAACGGCTTGGAGGCTATGATTTAAGTTCCGTGACCATTCGACGCCCAGGTGCATCCGGCGTTGTCGTTCGGACCTCGGTCCCACAACTCGAGGGAATTACCATCGACAATAGGCTGGTCGTCGTGTTTTCGCCGTACGACTTGAGTTGTGCCATGGAAAACTCCTCTGCCTCAACCTGTGAAGGATACGACAAAGATGATGCCTCTCGAATCGGCGTCAACATCCTGCTATACGTCCTATTTCAGTGAGAATCCCCAACAGGTACATTTTTGAAAACACCTGACGGGAACCAGGCCCGTTGTGGATGCGATCGATGGACTCGTTGGAAAGTGACGCAAGTTGATTTGAGGAGCGAACTTGGAAAGAATTGGTTGGCGAGAATGGATCGCGCTTCCCGAATTGGGAATCAAGCATATCAAAGTCAAAGTTGACTCTGGAGCACGTTCAGCGTCGCTACATGCTTATGATGTTGAGACCTTTTTACACGCCGGCGAGGAGTTTGTACGGTTTAAAGTACATTATTTGCAACATCGCGATACCAAATTTGTCGAGGCGACATCGCGCTTGGTCGAACATCGACTGATCAAGAGTTCAAGCGGCCATGAGTCGATTCGCCCAGTCATCCTCACCCAAATGCAGTTTCTTGGAGTGAACTGGACCATCGAAGTTACGTTGGCTGATCGCGAACAGATGGGATTTCGAATGTTACTAGGACGAGAAGCGATTCGCGGACGCTATTTAATCGATCCTGACCGTAGCTACTACGGCGGAAAACCTACCAAAATTAAACGATGATCGACGGTCGTTGCCGGAAACTTACCCCGTACTACCCAATCGTTCATGCTTCAATCTTTCCTTGCCGAGCCCATCTATGAATCTTGGAGTTCTATCTCGAAATCGACAATGCTACAGCACGCGCCGGCTATTTGAAGCGGCGATACGGCGCGGGCATCGTGTACGTGTGTTGGATACGCTGAAATTTTCGATCGACCTCGAGCCGGGTCAGCCCGATTTGTTTTACCGGTCGGCTCAGTTATTCGAATACGATGCGATTATCCCCAGAATCGGCGCATCAGTTACCTATTTTGGTACGGCGGTCGTAAGACAGTTCGAACAGATGGATGTATTTTGTGCGAATTCATCGGCTGGAATTATGAATTCGAGAGACAAATTGCGCAGCATGCAGATCCTTAGCCGACACAAGATCGGCATCCCCCGCACGACATTTGTCCGTGACAAAAAGGACGTACTACCCGCAATCGAAAGGATCGGGGGTGCCCCAATCGTGATCAAATTATTGGAAGGGACTCAGGGAGTTGGAGTGATTCTGGCGGACACAGTGAAAGTCGCCGAAGCGATCATTGAGACGCTGCACTCCACTCGCCAAAACGTGCTGGTTCAGGAATTCATTGCTGAAAGCCGAGGACGGGATATCCGCGCTTTTGTTATTGGCGATCAAGTCGTCGCGGCCATGCGGCGAATCGCTCAAGGGCAGGAATTTCGAAGCAATGTTCATCGTGGTGGCCGAACAGAACTGGTGAACTTGGACCAGGAATATTGCGAAACGGCTGTGCGTTGTGCCCAGATCATGGGCTTGCGAATCGCGGGGGTCGACATGCTGGAAAGCAAGCAGGGTCCACTGGTCATGGAAATCAATTCATCACCGGGCCTGGAAGCAATAGAAACCTGCACGAGATTGGATATTGCCGGAGCGATCATCGACTATATCTCCGCTCAGATCAATTTCCCGGAAATCGATATTCGACAACGTCTCTCCGTGAGCTCTGGCTATGGCATTGCCGAAATTTTTATTCCGGAGGGCTCGGAATTGATCGGAAAATCAATTGATGAATCTGGACTTTCCGACAAGGATATCAATGTCTTAACCCTCTATAGAGGGACAACCGTTGTGCCAAATCCGCGGCTAAAACGCGTCCTGGAACCAGGGGATCGCCTCCTTTGTTTTGGAAGACTTGAAACATTGCGAGACTTGATTCCGGAAAAAGTGCGAAAACGCCGACGGCCCAAAGTAAGGAAGCTGTCTTCTTGATTCAGCTCAAACGACGATGATTCACGACGTTGAAATCGTTTGCTGGCGATCGAATCTTCGCCTGACTTGAAACAACGGATTGCCCATTCGCCGCTTTGCGGTGGGCGCGCGATTCATCGACCGTCGAAAACCGACCTGGTCGTTCGTCACGCACGATTTCAGATACGCTGAAAAGGATACCTTGCTACAGATTTGGATTTCGGGCCTCTTGTTCATCGAAGGTGTCCGGTAACCCGCATTTCTCACAACGATGACTTTTGCGTTGGCGATCGCTCGATTGTTGGGCAAATGTCAGTGTTGTGGGCAACGGTGCGTTCAGGTCAAAGTGTCGGCCTGAGGACTGGCCGACCTACTGTAGCTGCCGCTGTCCCCAGCGGCAGATGGCCCCTCTCGACGCTTTCCATGTGAGAAATGCGGGCTGACCCATCAAAGACCCCGTCCTGTTAGATTCCCCGACAAATTCTGCCTCATGGTCTGGCAGAAATTGCCAACATCGCGTTCAATGATAGACTTTCGATTTCCGAGTGTTAGCCATGCCCCTGATCACAATTAGCGATTTGTCGATGCGATTTCGTGGCCCGTCGTTGTTCGATGGGGTCAATTGCACGATTGAAGCTGGCGAGCGAATTGGGCTCCTTGGCCGAAATGGCACCGGTAAAACGACGTTGATGCGGATTATCGCCGGTTTGGTCGAACCGGACCACGGCCAAATTAGTTTAAACGCCGGAGTCTCTGTGGCCTTGCTTCCTCAAGGTGTTCCTCAGGACATTTTGGGAACCGTCCAAGCGTTTGTGCGACAAGGTGTCCGATACCAACTGGAATCAGGAAGTTTCGAGGCGGCGGATTCAGCAGAATTGAATTGGCAAGCTGACCATAAAGTTGAAAAAATTCTTTCGCGAATGGGACTGGATCCATTCGCAATCGTGGCATCGATGTCCTCCGGAATGAAACGTCGAGTGTTGTTGGCTCAATCGCTCGTCGACCAACCCGACCTGCTATTGCTGGATGAGCCGACCAATCACTTGGACATTGAAGCGATTACTTGGTTAGAAGATTTTCTACTTCGGTGGCCAGCGACATTGATGTTTGTCACCCATGATCGTCAGTTCCTGAAACGCCTCGCTAACCGAATCTGGGAGATTGATGCCGGGCAACTGTTTGATTGGTCATGTGACTATTCAACGTTTTTGAAGCGAAAAGAGGAGGCGTTAGCCGCTCAGGAAAAACAAGATGCCTTATTCAGCAAACGCCTGGCTGAAGAAGAGGTCTGGATCCGCCAGGGGATTAAGGCGCGCAGAACTCGAAATGAAGGGCGAGTTCGTCGGCTGGAAGAAATGCGGCGTTTATATCGGGATCGACGTACCAAAGTGGGTGTCTCGTCCCTCAAAATTCAGACCGGCGAGCGCAGCGGCAACCTGGTGACTCAAGTTGAAGGGGTATCGTTTTCGCATTCGGAGCACGAGGATGATTCAAAAATCCTGAATGATTTTTCGATCACGCTGATGCGTGGAGATGCCGTTGGAATTATCGGCCCAAATGGGTCAGGAAAAACGACCCTATTGAAAATCCTTTTGGGCGAATTGAAGCCGCAATCGGGCACCGTTCGCCTGGGGACGAATTTAAAGGTTGCGTACTTCGACCAATTGCGGGAACAGTTGAATGAAGAGCAGACAATCGAGCAAAACGTGGCCGATGGATACCAATCAATCCAAATCGATGGCAAGCCGCGTCATGTTTTAAGCTACCTACAAGACTTTCTATTCACCGCAGAACGTGCCCGGACAGCCATTAAATTCCTTAGTGGCGGGGAGCGCAGCCGAGTTCTGTTGGCGAAGCTCTTTGCCAAACCAGCCAATGTCATCGTGCTCGATGAACCGACCAACGACCTGGATGCTGAAACTCTGGAGATGCTGGAAGAGCGCTTGACGGATTTCTCCGGCACATTACTTGTGGTAAGCCATGATCGAGAATTCCTGAATAACGTCGTCACGAGCACGATTGTCATCGAAGTTGCTGAAGACGGCACACGAAACGTTCAGGAGTTTGTAGGGGGGTACGACGACTGGCAGCGACAAATATCGAACAAATCTTCTCGTGTATCGAATCTAAAGTCGACCTCGGGCAGGAACTTGGCTTCGCCGGCAACGAGCGCAAAGCCGGTCGTGACCGTCGCCGCCGCATCAAACAAATTGACGTTCAAGGAACAACGGGAACTCGAATCGCTCCCCTTGCAAATCACCCATGCTGAAAATTCGATCGAATCGATTCACCGGGAAATGGCCGATCCTGAATTCTATAAACAGTCGCGCGATCTGATTGCCGCAAAACAAAACGACTTGCAAAGCCTAGAAGACGAATTATCGGCCAGTTATCGTCGCTGGGAAGAACTGGACAGTCGCAGTTCGTGAGCCGAATGTAAGTTGTTTGTAATCATGACCATTTCCTGACGAGAGCCATTCGATAATGTACCCTCTCACGGTGGCATGATCGACGAATTGGTGCTTCATCGGTTTCAAGGGAACCGTTTAACAGTCCCGAGCAATCACTGGGAAGGGGTCGTTGGCGATCCTCGCTCTCGCGCTCGGGCCTCTGCTCTGTTATCGGTGTATTGAAGCACCCAGTGTCCTTCACGAGATAAATGCAACTCGATCCCATTGGGGAAGGCAGATCGAGTCGGTGTGGATTGCTGTATCATCATGGCCGCGCGTTGCCAATGCTCTGCTGTCATCGCTTGCTGCGGCCAATCGTTTCGTTTCCACAAGCGGACCAAAGCAGATCGAATCAACACTTCGCTTTGCGCTTGCCAAATTCTCACGTCCAAATGAACTCGAACCGGACTGGTCGATTCCGTTGCCTGTTCCAGCCACCGATCGATCAATTGTTCGAGTAATTTTGTTTGCTCGGCAGCTGACTTGGCCAACCGCGCAACCGCAGCATCGACAGATGTCCCAAATCTTTGTCGAACCATGGGGAGTAACTCATTGCGAATCCAGTTGCGAGCGAATTCGGTATTTTGGTTGGACGCGTCATGCCGATAGGATTGTTCGGAACGAGCCAGGTAGCTCAGGACTTCTTCATGGGAACAATCCAGCAGGGGACGAGCCAGTGTTACGCCTGGTTCAATTTCTCGAAATCGCGAGATTCCAGCGATTCCCGTGACCGAGCTCCCTCGAAATGTTCGAAACAATAGGGTTTCGATTTGATCGTTACGTTGGTGGGCGGTAACAATGAAACGAGCGCCTGCCACGCGTGCTTGTTCGCGCAGTGCGGCGTAACGGGCTTTTCGACAACGCTCTTCAATCGAGGCTTGAAGGGAATCTGCACGATGTTCGTGCACGACGCAAGGCAGCCCCAACGTCTTAGCCAAATCCATGACGAATTCCTGATCCGCCAGCGAGTGTTCACCTCGCAAATGATGGTTGATGTGCATTACCAAGAGGCGCCCAGAACTCGAATCCGGAGGGGCAACCCCAGTGACTCCAGGGCCTTTGGCATCGATCCAGGCATTCCGAATCTGGGTCAGCGCTCGGAGCAGGGCGACGCTGTCGGCACCACCAGAAACCGCAACGATGCACGTGACGGCGCCCCACGATGCAACTGGCCACTCGGCTTCAAGACGCTGCTCAAAGGGGTCAAACATGGGGGAGAACCTGAAGGTTTCAGAATCGTGGCCTAGGTGGTAATCCCGGATTTTAAGGATTATTCCAATAACATTTCGACAAATCCAGCACCAAAATCAACGCCCCGGCTCGTCGACGTTTGCACAACGGCTGGATTTTGCTACATTGCCAATAATTCGAAATGACTCGTTGTCATTTCAAAGCCAAAAAATGAACTCTGCATTGCAATCCTGGATTGCGGCCGAGTTATCGAAACAGCCAAGGTAACTCAAAGTGCCGACATGCGGAATCCAGCTTATGGGTTTCGCTGGCTGCCTAAATCGAAGTACACACGTTTCAACTTCCAATCGTGCAGTATGTATTTTATTGTTTATCTGATTCGTTTTATTTTCAAGTGCTGTCGAGATGGAGTCGGCCAACCGAGCCGACAGAATGCGTTGACCAACGTCTGTGTGGCGTTTGTTTGGGGAAGGGGTTTTTCCCGCAAACCATCGTGGGATGCAACCGTTGCGAATACACAAACCGTTCAACCACACACCCGGCCTTCGAATTTTGAGCAGTCTCGACAACCGAGTTTTGACATCGACCAATCAAGCAATTTTTTGTCGAGTTTCAGGTTTTGCGCAAGCTTCGCGTCAGTGCGATATTCTGTGCAACCATGTACGGCTCGCATAACACTTGAATCGCCCCCGAGTGAAGCCTTCGGCTTCCCAAATCAGGTGGCCTGGAATTGATGGAATGTCAGCATTGAATACCAGCCGCTAAGGTTTACCTTCGATAGCTCGTCCGATGTCTATTGGATTGCCAAAATTAGATATAGGCAATTCCATGGATACGACATCGATTTTGATCGGTGCCCTTGCTGGCATATTGGCTGGCGGCGGTATGTTTCTGTTATACAGTATCGTCTCGGGCAATAGTGCTCGTGCAAGATCGCAATCGATCATCGTTCAGGCTGAGCATTCTGCACAAACCCAGATCAAGGAAGCGCAGCTGCGAATCAAGGAACTTGAGATCAATCGCAAATCCGAAATGGATAAGGAGTTTGAAAAAGTTCGCGAGCATCTGCGGAACGAAGAGCGACGGCTCGACAAACGTGATTCGACTATGAATCAACAGCGAGATGACCTGCGAAAACAGGAGAATATTGTCGAGGCAACTCAAAAACGCTTGTCGATTAAAATCGAAAACGCCAGCCTTCGCGAAAAAGAGTTAAACGATATTCTTGAACGACAGCGCAAACAGTTACAAGTCATCACGGGGCTCAGTCGAACCGATGCCGAGCAACGGTTGCTGCGTTTGTTGGAGGACGAGTTGTCGCAGGAGGTTGGGGCCAGGATTTTGGCCCACGAACGCAAGGTCGTGGAACTTTGCGATCAAAAGGCGCGGGAGATCATTTTAATATCCCTGCAACGTTTTGCCGCCGCACATACGGCCGAATCAACAACGAGCACGGTTGATATTCCCAGCGATGAAATGAAAGGCCGCATCATTGGACGGGAAGGTCGCAACATTCGATCCTTCGAGAAGGAGACTGGAGTCGATGTAATTATCGACGATACTCCGGGAGTTGTCATCGTCAGCGGCTTTGATCCGGTTCGCCGAGAAGTCGCGCGACAATCATTGGAACGCCTCATCACGGATGGTCGAATTCACCCCTCAAGAATCGAGGAAATCGTTGCACAAGTCCAGAAAGAAATCGAGACCTTTATGAAGCGTCGAGGAACCGAGGCTTCCCATGAGGTCGATATTCATGACTTGCATCCTCGGATCATCGAGTATCTGGGACGACTCCAATTCCGCACCAGTTATAGTCAAAATGTTCTACGACATAGCATTGAAGTTGCATTCATCTCCAGCTTGATTGCTGAAATGATTGGATTGGATGGAAGCGTCGCAAAGCGCTGTGGCCTACTGCATGACATCGGCAAAGCCGCCGATCATGATCGTGAAGGGGGCCATCCCAAAATTGGTGCCGAGATTCTCAAACAATTTGGTGAGTCGGCGGAGGTGGTTCATGCCGCTCTGGGCCATCATGATGAAATCATAACCGAACATCCGTATACAATGATCGTGGCCACCGCGGATGCTTGCAGCGCATCCCGGCCTGGTGCCAGACGCGAGTCCCTCGAACGTTACATCAAACGAATGGAAGAACTGGAGGCGATTGCCAGGGAGTTCAAAGGGGTCAAGCAAGCATTCGCTATTCAAGCGGGTCGCGAACTCCGTGCGTTGATATCGGCCAAAGATGCGGATGACGCAACAGCCGCCAAAATCTGCCGAGATATCGCCAATGCCTTTCAGGAGCGTTTAACGTATCCCGGTGAAATCAAGATCACCGTGATCCGCGAAACGCGCTTCACCGAACTTGCAAGGTAAATACCACGTTAGACAACGTGCTTCAATTTTCAACTCAAATCTCCACGGCCGGGTTACTTCAGCGACCCGCCATAATCGACCGCGTACTGAGCTTTTAACGACGCTGTTGGTAAGATGTTGGACGAGCCGGGTAGCCCCTTTCCTCGGACGTTGAATTGTGGTCGTTGGCAGCCGCACGTTGCGAAACGATATCCACGATTTCCTCAAAGCGATTCCGCACGTCGGGGTGAATACGAGTCAACCGCTGAGCTAAACCCTTGACGCCATGTCCATTCTCGACGGTCGTCGATGAGAGTTTCTCGACGAACTTCAATGACTCCGAAAAATTGTGGTCGGCTGTCGATCCCACTAGCGGGTGAACCGTTTTAGCAATCAACCCCGCCGCCAAATGGTCAATTTTCAGAAATACATCAAGTGTGCTGGTGGTTTGCGGCTGGCCTTTATCGTCCCGATGATACTGAGTTTCAAGCACCAGTACACATTGCCCCGTGACTTTGCGGAAGAGTAACGGGCCCTCATAGACCCCTTCGCCATAATAGATGTTGGTGTTGGGCGTTCCGTAGATCAGTTCAACGTTGCCTTGGGTACCGACTCCATCATCGAATGACAATTTGAATGGCTCAATACGATCAGCCGTCATTTGGGTGACACCCATGATTTGCCAGATATTCAGGATGGATTCTGGATATCGCACCAGAAACAAGTAAAGGTCTGGATCGGTATTGATCGTGGTCACGGGCAAACGACGATACACGCTCGTCTTGTCCAGTACATTGGCAACCCGTTCGCGGCGTTCTGGAGCCAGCTTTTGCATGGGGATTTGGCGAACCGCTTGATCCTTGTGGTGCTTGGAAGAGCTACCACTCGAAATTCCGCCGGAAAGAATCATGTTGTTGGGAATTTGTCCAGCATTGAATTGAGCTGAATTTTGCCCGTTAGTTCCGTAACTTCTCTCATTGCCAAAGTATTGCTGCTGTTGGGCTGTGAGTATAACTGAGCAAAGCATTGATAATATGAATACTGACAAGCAACTCATATAGCTAAACAGATTCATACGCGACCAATCGCAATGTCTAGGTAACATTCAACACCCATGGAAAGCAGTCGCGGAACTGCCCGTCACGTAAGTCTTGTGGCTTCTGTTGATTATTCGGTCAGTTGCGATTCATTAGTGCATTCAAATTTTAAACTTGGCATTGCTATCATATCTTGCTTGCGGATTTTTGAGGTCGAACTCGTGGGCATACCCGAAAGGGCCATCATTCGTTGACGTCAGGCTATGCTCCCCTTGTTTCCCATTTTTCCTAATCGGCGTGTTGGCTACAGATGACAGAAAGCCAATTGTAAACCAACACAACCACGATTTTCATTATCGTCGGAGCAACCGGTTAATCGATGTAACTGGAAAAGGGCCTGGCGAACTAAAACAGCGGGACATGGGAATTGACCCCCTATTCGACATCATGAAAACATCCACAATCGACGGCGAATTGTCGGGCAATGACGTTAACCGTCGAGAGGCCCTGGTCCGCGCATCCGGCTTCCTAACCGTGATTGCGGCGGAGAGTTCGGTCCTTTCGCCTGCGGCGATCGGTCAGGATGGCGACCATCCTGGTTTGGTCAACGGTGCGCCGGTTTTCAAGTCAAGGACGGGCGATTCACGGCTGAAGCAACGGTCGCGGCGCGACTATGCGGTGAGTATGCGGGAATTTGGCGGGCGGCTGTCCAATCTTCCCGAACAATTGTTTGCGACATCACTCGCACCACACCAACCCCATTTCGATGTGGTGGTGATAGGATCTGGCTATGGGGCAGCGATCTGCGCTGCTCGTTTGGCGGGTCGTTTGCAGCCGGGTCGAAGATTGGCCATTCTTGAGCGGGGCAAGGAGTGGGTTCCAGGCGATTTTCCCGATTCATTTCGGGGAATCAATGCGGACGCCCGGAACCAGATGCTAGGCAATGGGAAGCGAACGGTCGTCAATCCTTTGGGTTTATACTCGGTGCTGATGAACGATGAGGTCAATATTCTTTCTGGAAATGGATTGGGCGGAACATCATTGATCAACTCCAGCATTGCGTTGAAGCCTGACGTGGAGGTATTTTGGCAGTCGCGGTGGCCGGCAGCCTTTCGTGATCCTTCGGTACTTAACCGGTACTATCACGCCGCTGAGATGAACTTAGGATTGACACTGACCCCATTTGATCAGACGTCAAAACTAGTTTCTCGTCGACTTGCAGCCGAGACGCTGCGCGAAGGACGATTCGAACGGTCGCCAATCACTGTGACCTACGGACAGGAGTTGGACGGCGAGTCCCGAAATCGGCATGGAATCATACAGCGCCCGTGCACGCTTTGTGGCGACTGTATTACTGGCTGCAATATCGGTGCAAAAAACACCCTGACAACCAATTATTTACCGATGGCAAAGCGCAATGGCGCGGAAATCTATACGCAGGTCGAGGTGCAATCGATCGAGAAGCTTTGTTCCGGTTTATATCGAATCAATTTGGTTTACTATGACGATCAGGACTGTGACGTTAAACGAAGGTATACCTCGATAACGTCTCGATTGGTAATCGTCGGCGCCGGAAGTCCAGGTAGCGTCAAAGTGTTGCTCAAGTCGGCTGAACGTGGTTTATCGTTGTCACCGGCATTGGGCTATCACTGGTCGGGCAATGGAGATACCATCGGATTTTCAATTCATAATCCAGTCACCTCAACCATTGGTGGCTTTGGTGCTTATGATTCAAATAGTCCTCCCGTGGGCCCGACAGTTCAATCCACCGTCGATTATCGCCATCGACATCACTTGCATGATCGAATCATCATTCAGGACGCGGCTTTACCTCGGGCCGTTACAAATCTATTCTCAGTTCTGCTTCAGGATCGAAACCTGGCGAACTCGATGGTCATGTTGGGAATGGGTCATGATGGTGCCAATGGTCGTGTTCGGTTGGATAACAATCGTATCACGGTGAGTTGGCCCGGCTTGAAGGAATCGCCTTATCGCCAAATGATGTTTCGTGAATTCGAAAAACTGGCTGGTGCGCACGGAGGTCGTTACAAGCGACTAAGGGCTTTTGGCGATAATCTGGTTACGGTCCACCCACTAGGCGGATGTGCGATGAGCGATGACGCATCCTGCGGAGTCGTCAACCACCGGGGTCAGGTTTATGACGGTGCCGCGTGCGGCATGATCGACGTCAACACCGGTGAACCGCAAATCCATCAGGGACTTTATGTCGTTGACGGGTCGATTATTCCCACTTCTTTGGGTGTCAACCCACTCATGACAATCGCCGCTTTGTCCGAATATATCTCCGAACAAATCTCCGTTGACGCGCGGCATGCCGAATTATTCAAGTCCTGATACCGTTGTGTTTGCAACGACCTTGCCGACTGTGCATATTCTAGTCAATGTCCGTTTTAGTTGTGACATTCCCTTGTAGGCAAAATTTGTGTTCAAGCGAATTTGATTGTGTCGAAGACATGTTGCACAGCCAGTATTGTGATGGATACGAATTGCCTGCACTGGATCGAAGGCGCTGGTGAAATACGAATGTGACGCGACCGTGCTTGCTTGACATGCCGGTCAATGCCACGTTCGCTCTGAATCTAAACATCCAAATTACCAATCGCGACGGAAAAGTTCATGGCTTCTAAAATCTTTCGACTTGTAGTTCGCGCAACCAATGGTGAGTTGTGTACCAAAGACTTCAACAGTATTGACGACCTTACGCGACAATACGAACAGATTGGCATTGATGATTGTAGTACAGACTTGTCATTGCGTGGCATGCCAGTATTTCGTGGTCTCGTCGGACCGATTCCAGAAACGAAGTCGATTGCGCGTTACGAATCACCCGAAGTTTTTGAAATGCTCACGAAGGAGTGGAGCAATATCAAAGTAAAACGCCGTCGGCGAACTCCCTCAACAGAAACTTCATCCTCGACCGATTCTGGCTCGATCATTCCGCGTCCAGCTATCATCTCGCAAACGCTGCGAAGAAGCGAACTCAACTCCACAATCGAATCGACTTGATGCCATATACCGGTCACGTGCGCGTAACCGATAGGGATGGTCCAACCGCGCTGCAGCGCGGATTTGCGTGACGAGTCGACGTCGGCGCACCCAGTTTTACGATGTGTGACGAACCCAAGCTTGGTCTTCGACAACATGTCAAATCGCTGGAAGCCTCGACCAGGCCGTTCATAAAATCAATAATATCCCCATAATTCATCTCGCTGCAACGGGTTATCTGGCAAGGCAATCTGGCATCTTCGGCCTGTTCCTTACACGCGGTAATGCCGAACGATCTCGACAAAAAGTTTGTCATCCACGTGAACCGTCCGGTTATCTCGTCCGTATTTGAGTAGCCGGGACGCACCAGACAATACGAATATTCTGACGTTATAACCGTGCCAATTGTCGTTAGTGGCATGGCCTGCTCAAGGTCAGTTCGATTGTATGGATCACATGGTTCAAAAGACCTTTTGTTTTTTTGACCATGGTCAAAACGTGATCTATCTTTAAATGGCGTGTGCTTGGATGTTGCCGCATCACTCGTGATCTTTAGGGACTCGTGATCTTTGGGGACCGCGTTCCTTGAGGCTCTGGTCGTTTGCGATCACCGGATGGCAGGTGTAGTCATCTCGGCCCCGCCAATCGATTTCAAATCGATGGACAGCCACTCACCGTTCGCGTGAGTAATCCCCCCCAACATGGGATGTGCGCTGTTTCGTCAGCGAACCCTAATGGATTGGTTATGATTCTAGCAAAGCAGCTTTTCCCACTGTGTTGTTGTTTCGTTGCTTGGTCAGTCTTGGCAACTGATGGAGCCACACAGGTCACGTTCTCACCCTTCACCGCGACCCACCAGCCATCTGCGGATTATGCAAGCGCAAATCCGATTGAAGCCTCAGAGTATTCCAACCTGGAATTCGGGGTAAACGGATTTTCAAACACCAGTCCTGCCGCGACGGCAGAAACGTCGCATCAGTTGCAGGCGGTCATTGATCAAATCGTACTGGCTGGGCGTGAATATGAAGCAGCCGGTCGCTGGGCTGAAGCCCTTACTCTCTATCAACAAGC
>JBGTDM010000099.1:0-36545 GCA_041748315.1 Pirellulaceae bacterium
AACACTCGAAAGCAGCACTGCTGATATTCAAGTTGCAATGACCAACCTCATGCTTCGCCGACTCACCAAACCGCCAAAACCTAACTATCAAAACGAATTCCGACTCGCCCACCTAGCTTAAGTTTCCAGATATGCTCTAAGCAAATCAAATTCGCCAGAATCCTTGGAAATTTACCTCCCAAGTTCAAGCTGGTTCTTTTTAATACAGGCTGGTCAAACTTCAACCAAATGCTTTGCAAGGAAAAAGAAACTGCGCAAAGAAACAAAGAAACTGCGCAAAGTGACTGCACAAATTTGCTATCGGTAGCGGGTGACGATAAATAAATTCTTCAAATTCTCTTCGAGAGTTGGGGCTCGTACCCCTCCTTGCTTGCAGTTGCGGGGTTTTCTGAGCCAATCCGGTTTGCAACCAGGTGTCTCTTTGAGTCGACTTCAAACACGCTAAAGCGTGAACTCCAACATTCTCCACGTTTTTGATTGAATCGACTCCAAACACGCTAAAACGTGAACTCCAACAAACCGGCATTTCTTGCGAATTCGGACTTTGTGCCGTTAGCTCAGTGACACAATTTTTGTTACACTTTAGACACACCAAAGTTTTGGACGAAATGTGGCGAGCGAGGAACATGGGTTCGTTGCAATCCAGACATTGGTTTTCCGGAATCACCAAGAGAAAGGTAACCGTTGTCAAATGGAAAGTTCACAATTTCAACTTTCAAGTGTTGCGCTGCCTCGCAATCAGAATTTCGTCAATTTGATTGTCGAAAACTGCGAGGATTGCTTGGCAATATTGAATTTGGAAGGCCAGGTTGTTTGGGCGAACACGATTGCTCAACGCGAATGGGGGATTGACGAAGAGTCCTCCTCGGATTGCCTGACATGGACGCGTGGATGGCCAAACGATTCGCGTGATCAAATCGACGAAGCGATATGCAGTGCTCGGGAGACAGGAATCGGTCGATTTCGCGCGATGCGGCCGTTGTCGAACGGTTCCGCCTGTTGCTGGAATGTCATCGTTAAGCGAGTTCACCTTACGGAAGAAGATACGGTCGGGTTGCTGGTCAGCGGTCGAGATATCAGTGATTCGAATCCGACGGTTTCGAGTTTGTTGACTTCTGAATCGACGTCGGCCGATGATTCGATTTCGCAACGTGGTCAGCTCACCGAAACCTGTCACGATATGCGCAATTGTTTGGCGGCCATACTGGGATACGCCCAGTTTTTGAGCGCTAAGAGCAATGAAGAGACGGAAGTCGTCGCGGCAATTCGCCGCAACAGCGAGACACTTTTGAGCTTGGTTGACGCAGTGGAAGAACTGCCGGACTGTCGTTCCACGTTGCTGTCGACTCCCACACAAGCGGCGGGCGATCCACTCTCTGCGGTTAATACGAATGGCGAGATGGATCACCGCGAGTCCGAGTCCGTCGAGGCCGAGTTCGCCGAGTTCGATCCTCGGGACGTGGAAGTGGATTCAAACAGAGAATCGAGACCCATGGAAAACGGTATTTCCGCCGTTTTCCGACCGAAGGCGTTGCAAGTTCTAATCGTGGATGATCGTCGCGATATTCGGCAAATCGCCAGTCGCCTGGTTGAGAAAGAGGGTGGCTTTGCGATTCTCGCCGAGTCAGGATGCAAAGCGTTTGAGGCAATCGCGCAACGGCAGAGGAGTGGCGAGTCGATTGATTTGGTATTTATGGACGTGATAATGCCCGGTACCGGAGGGATCGAAACGGTGCGAAAAATGCGATGCGATGGATTTCAGAAACCGATTGTGGCCATAACCGGCAATGCGACGGAAATGGATCGGAAAGCCTATTTAGCGGCTGGCTGTACCGACGTGCTTGGCAAGCCGTTTCATGCAAAGGACTTCGTTGGTTTGCTTCGGCGTTACGGAAACGATCCAGCGTCTATTGGGTAATAACGATCCGCAGTCTATTAAGAAATAGTGTGACAGGTTAGTACCGGCCGTGCACCGGCGTGCCACGTGAGTACCGGCAAGGTTGCGTCCAAAAATTTTGCGGCGGGCCCTAAACTCCGTTTCGTTTGGAAACCATCGACTTATGGACTTTGATAGGCAAAATATTGCCAAATTGAACAAGAGTTCATGTCCCAACGTCGATGATTTGCTTGGAGTGGGCCCGCCGCAATTCGGCGCGCGCGTAAATACGGCGAACGTTTGTTTACAGTTTCCTCTCTCGGTTACCGGGGTTGTCGGTTTTTGGGTGTATCGCATGGTCCACAATCACCCTGATCTCCAGCTCGACTGCGCTCGACCCTTCGGTCATACGCTTCTTTGCCAGCCGTGCGGGCCTCTTCCCAAGTCAATCCCGGGGCGCCACCTTCGTTTTCCCAACGGTTTTCTTCCCATTTCCGTTTGAGTTCAATTTCTTGAGACTCCCAAGTTTGATTCGGGTCTTGAACGTTTTCCCACCCAAAACGGTAGGCGGGTTCAACCTCTTCGTATGAACGCTCGTCGTTGTAGTAGGAACTCGAAGCGTAGTTTTCTCGCCAATATTCGGATTCGGATTCAAACGTCGGATGGATTTCCTCGGAAATGGCTTTCCCTGCGTAACCTCCGGCGACTCCACCGACAATGGCGCCGGCAACCGTACCGACTGGTCCGGCCAAGCTACCCGTAACGGCTCCGACCGTAGCTCCTCCGACGGCGGCGCCTAAGCCGGTACCGACGGGATGCGCACCTTTTTCACCGGTGATGGGATCAGGATTTCTAACGTCGCGACCTTCGGTTGTAGTTGACGATTTTTTTTGGGGGGTGTCTTTATCTCTTGTCATGATTAGACCCTTTAGCAAAACTTGAGTTGATTTCTGAACGAAACAAATGATGATGCAGATGGCGTACCATTCGTGACACCGCAGAGGCCGATCACTTGGGTGTCAACATATTGAAGGGGTAATTAGTTAAAAAAGAATTGAGACGTTCATTGATTAACGCATCGCATACGGCTTGCCTGGTTTAGCATCATTCAGTTTGAGTCTTAATCGACCACTTGCACTGCATAGGGCAAGGGTTGTTCAACGAGGTGTTGTTCAACGAGTTAATGCGTTCAGGTCATTATCATTCTATTGGGTAGGTCATTCCATTTCCGGAATCATTTACTTTGGAACTGTGGCACGGGTTTTGCATCTCTTCCGTGGTTGTTAAGTCAACGGCTATCAAGCCAACCAGAACTTTTTTTGAAAGAGATACACAATGAACGAACAGACGATTAAGGGTCAGTGGAAACAAATCCAGGGTAAGGTCAAAGAGAAATGGAGTGATTTGACAGATGATGAACTCGGGCGAACTAAAGGAAACATGGATCAGTTGATCGGTCTAATTCAACGCAAGACGGGCGAAGGCCGCGCAAAAATCCAATCGTCCTTGGAAGAGCTGTCGGGCGAAGGTTCCTCGATGATGAACCGTTTTGCCGAAACGGCGCAAGACTATGCTGGTAGCACGATGGAAGCGGTACAAGGGGCAGCTGAGCAGGTGTATGACACGGCGCGCGCTGGCTTTGAGGAAACCCATCGAATGGTGAAAGGCAGTCCGTTGGAATCGATCGCGATCACGTTTGGCGTGGGAATTGTGGCGGGCATATTGATTGGATTGGCGATTCGTTCGCGTTCATAATGATGACGGGTTCCCCATGCTGAAAAATGATGCATAGGGAATGGTAAAACGCGCGTTCGAATTTTGTCAAGGTGGAATCGTAATACGAATGCCTTGCGAATTAAGATGCGTTCGCGCGACAACAGACGTATCGGAATTCACGTAGGTGAATTGAGTTGCGTTTGATTTGAGTTTTGATTCGCGAAAGTTCGCGGGAGAAAGATCGCCACATGGATAACTTGCCACGCTCTCGAATCCAATCGCATATGGAAAAGCTTCGAAATGGCATGGAGACCCAAGTTTCCGATGTGACGCACGACGCTCGTGAGTTGCTTGATTGGAAACGGCAAATAAAAGAGCAAATTAAACGGCATCCAATTATAACAGCGGTCGTTGCGTCCGCGGTCGTATGGGTGATTTTTCGCCGACCCAAAGTCATTGTACGCCATTACCCAACGGGAAAAACTTCCAACCAAAAGGACGTCAAAGCGTTAGGCTACGATGGAGGGTCCACCGGGTTTTCCTTGATTGGAACGCTGGGCAAAAATTTGTTGTTGAGGGGTGCCTCGATTGCTGCAACCAGTTTTCTACGAGATTCGTTGGATAGTCAATCACAGTCACGCGAGGCATCTGATCGACAAAGTCGCGAACCGGGCCAGAACGGTGCGCGTCTCAACCGACGCAACTGATTCAGTGCAGCCGATTTCACGACAAACCATGATTCCGTCAACCGTAGGAGAGTCAAAAATATGCTAAGAAACTCGGTAATCGCCAGAGAGTCGGTGACCGCTAAAGGCGATCCAGCCAGCGCACATGATGTTTGGACGGGTATCAACAAACTTGGTACAGACGCCCTGAAATTAGCTGGCTTGCAAAGTCAGTTGCTCCAAGCCGATCTGAAGGCTTGGTACAAAACTGTGCGACTTAGTCTCGTCCTGCTGTTAATTGCACTGGCGCTGGTCGTGGGCTCGATTCCAAGCTTGATTGCGGGAGTGGCCTTATGGCTCGAACGCGTTACCCCACTAGCAACGGGTGGAGCCTTTTTAATTGTCGCTGTATTGTTCTCCGTGGTTGGCGTGATCATCGGTGGTATTGCGTTAAAGAATTGTTTTCGATCTGCTGCGGAGTTTCGTCTCAGTCGCGAAGAGTTGGTTCGTAACATCGAGTGGTTGAAGTCACAGTTTGAGTCCGACTCATCGAAGTAACGCGACCTCAATTTCGTGAATTGTATGAAAGAAAGATGGCTCACGCGGACGAGTGTCCGAAGGAGTCTAACACGAGCCGGGATATCGTGCCTGGAATAATTTTCCAGGACGAAACACTGGTCAAGTTTTAAGGTATAAGCATCGGGTGCTTGGAAACATAGCCTATCCCGTTGGTAAATCAGAAGAAATTAGGAGAAATTAAATGACCACGAAACGAAAGCAGTCTATAGGCGGAGAGGTGCAAGAATTGAGCCGTTCTCCGGCGACCCAAAACCGTTCGGTCCGAGAAATCGCAGCAGATCCAAATTTGAGCGCCGGTGAAGCCGCTTGGGAATGCTGCCGCAGCTTCGCCCGCGAACGGCCTGAATTGGTCGCCGTTTGGGCGCTGGGAATTGGTTTTTTGTTGGGGTGGCGTTTGCGTATCTGGTAGATCTGCCCCGCTTCGAATTAGGAAAGCCAGGCCGTTGCCAAATTCAGGGACAGTGAATCAGGCTTCACCGAATGAAATTCCCCTACGTGCTCCCTCCGGTTGTCGACTCGCGTACGGGGTGCGCGGTCGAAACCTGGCAGCGAGCACTCTTGGGCGTGATTTGTACTTTTCCGGTCAACGTATTCCGTCGGATCCTTACTGAAAGTGTCACTTTAGCCCAATTTACAAATCCACACAGGACCGGCAATGTCCAACGAAAAGCAACTCTACCTTTCTTGGACTTACGGCGTGGTGGTCTTTCTGATTGTTGCCGTCATTTTCTATGTGGCGCGCACGATTTTCATCCCCTTAGCACTTGCCATTCTTGTCAGTTTTATTCTTAGTCCCCTGGTGAGTGGGTTGGAACGGCTGCGTTTAGGTCGCGTCTTTTCAGTTATTTTTGTTTCGTTGATCGGAACCGTTGCAATTGCGATGCTCGGTTGGATGATGACCAAGCAAATCCTGAATTTTGCAACGCAACTTCCCGATTACAAACACAATTTGGTAAACAAGGTTCAACAATTTCAGTGGAATCAAAGCCCGGCGATTTCGCGCGCCAGCGAAACAATCAATGAAATTAAGGATGCAGTCACCGAGCCGAAATCGGAAGATTCTGAGTCGACCAACTCAAAATCGAAAGCCGTTGCGGACAACAGGGAAGAAACTTCGAACGACTCCCCTCCACGGACTTGGAGCGATCGCTGGTTGCCTGGTTTTTTACCTGACCAGTTCAATCCCAATCAGGTAACGCCGCCTCAGCCCGTGCGGGTCGTATCGACACCGCAAACGCCATATCAGTATTTATCACGTTGGCTAGGTCCATTGATTGAACCGATTGCGATGGCGAGCATGATGTACTTGTTAACCATCTTCATCCTGTTTGAACGGGAAGAGTTTCGTGGTCGGCTGGTACAGTTGCTGGCATCGTCGAATGTTGCGATCGCGACGTTAGCAATCTCGGAGATTAGCTCAGGAATTTCCAGATGGCTGCGCACGATGTTTTTTGTCAATGCGTTGTATGGAACGGCAGTGGCAATTGCCTTGTATTTCATTGGGGTTCCCAACCCGATGGTCTGGGGTGTTTGGGCTTTTGGCTGTCGCTTTGTCCCCTACGTAGGCCCATGGATGGCTGCCGCCTTTCCGTTATTAATTTCCCTGGCCGTTTTCGATGGATGGGTTCAACCTCTAGTACTGGCTGGCGTTTTTATAGTGTATGAACTGATCGTAAACATGGTTTTGGAACCCTTGTTGTACGGGAAATCGATTGGGATATCGCCCTTGGGAGTCGTCATCGCCATGTTATTTTGGGCGTGGTTGTGGGGGCCTGCTGGGCTCATCCTGGC
This sequence comes from Pirellulaceae bacterium, assembly GCA_041748315.1. Taxonomy (GTDB): domain Bacteria; phylum Planctomycetota; class Planctomycetia; order Pirellulales; family Pirellulaceae; genus CALMEE01. Next base: position 6,628 of record JBGTDM010000099.1, read on the forward strand.
AATACCGATTACCTTTTGCCTGGTTGTCCTTGGTCGTCATATTCCTCAGTTGCAGTTCTTTACCGTGCTGTTGGGAGAATTGTCCAGTATGCCAACGTACCACAGTCTCTATCAACGGTTGCTGGCGTTTCAGGAAGACGAGGCAACGGCGATTCTCAACAAGCAACTTGAAAACAACGGACTGTCGCACACGTTTGAGAACGTCCTGGTTCCCTTGCTTCAGCGCAACTATTCGGATCATCAAATGCAAGCCATTTCCAAGGAGCAGTTTGAGTACGTTCTCGATTTTACCGAAGACGCGGTGGAAACGGCGCCTGTTGATTCGCAGGAAACGGAAGCGCGAGGGGTTAAAGCGGCGAATGCGGCGGACGTGCCTCACTCGCCCGCCAACGAACGACGGATCCTCGTTGTTCCTATTTCGAACCGGGGAGATGAAATCAGCGCAAAAGTTGTTGCGCGGATCGCGAGCCGCCAGCCACAAATTGAGCTGGTGATCGTGTCGACGGCCTTGTTGGCAAATGAGATTGTGCAACAGGTGGAAGAGCAAGACGTCGACGCCGTGTTTTTAACTGGCTTGGCTCCGTATACTTCGTCCAAGGTACGCCTCGTCGAAAATCGCCTAAAAAAGTCAAATGAATCAATACCGCTTGTCTACGGTTTTTGGCGCGCCGCACAGGAGACGCATAGGACCAACAAGGAAACCAAGGCGAGACCCTTGGTCTTCAATCGCGTGGAAGATGCGATAAAAGCGATGGGGGAAGTCCATGGTCAAAGGCGCGTTGAGTCATCATCGAGCGAGTTGCCAGACGATGATCCAGTTCCCACGGAAACGTTTGAGCACAGTGTTTGAAATTAGAATGATTCGGCTGTTGGCGATGCCAAGCCGCGAGTTATCAAGAGATTTGAGAAACAATTCCCATTGGAGTTCAAGAGTATTAACAAGCTGGCGTCGTCGTATTGAGCGGGTGAATTTTGTCGTGGGCGAGTCGTGAAGCGAATCATGAACCCCTGAAAAGTGCGACAGCCGGCGCGCGACGCCAGCTTGATTTTTATTGGAAACGGAATCCCATCTAACCGTGTTACCCGATCGTCTAATTGGCTGTCTCTTCCACGACGTGAGAAATGCAGATACCATGGGCACGGATTTTGTTTCGCAGGCTTCCTCGCGTGATTCCTAGATGTGCCGCGGAACGGGATTGGTTTCCACCATGAAACTGTAACACCCGCTTGAGCAGATGACGTTCCATTTCAGCCAAGCTTTCCGCGTATAAATCGTTGGTCTCGGAATTTAAACGTTGCTCTATAAAGTCTCTCAAGTCGATCGATTCGGAATGATGTGAACCGATGTCGCCTGCATCGGGTGAATAATTCACCGCCTTTTCGGACAAAATTTCTTGGGAGAGAAACTCAGGAACGATCACGGGACCGGTCGCCATTAACATGGCCTTGCGAATCACGCTTTGTAACTGGCGAACGTTTCCTGGCCAGGAATACTTTTTGAGAATTTCCACCGCGGAATCTGACAAACCAGTAATCTTCTTGCCCAATTGGAAATTGAACATGGTCAGAAAATGTTGGATCAGCAATTCGATATCATTTTCGCGTTCGCGCAGCGGCGGCAAATGGATCTCGAATGCATTGAGTCGGTGAAACAGGTCTAATCGAAACTCATTGTTCTCGATCATTTCTTCCAAAGGTCGGTTCGTTGCAGAAATCAACCGCGTATCAACACTGATTGTTTCGCTGCCTCCAACCCGTTCGAACTTCTTCTCCTGAAGCAACCGCAAGACTTTGCTTTGGGTCAAGGGAGACATATCTCCCACTTCATCAAGAAAGATGGTCCCTTCGTGGCATTGTTCGAATTTGCCGATGCGTTGGCGATCAGCGCCGGTAAACGCCCCTTTTTCGTGGCCAAACAGTTCGCTTTCCAGAAGGGTATCGGACAAGGCCGCACAATTGACGGCCAGATAACAGCGATCCTTCCGGCTTCCATGATGATAAATTGCACGAGCGATCAGTTCCTTCCCAGTGCCGCTGTCCCCTCGAATCAAAACCGAGACGTCTTGTCCCGCCACACGCCCGATTTGTTTGTACACCTCAAGCATTTTAGGGCTTCGCCCGACAAGCGCGTCTCCATCTAGCGGCAACTCGTCGCTCTCTTGCATTACGACGGGTGCCAGCATCAATCGCCGCGTTTCCAGAGCCCTGGCCACAAGTTTCTGGATAGCATTAATGTCCAAGGGTTTGAGGAGGTACTCGTACGCGCCCAGTTTCATGGCTTCGATTGCCATGTCGCTGTCATCGGATGCGGTTACGAAAATGATCGGCAACTTGGGGTCCAACTTGCGAACGCTCAGCGCAAGGTCGATTCCGCTTTTGTTCGGTAGCATGATATCGAGAAGCAACACATCCGGTTGCTCCAATTCGATCAGCTTCATTCCCTCATCGGGATCGGCCGTGGCGGAAACGTCCAGCGACGATTCGCTAAACGCCTTCTGCACCAAACGCAACACCGTTCGGTCATCGTCGATAACAAGGAGTCGGTTCATACTCAACCTGTGCGTGAATCACTGCTCGCGATGAGACCCTACGCTGAGTTGCCAAGCCACAGATGCCAGCGTGGTCCTATCACTTAGCGGGGTAACATCAATCCGCACTTGTTCCTTTCAGCAAAACTTGACATACCTCTCAAAACGAGACAAGCTACCTAATGCAAATCCCTGACCAAGTTAAAAAAATTATCAAGCACGGGAAATTAACGCATGATGAGCGAACTACCGATCCATGCTTTTCATTTGAACAGAAGAAATCGGCGGGGTGGTCAGCGAACAACGGTGTGTCATTAAATGGGATAATTGAGTATTATTTGACCATAATGGTCGCCAGATGACCAGTCATTGGCGAAAATTGATTTCGTTTCTTGGGCTATTTGGCGCCGCGTTTCAATAGAAGCCAGCCTAAATTGAAGTTTTTGATTGCCAGCGAATTAAGCTCTCGGGAGCCGTTTTGTGGCGTATGTAATCCAAAGACGGTTCTGGACGCGATCATGGTGGCAGATTACGGTGGATATGAAGCCAACCTTTTCGATGGACGTTCAGTGTGGCGATTCGGTCGCAACCAGGTAGGCGTCGGATTGACCTTATGGGCACGCGAGAATTCAACTGCGGAAAAAAAAGGCTGAGAACGAAGTGTCTCACGTCGTGTTTGGCGGGTTCCAATCGATCGAAAAAATTGTTCTATTGGCGCGTGAAATGCTCCGGGTAGTCCCGGGGCGTTTGTCCAATCGACCGATCACTTGGAGATCCCAGTTTTCGATATCCGTGGATAGCATTCTCAAACGCGCTTGGTCAAAACGTAAGACTGGCGCGAATGAGAGATGGTCTGACGATGCCCTGATGCGACAGCGACAGGATTCGGCACTATTATAGTAGGCGCACTGTAAGAATCGAAACTGACAAGTTCCTCCAAAGGTAACAGCCCACTGGCGTCGCGAATGTTCCCTAAATTTTGGGGGGAACAGTCAATTGGTTATGAAGACCCGATAAAGGGACATTTGTTGATTGAGAGATTGAGATAAAGCGTCGGACGTCAATTAGCAAGCCACCCTTATCCGAATCATGTGAGAACGCGAATGATCAACGAGAGCCGCAACCCACCCCGCTTTTCCGAGAGCCTTGATCAGCAACTGCACCTCAATCTTAAGCAAATATTGAATCGACTGGGTGGAGACTGGGAATTGTTCCAGGAGTTGATTCAGATTTTTACTGAGGATGCCCCTGAGATCGTCAATGAGATCAAACGTGCCACTGAGTCCAAAAACGCCACGCAATTGGAAATCGCGTCGCACGGGCTAAAGGGTTTGGCGAGTAATTTCTCGAAAAACGAAGTCGAGACGCTGGCGGCTCGGTTGGAGCAATCCGCGAAAACCAACCAATGGGATGGCGTTCGTGAGAGCGTTGACAAGTTAGACAGCGCCGTTGATCTCGTGGTCGACGAGTTACGTTCATTAAGGGAACCTTGAGGAGTTTCGACCGTGTGCGTTCCACGATCGTTTCTTAATCGTTGCCAGGAATGTTTACACGATACGTCGCGAGGCTGCTACTTTTTTCATGGCCCATCCCTGATGAGCCCCTTGTGGTTGACTTGAAATAACCATCGAGGCGTGGCAGTTGGTTCTTCCAATACGGTTCAAGTCGTTCAGCAGACGTGAACTGTCCGCATTCTAAAGCATCCTCAAGAAATCCTGGTTAAACAACAGAAAACCACCATTAAAACCCTACAAATAAAAAACAACGAGGTGTGGTCGCAAAAACCACACCTCGTCTTTTTTGCCGTCAGGTCGCTCCCATTGGGAACTTTGACGTTTCATCTCGAAGATATCCCTATCGATCGGAGCGGTCTGGCGACACAGGGGGAGGTTCAACACGGAAGTCGGTGTCTGCGCTTCCCGATTTCGAACTGTCGCTATCGGTTTGCGTTCCATCTTGGTTAAAGCGGGTTCCGGACTTGATTCGATTGCCGTCGCTATCGAATTGCGTTCCATCTTGGTTGAAGCGGATTCCGGACTCGATTCGATTGCCGTCGCTATCGATTTGCGTTCCATCTTGGTTGAAGCGGGTTCCGGACTCGATTCGATTGCCGTCGCGATCGATTTGTATTCCATCCTGGTTAAAGCGGATTCCCGTCTCGATACGATTGCCGTCGCGATCGATTTGTATTCCATCTTGATTAAAGCGGGTTCCCGACTCGATTCGATTGCCGTCGCGATCGTACATGATGGTTCCGGACTGCTGCGTTCCCTCAGAATAAGGAGCACCGTAGTTAGATTGGTGCGTCGTGTAATGACCAGAGCCATAGCCTTGGTTACCCGTATAATATCCACTATTGTGTCCACTGCCATAATAGCCGGTGGAAGCGGAATAACCGCCACAGCATTGACTCGACGGAGCAACATAGCTTGATTGATAGTAGCTTGGTCGATAGTTGCTTTGACCATAGTAGCCCTGACTATAGTAACTTGGGGCACAGCAAACTTGGACGGGCGGACAACACACGGCGGCTCGACGCCAAGGCAACAATTGCGCGGAGGCTTCGGGAGGCACCATCGCCGAAATTCCCATAACCAATGTGCCAATTAACAATACTCTTTTCTGTACTCGATTCATTCGATGTCTCCTTTTCAACTTTTATATTCTAGATAAACATAAACCCGCGGGCATCACTCTCACATTCAGTGATACCCGTAACAAAAATGCGGGTTTGAAATCAACGGTGTGTTCTAGCATATGCAACCGGCGTGCCAGTTTTTCGCATCGCATGATTCTTAGGAAAAAAATGGTTTGAAGACGTCTTCATACCTTGCGATCGCTTTGCCTTACGGCATGGATATCCCGTGCCAAAAAACCCCGACTGGTTCGAATAGGATCATCCTGGAGCGAGGGCGGCCGGTTACGAATCCAATGATATTTTCCGAAATGTGGGCATAACAAAGAAGGTTTTGGTGTTTGTGCAGCTGAGGCGATCCCGTCGACCACGATCGCCCCTGCGATCCGGTTGATCGTACTCAAAATTGACGGTTCTCGTGGCCGCGGAAACTGATTTGCTTCCGAAGTGCCGCCTGAAACAAAAAAACCCACAAACCTGCTGAGATGAACTCAACAGGTCGTGGGTGGATACATTTCCGTAGACAGCACACGGGATTGATCGAATTAACGATCGCGTGAGCTGGTTGTGTTTTGGTCAAGGTGTTTACACAGTTTTTCAACTTTCACAAGATGTTCTTCTGCGTTGGTCTTGGCTTCTCGAACCACGCTTTGGAATTCTCCATCAACTTTCGATTCCAATGCTTTGAGTTCGGCGATCAATGCTACGTGGGTAGCGGCTTGAACTCGCAAAAATTCGGTGTCAAAATCTTCCCCAGAATGCTGTGACAGCTTTTTGGTGCAGACTTCCATGTAATTTTGATGGGCCATGCGGCAGATTTCGTGCAATTGTTTAAGCGTAGCTACGGGGGCTTCTTCACGATAATCCGTCTCAACAATTTCTTGTCGTGGGTTCACACCCTCCGTTCGTTGAGGTACTGCAGACCTCTCGTTGCGCTCACTTGCCAAACGTTGTTGGTCGGTTTCATTCTCGGTTTGCGAGACGCCCGAGGGTGAGGCAGAAGTCTTGGGTCGCACAGCGTAATTGGGAAGAAATGGCTGTAATTTGGTATTGGCCTGGGCGTGCTCGGTCGCAAGCATCTTGGCAAACTCCTTAACTTCAGGCGTCGACGCTTTGGAAGCAGCCATCATGCCCATTTCGATCTCAGCGTTGTTGCACAACACAAGTTTGGCGGCAAAGTACTCCACGGCGGGTCGGTCCAGTTTAAAATTGGTTGACACGGCTCGATCTTGAGGCGGAGTTGCCTGTCGTATAGGTGTTTCCTGGGCGGGCGCATGTAGCGCAAACGAGCCAATAATTAACATTATGGCTGGCACAAATAAAGTTTTTGACATTTTCAAGTCTCCTGACATAGTACTCATTGAACTGCGCAAAGCGACTGGCTTCGCGTCCTTACGGAGAACTGATACCGCAAGTGGCGTGCCAACGCTGGCAATTGGCAATATTTGATTCCTCCGTCAATCTGAAAACGAGTGTTCCGTGACGACAACATTCCACGATGCGCAAACAACTCTATCGATTTGCGAATGTTCATGAGGAAACGATTCACGAAATTGATCTTACAACTCGTGGAGTATCATATGGATCGCCACCTTCGTTGGTCCATCGAATGGCACATCGGTGGTTCCATGACGGTCAGCTTGATCAATTCCTAGCCAACAGTGCCGTCGGCAGTTGAACGCTCCATCAGTCGGAATGGTAGTTTGGACAATTGGGGCATGGTCGAAAGCGAAGCCAAACCTACGAGGAAATATCAACGTGTCAGCCATCACGAAAATTGTGGATGATCTTCAACCGGAATCCAGGATTGAGAACAGTCACTGTTTCGTACACAATGGGGAGAACGTCCGGCTCGGACGGAAACTGGAAAAGCGTTGCACCATCGGCATCGGCGTTCGTAGTTTGTCGTAAGTACAGCCATCAAATCGCCCCAGCATGTCATCGCGGAAGCGTGGGAAGTTGCCTGAAAGCAGGGCAACCTTCTCGTTCAACACTTCTGAAAAAGTCGTCTCAAAAGTGACTGTTCGCATATCAGATTTTGTAGAGTTTGCTGATAAATGATCCCTTTGTCGATGCAGCATTGAATCACTTGCTGGCGTTGCGAGATCGTTTTCGGTTTGTTTAGCCTGACTTTTCTTGAATTGGGTCCTCGATTTGCGCCATAACGGCAGGGATTTTACAAAGGCGGCCGGATTCCTGGAAGTCAGCTGGGTCAGTTTCGACGTGCTCTGGATCGTTATATACGAGGAAAACCACGTTGCGTCCATGAGCTTCAATGACGCGACCTCGGATCCATTCAATCCAGGTTTTTCCACACTTTTGCATAAGTCCCGCCTTGAGAGACTTGCCGCGAGAGACTTGCCGCACGGAGTCATGTTCGGAACATTCAAGACGATTTGGTAAACTTCAGCAATCAGACTTCTTGTTCAGCCCATGTTTCATCTGATATAAACTAGACCGCTCGAACTTCCCGATGGCCTAATCGATCTGTGACCAAATAATCATTCGCTACAGTTGATTTCCATCGAGGCGAACGGGAATAGCTGTTTGAACATTCTCGAACAAATACTAAGTCTAAGGAAAGTCAATGTCAGAGTCTCAGTTTCCAAACAATCCGTTCAAGCCTCCACAATCACCAATGCAAACCGGATTTGGAAAACAAATTCCATCGAGTTTGACAACGCCCGCGATCATTTTGATCGTATTGGCGGTTCTTAACATCGTCTACGGACTTTCGACTCCATTTTTGGGTGCGTTTATTGGGGATTCCGTCCTGCAGTTTGGTTTAAATATGATTCCGGATGCCGAAGCGAGGCAACAATTCGAGCAGAAAATATTAGAACAGCAGAATTCTGCAATGCAAATGATCATGACCTGGGGTGGTTTAATTGTAACCCTGATTCTATCGGCATTGATGTTATATGGCGCGCTTCAGATGAAAAATGCCGCTTCGTATGGATGGGCAATGGCTGCGGCTATCATCGCGATCGTTCCGTGCTGCGACTTTTGTTGTTGTATCGAGTTACCCATTGGGATTTGGGCGCTCGTTGTGCTGCTTAAGCCGGAAATCAAGCAATTATTCCCTCAGGTTGCGTAATTCAGGGTGGGTAATTCGTTTTCACTCGGTTCGAAAATTGGGTACCGAGTTATCCTGATGATTTGCGGATACCTGATAATCTCCAATCCAACGGTGAATCCACCCTGTTTCCCGGACGTCAATTTTTATTGATGATTGGCGATCGAGGATTACCGGTATTCATCGTGGCACTTGGTACACGATTGGCCGATCAGATTGATGGCCTGACTGGCTAACTGGTAATTGTTGTTTTTGGCAGCGGCGGAAGCATCCACGGCTGCAGTAATCATTGCATGAGCGAGTGCAACATAGTCATCGTCATCTGCTTCTTCCATCCCGGGTTGAATTAATGCGCGGCCAATGATTGCAGCGACTTGGGACTCATGTGCCAATTCTTCAATTTGTTTTTTGAATTCGGTTTCATTAGAGACCCATGCTTCGAGCTTTTGATAAAGCGAGTGTTCGAGGCGTTGCATTAACATTCGTCGATCTGCGACCGATTCCCAATCGATTTCGGTCGAAGCGGATTCTTCGGGAGGGAATCCGGAACCACGAATCAGGTCGCTAAGTGATTCGATACGGGCTTTTGAGAACTCGAAGGCCTCTCGCATTCGATTGCTGGGAAAGGTGCCAGCCCGGTAAAACGCTGCTTGTGCCTGCAGGGCGTCATTCTTCCACCGCACCGACTGTTCGTATTCATGGATCACGGCAAATAGTACTGACAATATCGAAAACGAGACTTGGGCGTCGCGGTATTTACTGCCATAGGTATCCGCCGTGGTAATCTGAGAACTCAAATCACTGTGCAATCGTTTGATTTCGTTTTCAATCGTGTCACTGGTGACAATGGCGCTCCAGCTGGAGACAGATTCTCCTTCTGGTGCGGTTTCGGCTACGGCAGTACTGGGCGTGGTCGCCGGGCTCAACGAGTCGTTAGAAAGTCCGAAATTGGCGGGTCGTGCCCCTTGAAGCCCATCCAAAAACAGGTTTTCAAAGAAGATTCCCTCCCATTGCCGCTTGGAAAACGTTGGACGTTTTGCTCGAGTCACTCGCTGTTTTGTCGGGCTAGAATTTGCTCCAGGATCCTGAGCCTTGAGCGAGTCGTTTTCAATCAAGGAATTCGCACCGGCAAACAGGCAAATTGAAATTAACGCCAAGGCTACTCGAATTGTCACTTAGTTAAACCCTTGCATGTGATACGAAATGATCATTCGAAATGAACACGGGCCCCACCCATCGATTCTCGTTGTATCAATTGGACAGGCGCGGCCGTGGAATGATACAATTATAGTCCAAGCCTGGCATGGTTGGCGACCCAGGTAATTCCAACCCAATCTTTGAATGGTCGCGGTTTCTGGGCTTGGTTTGAATCTGTTTATTTTACTTGGCGTTGCAATGCCTTTTGATTCCGATAAACCGACAACACGTCGACAGTTTCTCAAAGGTCGCGCTGCACTTCAGGCCGCGCGGGAACTGCTCCCTCAAATGGATGAGTTCTCGCAAACTCGGCTCAAAACCGATCCGCTTGAATTGCAACGAGAAGCCGGGTCGCTACAACAGGCATCCCACGTGGTCCATTATTCCAAACGGGCGATGGGATGCCAATTTCAATTTTTGTTTAACGCCACGCAATATCCGCTTGCCGCTGATGCCGTTGCGAAGGCGTTCGACGTGATCGAATCTCTTGAGGGGGAAATGTCGATCTATCGAAGTGACAGTGCGGTCGCTCGTCTCAACCAGGCTGCAGTCGGAAATCCCATTGATTTCAGCCGGAGCGCCTACAAATGTTTTGAATTGGCGGTTCAAGTGTCAAAAGACACCGGTGGGGCATTTGACATCAGTAGCGGGACTCTCACGGAATTGTGGGGATTCGAGGCCCGTCAGCCGTTGGTTCCCGATTCGGCTCAAATCAGTGAGGCGGCGGCCAAGGTCGACTATCGAAAGATCCGGTTGCATCCGCTGACGCATCAGGTTTCGTTGCAGGCACCGGGTATGAGAATCAACCTGGGAGGTATCGGCAAGGGACATGCGCTGGATGTTTGTACTTCCCTGTTACTCGATGCAGGGATTCATGATTTCGTGATCCATGGCGGACAGAGCAGCATATCAGCTCGAGGGATCCGAAAACAACTCGACGCAACGCCGGGGGGGGTGATGGGTTGGACGATCGGGCTGACTGATCCGCTTCACGCGAACACTCGATTACGTGAAACCCAGTTGTTTAATCGTTGTATGGGGACATCCGGTTCGGCTCGGCAAGCTTTATTTCATCAGGGAAATCGACTCAGCCATATCATTGACCCCCGGACAGGTTGGCCTGGAACAGGAACAATTTCGTCGACTGTTTTTTCCGACTCAGCGGCCAAGGCAGATGCGATTGCAACAGCCTTTTGCGTCATGGAACTCGCGGAAATCAATAGCTTCTGCCAAAACCATTCTGACATTTCTGCTGTGATCATGTACCGTGAAACGAAGCGACACAAGGTCGAGATGGAGACGTTTAACATGGAGTGAATGGACTGGCTGTTGGACCGATAAACAACATCAACTCTTGAACGTATCGATATCAGAGCACGCGGCTTAGCATCATCTATGACCAACGACCAAATCGTCGACAAACTCAATCAGCTTGCAGATCTACTGGAGTTTAAGGGGACCAATCCGTTTCGGCTTCGTGCCTATCGCACTGCGGCAAAAGCGATTACGGAGATGACCGAGTCTGTCAAATCATTGGTCGAAGAAGAATTCGATTTGACAACGATCGCAGGGATTGGCAAAGCGGTTGCTGAAAAATGCGAGCAACTGGTCAAGACTGGCTCGATGCGACAATTGGATGAGTTGTTAAAGGAGATTCCAGTCACCGTGTTGGACTTGATGCGCGTACCCTCACTCGGTCCGAAAAAGGCGGCAGTAATTTTTAGCAAATTGGGGATCGCGACGTTGGAGAACCTGAAAATTGCTTGTGAAGCTGGAAAAGTGCACGAGTTACCTGGTTTCGGAATGAAAACGGAACAGGCAATATTGGCGGGAATCGCGATTGCCGATGCGGCCAACCGACGCCTAAGCTGGCCCGATGCGGACAAGATCGTTTTCCGTTTGCGGGAGCATTTTTCTACATGCAGATCGGTGCAGCGAATCGAGTTTGCGGGGAGCTATCGTCGCGGTAAGGAAACGGTGGGTGACCTGGATATCGTCGTTGATTCGGAAACTGGCGAAGCGGTCATGAACCGCTTGGCGGAATTTCCGGGAAGCTCCGGAGCGATTGTGCGGGGTCCGACGAAGATGTCAATCCGATTAGAACGAGATTTCCAAGTGGATTTGCGGGTCGTACCTGCCGAATCGTTCGGTGCGGCTTTACAATATTTCACCGGCAGCAAAGAACATAACGTGATTTTGCGCACGATGGCCAAACAACGAAATCGCAAAATCAATGAGTGGGGGGTGTTCGAAGTCCATGGGGAACAGGAGATCTTTGTGGCTGGGCACGACGAGGAGGACGTTTATCATGCCTTGGATTTGCCGTGGATTCCCCCTGAACTTCGCGAAGGGCGTGAAGAATTCAATTGGGCACAGAGTGAATCTGGCATCCCCAAACTGATTGAAACGAACGATATTCGGGGTGACTTGCACATGCATACCACGGAGAGCGATGGTACAGCGTCAATCATGGAAATGGCCAAGGCAGCTCGTCAAAATGGCCTTGAATATATCGCGATCACCGATCATTCCAAACGAGTGGCGATGGCCAACGGCCTGGACGCCAAGCGACTGCGAAAACAATGGCGGCACATCGATGATATGAATGCGGCAGCCAAGGATGGCTTCACGATCCTCAAAGGAGTTGAATGCGATATCCTGGAAGATGGATTGTTGGATCTGCCAGATGATGTGCTTGCGGAAGCGGACTGGGTCACGGCGAGTATTCATTATGGGCAGCAGCAGAATCGCAGCCAGATCACACAGCGAATCATTGGGGCGATCGAAAATCCTCATGTGCATTCGATTTCACATCCGACGGGGCGCCTCATCAATCGTCGCAAGCCGTATGAGGTTGACATGCAGGCCGTTTTCGAAGCCGCTCGAGACCATCGAAAATTCCTGGAGCTGAACGCGTCTCCGAAGAGATTGGACCTGCACGATCTGCATTGTGCGCAGGCCAAGTCGATGGGAATCCTGTTGGTGATCAATACCGATGCACATCACCTTGGTAGTTTGGAAGATATGCGATTTGGGATCATGCAGGCTCGTCGTGGCGGGTTGACTGCGGTGGATGTCGCAAATTCTCGAACGTTGCCAGAGTTCCGAAAACTTCTTGCTAACGAAAGTGATGGACTGAGAGGGAATTAGTTATGGTCAAACATGGACATGTAGTCGGCGTCGCGTGACCGCGTCATTTGTGAACGGGTGCAGTCCCAAAAAAAAGCCCCTGTTGAAACAGGGGCTTTTGTTTTTAGCTAGACGTTCATCTGTCCACAAACAACTATTTGTTGTGGAAATCCAGGAACCACCAGCCGTCATCCCATTGCAAAGTCACTTTACGCCAACCCAATGGAACTTGAGGATAGGGGTAGAAGGGACCGATATAGGGCCAGGCGGATGGTGAGTATTGTTGCGGATAGGTTACGGCAGCATAGTTTGGATGAGCTGCATAACCTGGCCATGCGTAACCTGGAAGGGAAGGATTGTCAGCGACAATGCCGGCCCCAGTGCTATAGCCGATGGGCATCGGACGAGGTTGTGCGTACATCGGTGCAGCATGCATTTGAACTGGTACTTGCGAGTATTCCGTGGGTGCCGGTTGGCTTTGCAGTTGTACGGGTGGGGCGACCGGCTCATCCTGGGTGTAGGTCGCCTGTTGCATTGCATAACCGTTATGGTAGCTTGCGGAGCCGTCACGAACTTCGATGTCATCGACGATCTGGACGACGCCAAGTTGTTTGGCTTGTTGCGCAGTGCGCAATACCAACATTTTCTGAGCTTCGGTTGATACAAATCCTTCGTACCAAACTGTGCCCTTGTCAACACGTAGATTGAGATGGAATCCACTCAAGCTTCCGCGTTGCTGTTCCATTTTGAGCGTGTTGGTGATGTGCTGACGAATGGCGGTATCATCACCATTAGCATCGCCGGGGACCAAGCCGGCCACCAGCGCGATCGCCAATCCTAGTAATAAACGTCGCATGGTTTCCCTCCTGAATTTGTTCGTTGAACCACTTCCTGCGGACCGAACCCCTCTCGTTTTACACTGGGTCGAAAGCGAGCGAACCGCTGCGATAATCTGCTATGGTGGTTTGCGACTCGGAACCCGATGGTGTCTGCAACTGTCGCAAGACAGTGACAACCCACTTCGTGGTTCTGAGCATCGTTTCTATTAGCAGCATTCCAGCGCAAGGATCCTTGCGACCAAAGCGTTGGTCGGCCAGAAACCCCCCTGGACACACAAACGCTGCTTTTACCTGATACTAGTTTCGGACAATGGGGGTGCCCAATAGTAGGTTTTTTTCGATTTTGTCAGTCTTCTCGAAAATTCTTGGGTAACCGATTTTGACGAGCGCCGTTTTGGCGAGCTTTTCTGACAGCAGTTGTATCGGTTCGTATCAATTAGCTAATTTGATCGGAATCTCATGCCACGCTCCATGCGTCATGCTGGCGAAATCTGCTATCGAGAAATGAGTCGAGAATCTGTCGCCGATAATTTGGCATCGTCGATCATCGCTTGCCGCGAAAGTAGGCGGGGATTATTTTGGGTTCGTTCCACAATTGCAACAAATCGATCAAACTGATTGTGATGGTTGCACGGGAGCCAACGAAATGAGCGTCATGCCTGCCTTCGGCTCAAATTCGCTGTCGCTTGCCATGATTTCCAACTTTTTGTCTTTGTTGAGCGCCATCAGTACAATGGCTTCATCGTTGTACGTCTCCATGTAGTCATCATAGGTAAACTCTTCAGTCAATTGAGTTGATTTGATTTGAAAGCCCTGATCGAAGGCGGCGGCAAGTCGATCCTCGGTCCAGTCATTTCCAAACAAAATACGGCCGTCCAATCGTTCGCCAAGTGAAGGCCGACTCCCGAAGGAAGATTTCCGCGGTTGAAGCTGAAAGACATTTTTGCGTCCGAAAAGATGTTCGTATTCATGGGTGGCGAGTACGTTGACCTCGTCATTGCTCGTCATGGCAAGCATCCTGCCAATCCCCGACAGGTCCGACTCCTCTTCGATATGTTCGGAGAGAATACTCATACAATGGGCCCGTAATCCTTCCATCTTTGCCGCTGAGATGTTTCGATAATTCGTGTCGACTAAAGCGACTGCGATACCATGTTTTTTGAGTTCAGCGGCGAGCGAGCGAATCCAGGCACTGGCGCCCGCAATCAGAATTCCCTGGGGATTGATGTCGGCAAGTCCCAAGCGTCGCGCGAGTGGGGCTGCTGTCAATCCGTAAATCGCGACGGTTCCCACAATGATCAAAAAGGAGATTGGAACCAATTTTCTGGCATCGGAAGAGAATTCGGCAAACGCAGGATTGGTTGATGACAGACTCACCAATTTTAAGGCAAAGACACTGGTTACGGCGGCAGATACAATGCCGCGCGGGGCGAGGCACGAAATAAAGAGTCGCTCCCGAAAATTGATTTTACTTCCGATCGTTGCCAGCCAGATCGAAATCGGCCGAACGATCACGATCATTATGATGAGAAATACTAAGCCTTGCCAGCCAATATCCAGCATGACTTCGGGACGCAATCGCGAACCAAGCACAATGAACAAACAGGACACCAAAAACACCCCCAGATGTTCTTTGAATTCAATAACATGGTCAATGGACACCTGCTTTTGATTCGCCAGAAAAATACCCATGGCCGTTACCGTCACCAATCCCGATTCATGCTGCAAAACGTTGGAAACAGCAAACGCTCCGATGGCGACGGCTAGAAACGAAACGCCATGCAGGAAATCGGGAATCCAATAGGATTTCACTGCCTTAACCAGAAGCGCCGCAGAGATCCAAGCCAGTCCGACACCAATCACCACGGATTTCAGAAGCACCATAATTGTCGCGAGCGAATTGTAGTCGGTTCCTCGTTCCAAATGGCTGAACAGATGTTCGAATACAAGCACAGCCAAAATCGCGCCGACGGGATCAATCACGATT
Organism: Pirellulaceae bacterium; assembly: GCA_041748315.1. Taxonomy (GTDB): domain Bacteria; phylum Planctomycetota; class Planctomycetia; order Pirellulales; family Pirellulaceae; genus CALMEE01. The sequence goes on from JBGTDM010000099.1 coordinate 22,019, forward strand.
CCCTCCCACTTCACAATCGCCCCAATGCGGCGATTGGGACGGATGTGTCGAAGCAATGGGATCACAACAGTCGGACCGGTCACCACCATGATGGCCCCGAGCAACGTCGCGATCCGCCAATCCAGCCCCAAAATTCCCCAAGCAGCCAATCCAGTCAGTGCCCAACTAAACAGTGCTCCCAATGAAACCAGCCGCAGTACGATTCCACCACTTTCCTTGAGATCACTCATGCGGAGTGTCAGCCCCCCTTCAAACAGAATAACGGCAACCGAGAGTGAGACGATTGGAAAGAGGATTGCTGCGGCGACGTTCGACCGCGTTGCCACGGTCGATGCTGAACCTGAAGTCCCGGGTTCAATCGACGATCGCACCGAGCCGCCCAGCTCGCCTTGGGGGTTCTGGCTTGCGTAAATATCATGCAACAACTGATCGGGATTAAATACAAACCCAAGCAAAATCCCGAACACCAATAACAGCAGAATCGACGGTAAACGTGTCCACCACGCCAGCAACTGTGCCAAAATTCCCAGAACAGGAATACAAGCCAAGTAAATGAAAAACTCTTGACTCAATTGTCAATCACTCCGATCCATAAAGGTTGTGTGTTGCTTCGGCTCGTATCATCAGATGGGCGAATTATTGATTCCAACCAAAAGCATTACAGATGGTTGCGAATCGAAATGCATGGCAGTCCGCACCCCCCGAGGGTAAAACAACGAACGTTAACAGTTATAAAACGTCAACCAGTGCTTTTCATGGTCGTCCCAAGTCCGTTGCCTCGAGTTTGGCTGACCCGGTAATTCAATCCAGTACCTCTCAAGGGATGTAGGGATCGCCCATTAGTTTAAGAGAAACCAACTCGATGTGGAACATGTGATGATCGACAAGGCCACGCCCAGTTATTGCTCAATTGTCGTTTATAGCGGTTTTGCGATCTAATGTTGAGTTGCAATATTGCCAAAACAGCAAAACCGTGACATTCCAGCTTCGTTGCGCAAATGTGAGCTATTCTTTTCGGTACGGGCAATCTCTATCGATTGTCCCGTATTCGACACTTGCGTGAACTGGACCTTATTAATAAACACTGAAAAAAATTCACATGGCAACTGGATTAGAGAACTCGGCCAAGGGCAAAAGCAGCCAACAGTCCTTCGATGAAATGAAGCAAAGAATTCATCATCGCTTAATCGGCAAGCTCGATTTGAATCGGGTTGGCGAGATGGAAGGGGCCGTATTGCGAAAAGAAATCCGCATGGTCGTGGAACATCTTTGCGATGCCGAAAACACGTTGCTCAACCGCTCGGAACGCGATCGGTTGGTTGATGAAGTGCTGGATGAGACGTTTGGCCTGGGACCACTCGAGCTGCTGCTCAAAGATGCATCGATCAGCGATATTCTGATCAACGGTCCGAAAAACATTTATGTTGAGCGGAAAGGCAAAATGGAGAAGACTACGGTCGAGTTTCGCGACAACGGACATTTGTTGCAAATCATCGATCGAATTGTTTCTAAGGTCGGACGTCGTGTTGACGAAACCTGTCCGATGGTCGACGCAAGGCTGGAAGACGGATCCCGTGTCAACGCGATCATCCCGCCGCTGGCCCTGGATGGAGCCGCCATGTCGATTCGGCGATTCGGATCGAATCCGCTCAAGCTTGAGGACTTGCTCAACTACAAGGCATTCACGCCGGAGATGGTCATGCTTCTCGAAGGAGCCATGAAGGCCAGGTTAAATATAATCATCTCCGGAGGTACGGGTTCCGGTAAAACGACGTTGTTGAACACGCTTTCGAGTTTTATTCCGAACGCGGATCGAATTGTCACCATCGAAGATGCAGCGGAATTGCAGTTGCAACAAGACCACGTGGTCCGCTTGGAGACTCGTCCGCCCAATATTGAAGGGAAGGGACAAGTTAACGCGACCGATCTGGTAAAGAACTGTTTGCGTATGCGTCCCGAACGCATCATCATCGGCGAATGCCGAGGTTCGGAAGCACTTGACATGTTGCAAGCGATGAATACTGGTCACGAAGGCTCGATGACCACACTTCACGCCAACACGCCTCGCGATGCATTGGGACGGTTGGAAACCATGATCATGATGGCTGGATTTGAGATGCCCATTAAGGCGATGCGAACGCAAATCGCCAGTGCCGTGAACTTAATTGTCCAAGCCAATCGGTTGCAGGGAGGGCCTCGAAAGGTCACGCATATTACCGAAATCTGCGGAATGGAAAATGACATTATCGTAATGCAGGATATTTTCAAATTCGTGCAAGACGGTATTGACGAAAATGGTCGGGCAAAAGGCCGATTTATCTGTACAGGTGTGAGGCCAAAATGCCTTGATCGGTTGGAGTCTTCCGGTATCAAACTGCCGGCCAGTATTTTTGCTGAACGCGTCATGCTGTCCGACTAAATCCCCAAAAGCCAATTGGGCCTGATGGGAAATCGAATCATTGGAAGACGATCCTACATCCACCCCGGGAACACACCAGCAAACTAATTTGAGAAACGACAATGTTCCAGCTTATTGTAATCGCATCCGTATTCGTCTGTATCTCCTGCCTGGTCGGAGGGATCGCTATTCTAGTCCGAATGGTTCAAGGTCGAACCCAAATGGAAGACCGACTGGCAAACCTGACCAAGAACGGAGGACGAGGCCAAGCCAAGGTTTCAACCGGTTCACTCCTTCTCAATTCGCTGGAGGATACCACAAACTCACTGGAAAAGTTTTTCACGCAAACTTTGAATTTGAGTCATTTGCTCCATCAAGCCGGAATGACGATTCCTCCAGTCCAATTTGCGATGATATCCGCAGGACTGGCCGCAGGATTGACGTTCGTCTATGTCCTTTTTGTACCCTATATTCTGTTTGCGCCATTCGTCTTCATGTTTGTCATCGTACTTCCCTTGGGAGTGGTACTTTGGAAACGCAAAAGGCGACTGCGCGTCTTTTCGGGTCAGTTGGCAGAGGCGATGGACATGATGTCTCGCGCGTTGCGATCGGGGTACAGCCTTCCAGCCGGAATTCAATTGGTCGGGCAACAGATGAATGAGCCTTTGGCACCCGAATTCATGCGCTGCTTCGAAGAACAAAAGCTGGGGATTCCTTTGGAAGAGAGCATTCGCCAAATGGTCGAGAGAATTCCCAATCTGGACCTGCAATTTTTTGCAACGGCCGTGATCCTACAACGCCAGACCGGTGGAGACCTGGCAGAAATCCTCGACAAAATCGGCGAACTAATTCGCGAACGATTCAAAATCTGGGGACAAATCCAGGCTTTGACCGGCGAAGGCCGCCTGTCCGGAATCGTCTTGTTAGCCCTTCCTCCGGTGCTGTTTCTAGTGATGTTGCGGCTGAACTATGACTACGTGATGTTATTGTTCAACGATCCGTTGGGCCAGATGATGCTTGCCGGAGGTATTGTGATGCAGATTCTGGGTGCCCTTGTGATTAAGAAGATTATTACGATCAAGGTTTAGCTGCCTAAGGATAACAAGCCCCAAATCAAGCCTCCGATTCAATCCATTTTTCGAACGTAATTTTGAACTACAGCCCAAAACTGAGTTTTCCAATGATTGACTTTTCTTCCATCCTTCCGATTGCAACGTTTTTGGCCATCGGTGCAGCCGCATGGTTCTTGTTCGATCTGTTTTTGCTTAGAAATACAAAAACCGAAGATCGATTGAATCGGCTTCGCAATAAATCAAGAGATATCAAGTCCGGAAGCGCGGCGGACTTTATCGCAAGAAAGCTGGAGCAGGCCAGCCCGACGCTATCCAAACCGTTTGAACCGAAAAACGAAAAAGAAGCGGGTAAGCTCAAGCAAAAACTGGCATTTGCTGGATTTCGCAGAGAGGAATCCCCCGTGCTCTACCTGGGAATTAAAGCGATCTGCCTGGCGATTGGCTTGGTATTAGGTGGCTTAGTAATGCTGATCACTGCAGGACTCAACTTGAACGGCTTCCTTAAATTGTTCATGATCGGCGGTGGCTTTTTCTTCCTTCCAGACATTATTTTGTGGTTTTTGGGGAAACGGCGAAAAGAATCGATCTTTCTAGGGCTTCCGGATGCACTTGATCTTCTCGTCGTGTGCGTTGAAGCCGGTCTCGGACTCGATCAGGCGATGCGCAAAGTTGCCGACGAATTGGCGGATGTGAATAAAGTGATCGCTCACGAATTCGGCATCGCGAATATGGAAGTTCAAATGGGTAAACCACGTGACGAGGTCTTCAGTAGCCTTGGAGCCCGAAACGGAGTCGACGATTTGAAAACGCTAGCATCCGTAATCGTTCAGACGGATAAATTTGGGTCGAGTGTCGCCAAGGCATTACGGGTCATGAGCGACTCGATGAGAACTCAAAGACGTCAAATTGCTGAGGAAAAGGCGGCAAAAACCGCAGTCAAGCTGATCTTTCCGTTGGTTCTCTTCATTTTTCCTGGAATTTTCGTTGTACTCGTTGGGCCTGCCGCAATCACTATGATCAACGAAATGCTTCCAGCCATGCAAAACCGGTAAATCAGTCCGATCGAATTGACCGGGATTAATAAGTTCAATCCGGCCACGCGCCAAGCCGATTCCGATAACATCATTGCGAAGCAATTAAAACGTACGTGAGTGCGTTCCTTTGAAACGGAATTCGGAGTCGATCCATGGTGGGAATCAAAAGTATTGTCATGTCAGGTGTTGTCATGGCTTCGGCACTAGTCGTTTCTAGTGCGGTTGCTCAATGCAATTCAGACTGGGGAAATCACGTTCACGGATGTGGTCATCAAAATGCTCGGATCTGTGGAGTTGGTGGCGGTTTTGCCGCCGATTATCGCGAACAGTGGGATAGATTCAAAGCGGATTATAATTTGACCTCCGCGCGCAACGCAGCTTGGCCGCAACCTTTCAAATGTCGCGATCGTGCGTTGACCTATCAGTTTTTTCAAACCAACATCGACGCAGGCTGGGAATATGCCTATACATTGACGTCGATTCATTTTGATACCGAATCCAATGAGCTGAACCGCGCAGGTGAAGCCAAGGTCGCTTGGATTATGCAAACCTCACCACAACATCGTCGGTCGATTTTCGTATATCAGGAAGACAGCGATTCAATCGACTACCGAATTGCTTCGGTTAAAGAAACCGTAAATCGTTGGTACGGGCACTTGGGAGTAGCGAGCATTGCCGCGACGAATACGCTGCCTCAGGGGGGCGATGGAACCTATTTCCAAACGATCAACGAATTGTATCTGGATTCTCGACCGATCCCGGCTCTGAATGCGTCAATCGGCGGTGCTATTGGAGAACAATAGTAGGAGATTGTTACACAAACAGATCCACAGCCGCTTGGAGAATATCATCTCGAGCGGCTTTTTTATTGCGATTGGGAGCGATGAGCTTGTCGGTTCTCCAAGACAGATCCTGCACGCCTTTAACATTTCGCTAGTCGATTAATCATCTAGTGCTTTGTCAATATTAAGAGTTCGGTTGCTGAATATCAGCCGGAACGCGCTAGCGTCCGGTTCCGATGGAAAAAACCGTGGGCTCGCTGAAAAACGGTACTAAGTAGCGAAATCCAAAAACCGCAAATGCTGTATAGAATGCAATTCCCACTCCGAGCATCGCTTCGATATGCTTGAGGGTCCAGGTTCCAGGGGGTGGCGTGGGTCCAAAAATGTAATGCCGGTCCCTAAGGATTTCGACCGAGAAGAAGGTTCCTAAAACAACGGGAATCAGATAATGCATAACGCTTGGGTTGCCCATCGAATCCCCGCCAAAGCTGCCGATTATTTTCCCAACGCCGTGCAACGCCACCGCAAGACATACCACCAACGTGCTCAGTTCAAATCCCAGTAACAACGGGTATTTCATCCCCTGATGTCGATCGCGAGTGTGAACGGCAACGAGACCAAAACGTTACCGACCTTAATACTCCAAATGACAGGATCAGCAATATCGAAAACAGGAAGGGGAGTTGGTTGGCAATGCTTTGGCGCGAAGCCTCAGTAAGATTTTCGGGGGTCGTTCCCAGAAAGCTCCAGGGATCAATCAGGGACCACATGCGCGAAACCAACCCCGTTCCCGCAGCGAGGTAGGCGATGGCTGCAAAAGCCATACCCGACACACGGTGCAAGCGGCTTCCCTTCCGGGCCAGAACGGGGACCCAGAACATCAATAATCCAACCATTCCAATTCCAATGTGCGCTCCCCGATATGCCGAGTGCAATAGAGGTAACCATTCAATCATGAACTGACTCCGTGGAAGATTGTTTTTGGTCTTGCCGTTGTTAAAGCGGTGAACAAATTTGGAAAGGATGTCGAGATCGCTCCTAAGAAGGCTTATGTCAGTTTGCGTCGCAACAAACAGTTTGCGATTCTGCAACCATCGACCGCAACGCGATTTGATGTGGGAATCAATTTGAAGGGTGTGACCCCTACAGGGCGGTTGGAGGCATCGGGCAGCTTTAACGCGATGGTCAGCCACCGGGTCAAGATCACAAAACTCGATGACCTTGATTCCGAAGTGATCGGCTGGCTCAAGCAAGCTTACGAGCAAGCATGAAGGATGCCATCCCGCAAAGGACGAACCCAGTTGTTGCATCCAAGATTTGATGCCCGGCCTCCATTTTCCCGATGCGACGTGAATCCCCCAAGATAGATTCGACAAAGCGCTAGTTCGTGATCTCAGGCGACGCCCAATTTGATTGAATGAGCGACGAGATCAGGTGCCGGCCATTTTCTGGCCAAATCGGATGACGTTGCTTCATGAGTTTTTGTGCCTGCTCGATAGCCAGATCGTAAAGCGACAATTGATCGGTAGACCGGTTCAACAACTGCTCAACTCGCAATTGCAAATGGTCGATCTCGGTCGATATCTTTGATTCGGCATAGCCGTACTGCTCATTAGCACAGTTTACAATCCCCATGCAGTTGATCAGGAAGTCGGGAAGATACAGGACGTTGGATTGCTGCAGTGTGTCAGCCAGGTTTCGGGTCTTCAATTGATTGTTGGCGGCGCCCGCGATCATCCGGACCTGCATTCGCTGGATCCGCTCAGCCGTGATGATGGCTCCAATGGCATTTGGCGAAAAGACATCCCCTTTCAATTCGATAAATTGTTCGAACCCGTTGCTGGAAACGTCTTCAAAAATTGTGACAGAGTTCGTTCCATGCTCAGCCAATGCCTCCTCGCACGCGACCGGATTGGGATCGAAGACAGTCACGTTTCCACCGGCGCGTACAATCATGTCCAACAGGGGCCGTCCGACGTTGCCCACCCCTTGAAGCAGCACCGTTTTATTTTGAAGCGGATTTTGGGACGGACCGTCCAGGTGTCGCAATCCGGCAAGCATCGACACAAACACACCTTGAGCCGTGTAGCGACTGGGATTTGAACTGCCACCCATCTCCGGTGGCAAACAGGTAACAAACCGACATTCGGAATGAATCATCCGCATGTCCTGCGGCGTTGTATTCATATCTTCGGCGGTAATATAAATCCCCCCCAGGCTGGCGATGAATCGACCATAAGCCTTAAACAACTCCTCGCGGTTAGTGGGGTATTCGGAAGATTTCGTAGCTTGATAATCGTTGACTACGTGATGAACGGGGCAGATGATTCCTTTGCCCCCCCCCCACCAGATTTCAGCCGAGGCATTTTTTTCGCTCATTCCGCAGGCCAAACGCAGGCCATCAACGATTAGATTTTCCAGCGACCCGTAATGTTCGTAATCCAGCAACCGTACGCCACCTTGTGCCTGACCACGAGTTGTCGAATGCACGAATGCCGCAAACATAACTCCCAAGTCGCGATTCAACTCGATGAACACGCCTTCATGGTTGTTCCAATCATCGAGCCGTGCGACTTGTTGTGCCGTCGTCTTTACGGCGGGGTGAGAGTATCTTAACTTGCCGTCGTCCCATGCCAGCCAAATTCGTCGTACACCAGACTCAATCCAATGATCGAACGTATCGCAAATCTTATCAGAGAGCGTCACCGTATCTGTAGATATCAAAGTCATCAGCTTACCTCTAAACCATGCTTTAATTTCAAACTCGTTTTGTTGCTTGCCGATCGATGGGCGTCGAATTTGATCCGAATTTTGACAAAGGCGGTTTCCCTGCGCTGCAAATGTGCCGATGCCGACGAGAATAGGCAGCGAAACCGGCAGCGATTCGAACGATTTCACCGGCCAATAAAGCGTACACGGTACGACGTTTTCACGGAATAGGGGCCACGTTCACGACCCAGGAATTGCCTTTGAAACCTCTGATCCCGACGAACCACGATTGGTGATTCCGAGTCATTTCATTATAAAGACGGTTTACCAAACGAACTCGCCAATTCGAAACTTGAAGAATCAATACCAACATGGCCAGCAATACCGCGCACGAAATCGCCAGACAAATCCCCACCCGTTTTGATTTTGAATCGGCTCAAAAACGGTTATACGAATTATGGCAGAATGGCGGCTATTTTCGTGCCACAGTCAACCATGACAAGCAACCGTTCACGATTGTCATTCCGCCGCCAAACGTGACCGGAGCGTTGCATTTGGGTCATGCGCTTAACAATACCCTGCAGGACATTTTGGTTCGCTTGCGCCGCATGCAAGGTTTTGAAGCATTGTGGATGCCGGGGACCGACCACGCCGGAATCGCGACCCAAGCGGTCGTTGAACGCCGGCTCAAGGAGGAGGAGGGGAAAACTCGCCACGATCTGGGCCGGGAAAAACTGGTCGAGCTGATATGGCAATGGAAGGACCAGTACGAAGCAAGAATCATCTCACAGCTTAAACGGATGGGCTGCAGTTGCGATTGGGAACGAACTCGATTTACGCTGGATGACATGTGCGCGCGAGCTGTCCGGCATACCTTTTTCGACCTGTTCGAAAAGGGGCTGATCTACCGTGGCAAGCGACTCGTCAATTGGGACACGTATTTGCAGACGGCAGTCAGCGATGATGAGGTCTTCAACGAAACGGTTAAAGGCCATTTCTGGCATCTGAAATATCCAGTCGTGAGTCCGCAACCGGGTGAACCTGAGTTTGTTGTTGTTGCGACGACGCGTCCCGAAACGATGTTGGGTGACACAGCAGTTGCCGTACACCCCGAACCGGCCAAAGCGTTAGACAAAATTCAGGCCGATTTGGAAGATAGGTTATCCACGGCTTCCAAAAATGAACACGCCTCACTTTTGATTCAGTTGGAAGCCGTCAATCAGAGACGCATCGTGATGTTGCCTCAATTGGAGCAATTACGGGATATGGCGCGCGCTGGTCGCATGTTGAAGTTGCCACTCATGGAGCGGGAGATTCCACTGATTTGCGACGAGTGGCCAAAACCTGAACTGGGTAGCGGCTGTGTTAAGATCACCCCGGCTCACGACCCCAACGACTATGAAGTTGCACTGCGACACCAATTGGAGATGATCAATATCTTAAGCCCCGACGGATCGCTAAACGTTGAGGCAGGTTCGTATGCGGGGCTTCCGCTCAAATCGGCTCGTAAGCAAGTGGTTGCGGACTTAGAGTCACTGGACCTCGTCGCGCAAGTCGAGGAACGCGAGATTGAATTGCCCCACTCCGATCGTAGCAAAACGCCAATCGAACCGTTTTTGGCCAACCAATGGTTTGTCAAGATGGATCAATTATCACAATCCGCGATGGACGCTGTAACGGATGGCGCGGTTCGAATCGTTCCACAACGATACACGAAAACGTATCTCGATTGGCTGAGTGAGAAACGTGATTGGCCAGTTTCTCGCCAACTTTGGTGGGGGCACCAAATTCCCGTCTGGTCCAAAGCGGTCGCCGATACGCAGGAACAGGCATCCATGGTTAAGGAACTAACTCAGTCACTCAAAATCAACGGAACGTCCGCTGCAATTCAGGTCGAGCCCTGCGAAGAAGCAAACGAGCAGAAACGCGTCAAGCTTGGGCTCCCGTGGGCAACAATCCATGTCGCGATTTGTAACCAAGATGATCCGCTGGAAAAACTGATTGAAGCCCTCGGGTTTGAGCGAGTCGAAGATGTGTTGGATACCTGGTTCAGTTCGGCGTTGTGGCCGCATTCGACTCTTGGATGGCCGAGTTTAACCGAGGATCTGGAGTATTTTTACCCGACCAGCACGTTAATTACCAGCCGCGATATCATCACGCTGTGGGTGGCCAGAATGGTATTAATGGGCTTGAATAATTGTGGACAGACTCCGTTCGACGAAGTCTATATCCATCCCAAGATATTGGACGGTTATGGCGAAACGATGTCGAAATCAAAGGGGAACGGCATCGATCCACTCGATGTGATCGACAAGTTTGGCGCGGATGCGCTCCGGTTTGGAATGGCTTACCTGACCACGGAAACCCAAGATGTTCGGATGCCAGTTCAATTCGAGTGCCCGCACTGCGAAGCGAGTATCGAACAAACCAGGAAGAATCGTGAACTGCCCAGAATCTCTTGTCCAAAATGTAGCCAAATGTTTGCAACACAATGGGCAAAGAGCGACGAGGATCTCTCGCTCCCGCGAGGACTGGTGTTGAGCGAACGATTTGAAGTCGCGCGAAATTTCTGTAATAAACTCTGGAATGCTTCGCGCTTTTCAATCATGCATTTGGAGGGTTTTAAACCCGCTCCTGTGCTCGATTCAAATTTGCGATTGGAGGATCGATGGATTCTGAGCCGACTCTCAACGGTCCAGCAGCTAGTTACAACGGACCTCGATAAGTATCGTTTTGCCGAGGCTTCGCGCACCTTATATGACTTTGCCTGGGACGAATTCTGCAGCTTCTATGTTGAAATCCTTAAAGACCGACTGGGAGATGAAAAGCAACGCGCTGTCGCACAGCGGTTACTCGCCTTCTCCCTCGATCAATTGTTGCGTTTGTTACACCCCGTGATTCCGTTTATTACGGAGGAGATCTGGCAGTTGCTCAGCCATGCCGCACCACAACGAGGCTTGGACCAGATTGCAGAGGCTGAGCCAGTGCTTATCGCGGCACACTGGAACGTGTTGGATCCTGACTGGCAAAATCCCGAAATTGAGTCCCAGTTCGCAAAATTCCAAAACGTTTTGGCGGGATTGCGAGAGATTCGTGCTCGGCAAAATCTCGGACCCAAAACTCCGGTCGAGTTCGTCGTTCGGTGCTCTGATCAGAATCGCCGCTTATTGGAATCGATGATGGCGTATTTCGAATCGATGGCCTGTGCAACTTGCAAAGGCGTTGGTCCAGACGTCGCCATTCCAATGCCGAACGCAACGATTACGATGTCGGAAATCGATGTATTCGTCAACCTTACCGGACTGATCGATATTGCGGCGGAGATGAAAAGGTTGGAAAAAGAACAACAACGACTGACGAACCTGGTCGCTACAAATCAGGGAAAGTTGAATAATCCAAGTTTCACCGATCGGGCACCGGAACAAGTCGTTTCGCAAGTTCGACAGTCTCTTCAAGAAGCCGAAGAACAACTCACGTCACTCGCACGTGCAATCAGTGACTTGGCCAGCTTTGAATGATGCGTGATGATGGTCGATCAACGACGACGCAGTTTTTCGATCGACGCTGCTTAACCGGCAACATGCAACTCGGACCTATTGAATTTCCTGTACGGATGGTTTCGTCCTGTTCCGATCAAGCAACATATTGTCGGGCGAGTTGACTCGGTAGACGTAAATCAGGCACGCAATAAGTGAGATGGTTCCAACGACAAGCATGGCCGAAATCCCCCAGACTTTAAGGGTCTCGTTCATCGGCGTGCGCGAGGGTGCAATCGTCGGTAGCGTCGTTGGCCAATGCTCACCTTCCGGACGCTGAGTTTCAAATTTAATCGCAGCGCGATTCAGACGGGCACGAAACAGTGCTTTGCAGCCCATGCACTTCAACGACTTTCCCTCGAATTCATCAGCAATCTGATAATTCGCATCACATTGTGGGCAAGTTACGTGCATGAAAAACCGTCGTCCGGAGGGTAAAAATTCTGGGCGAGATCGATACGAGTTTAATCGTTGGCCAAAAACCAAAGCAAAATTGTCCCCTTCGACAAAAAAGCCAGACCAAGCCATCAACCAACAGCCGAGCGCTTACAACAACCATAAACCGAACTTGGGTCGTTATCGCACAACGCTCTGATCATTATAGGCCAACAAGCCTCGCGGTCATTCTGGAAAACCCACGAGACTTGATTACTATTATCCGGTTCGCCAATATATTCGTCAAATCAGGCAATTCGAGTACGCCCGGGTCGGCGGGACTCCTTGAGAATTCGGAACGACCAGTTACGTCCCAATTGGTAACCCGTAATGTTTCGCAGTAAAACCCAGGCTTTCACCGCGAAATGCAGCGATCAACAACGGAACAACAAGTCAGTTGATTTATGCAGAGCAATCGCATGACAAGGCGAACTCAAGGCAAATTGAAATTCGGTGCGGACGCTTGTTAGATTTGACAATTCGTTGTTGGCAAACAATCAGCTTCTCGATTGGATTCATGAAACCAAGAATTCATCATTAGCCAGAGGGATGACCATTGGTCGGCGACCCATCAACCACCGGTTTTTGAATTGGACGCGGCGCCTGAAGAAAAGGACTCGGTGCATCCACTTGACCGACGGATTTTTGTAACTCTTCACGGATCACAGGAAGTTCGGATGGCGCTTCAATTCCAACTCGCACACTACCACCCGTGATTCGAACTACAGTCACTGCGATGTTCTCTCCGATGAGAATTCGCTCCCCAACTTTACGGCTAAGCACTAGCATCACAAATCCCTTGTCGATTTTTACCTTCCAATAATCACGAATTGAAAACCGGATCTATCACCTCGTAGACACCGATTTCTCTTATCATGCTCACGTTAAATAAAACTACCACTACGTTTGAACGTAGCCTGCCCTGCGACTCGACGCAACTAGTTCTCGGTTTTGTCAAGATAAGTTTACCAAAAAATCCAAGGAATAAATTATGTATTTTACCTAGATTTCCTGATTTCACGAAAAGGGCGAATCAATGGTGTGATCGAGCCAACATGGCATGGAGCCACCTGACTTGGAGATTTGATCAGGCGTTCGAAACGATGTCCTGGGCTCGAACGGTTGAGGAACATTCAGTCGTTCTTCTTCCTGCTTTTCAGGCGTTCCAGCGTTGTAATCTAATTCGATAAGATCCTCGACCACCGGTAAATTGCGTTGGGGTCTGAGAGTACATGCATTAGGGTTCGAGCGAGCGAAGCACCGATAGCAAAAATGGCAAATTCCGATTTGGCAGTCCGAAGTCTTAGGATGTCGGATTGATGCGACCCAGTGGGCTGCGAGGATTTTGAATCGAGCGTCGGAACTCCATCCCGGAGCATTTACCAGTTCACCGCGAAAGTTTGCAATTGCGGTTCGACTTGCGATTGCGACGCATTGCCAGTCCGGAATGGTTCGATAAGAATGATCTGGTAAATTCACGTGACTCTCATGCAGTGAGGTAATTAGGAAACCTGTGGGACGGACAATTGCAATCGGTGATATCCATGGTTGTGCTGACGCGTTAGAGGCATTATTGAACGAGTTGGACCTTTGTTCTGATGATACAATCATCACATTGGGCGATTACGTGGATCGAGGTCCAGCGAGTCGAGATGTAATCGAAATTCTGGTCGAGCTGGTTTCGCTATGTCGGTTGGTCCCCTTACTTGGGAACCACGAGTTGATGATGGCGGCTGCGTTCAATTCGCGAGTCGATTTTGAATTCTGGCAGCAACACGGTGGGCGTTCGACGTTGATGAGTTATGGTGGCGATCTCAGGCAGATTCCGGTTCACCATCGAACATTTATCAATCACTGCCGACGATTTCATGCGACCGACAGCCATTTCTTCGTTCACGCATCGTATGATCCACTGGTCGATTTCCCAAATCAAAAGGACGATTTTATTTTCTGGCAGCACATCGAGGATCAAGTGCCAGACCAGCACTTTTCAAAGCGAATTGGCATTGTCGGGCACACTCCCCAGGAATCGGGTGAGATACGAGATTTGGGTCATGTGAAAATCTTAGACACCTTTTGTTACGGAGATGGCTGGTTAACGGCCTATGATGTGGAATCGGGGGAGCAGTGGCAGGCTCGAATGGATGGAGTGCTACGGAACCCGTCGCGGTCTTCACGTGTCGCGCTTGATTTCTCAACCGCTGCCGAACCATTGGATAACGATTCGTCCCAAGCTTCTGAACTTGGATTAGCTGACGAACCGGGCCACGAGGGCCCGTCAGATGATCGTCATGAATTCCCTCTCGAACTCAATGGGAAGCAATTCAGATCGGTTGTCGACGAAGTCGCGGTCTGGATCGGCGATTTTCTTGATGATTTGCCAACGGCGACGGTCTTTCCTGGGCCCACAGACTTGGTCAATACCGACCAGTTAAAGGAGCCAATCCCAGAATCGCCTACCGATTTTCGCGTTTTGTTGCAACGGATTTTTACCGATTTTGTACCTGAGAGTTTTAACACGACGAGCCCTGGTTACCTGGCCTATATTCCTGGAGGGGGC
>JBGTDM010000100.1:0-12309 GCA_041748315.1 Pirellulaceae bacterium
GCCTCAGGAAGCCGTGGATCTGATATTTGTTCAAACACATGATCGCCCAGTATCTCACAGCGATATTGTGTGATCAATTCATGAAGCGAATGACCTTTCAGTTCGCCCGACGTTACAATGCTCTGATCCTCACCATGATCAACGATCTCCCAACTTTCAGCAAAATGTTCACGGGGTCCAAGGCGCTTGCCGAGCTCTATTGCAAGGCGCTGTCCTCCCCAAATATACTGGCGAAAAATGGGCTTAAATCGTAATGGATACATCAGTTTTGTCCCGCCTGTTCATTGAGGTGCGGCACGCCGTAAGTGAATCGTTGCCTTCGCCTGCCGCTCGAATTCGAAGGGTTGGCGAGTTGAGTTCATGTCAGCTTCGCAGCTTTTTCTGGCCCAATTTCATCCACATCGTGGTGACACGATGTTAGGCCGGAATTTAAGCCCTGCTGGACCATGCCGATTATTGATCGGCTATGTCGTTGGACGCACCAGTAATGACAATCGGGCAAACCGGTTTCGTTCAGCAAGATGGCTCAGTGTCCTGATCCAGTTGAACTTGAATCGATTATCGGTTCAACCCGAGGCCGAAAAAACCTATTCGCTGTGCGGGCAACATTTGAGTGGGGAGCGTGAGACGACAAACCGAGAATGAATTACATCGGGTTTATTTGATGCACACGTAGAATCTTGACGTGGTGTCGATTTTGGGTTTACCGACGGGTAAACACGAAGGCTCTCAGCAATGATATCTTGTCTCCCGATTTTATTTCATTTGAGGCAAACAGTTTTTCGATGTTTAGCTTAGTCGAGATGGAGAATGGCTTGGTCAGCCGAGACTATTGGTAATTCGTGACAACTTCACCACCTTTTCGCGTCACCAGTTGAACCATAACCTCCCAGCCAATCGTCTCGGAAATAAAGTCGACATGACCATCCGCGAACAGGCAATTCGCACCGGCGGCGTGAAAACTGTAGATTTCATTGTCATTTCGTTTGTTCATGGGAAAAAAAGCTCCTGCGGCCGGACCGCCCCCTTCGACTGATCCATCCGAATTGGATAGATCTAAACTGAAGGGTCCCTCGCTGTCGGCCCATCCGATCCCCTGATCGTTGGAAAGTTCGCCACGAAATCGTCCCATTCGATAAACATCCGGACGTCCGGCACACTCGACGACCATGATTGTTTGCGATGTTCCATCTCGAATATCCGCATATCGAGTCCTCGAATTGCGGTGCATCACTGAAAAGCGGTTTGTCGTGTCGTAATAGGGTTGGCTTAAGTGAGGGTTAATCTGGTTTGGCTGCAAACCCATAATTGCTTCGTAATCGGTAGGCCCGATGGGATTGCTAAATGTCATTGCCGGTCGCGGCGGTTTCGCAATTGCCGATGTGACTGGTGAACGAGTTGGTACGCTGGGGCATTGAAATAACGTCACCGGAACTGCGGCAGCCGTCGGATTCGTGCCCTCCCACCAGTTCTCGTTAAAATCATACAACTTTTTCAAGTTTTTTTGTTCAACAAACGGCAAGATCAAGGGACGCCAGCCAACGAACTTGCCTGAAGGATTACCCGGGCCTGCCTGGGTCCATCCCGATGCAGGAAAGACTCGATGCGCAGAATGAAAATTGATCAACGCCAGGCCGATCTGCCGCATGTTATTTGCACAGGAAGTCCGATTCGCAGCATTGCGAACCGCCTGAACTGCAGGAAACAGTAACGACATCAAGATACCGATGATGGCAATAACGACCAATAGCTCAATCAAACTGAACGCATGTCTCAAGGGTTTAACAGAGTGGAACATGTTTTTTTGTTTGTCAGATCGGAGAATCGTCGACTTGCCCCAGACTGCCGTAAAAGCCGTCGAGGACTCGATGGTCGATAAAGGGTCTAAGATGGCTTACGGTTACGTTGAAAATGAACCGCTTGAACGAACGGTGCGAACGAGCCGCCTTCAAAACCTAATTGTAATTGCATCAGTCGTGGCGTTAAAGTGCCAACGCCGATTTACACGCTTCAGTCAATGGATTTTCGAAATTCATGGTGTCTCAAGGGTTCGAATCAATACGTTCCTTTGAACCGCCGACACCGTCAATCGTCAGACCAATACGCAGATTTGCATCGAGTTCAGGCGATACGTGGAATTTGCTGAATGAGTTTTGAGAAAGGCAGGAACCGATACGTTCGCTCAATCAACGTTGGCATCACATCGCTTCTTGGTCAAAGCACCTGAATCGCTGGCTATTGACCACGCGTCTATTTTTCCAAGCTCATCCGCTGCTTGCAAATCGCTGCGCGTCGATTCCCACCTTTGGATATCATCCATATCCAGAAGTAGACCGGAACCGGCTCGATAATCCGGGTTGAGTTTGGAATTATCTAAAAGCTCGACAACGTACTTCGGCCAGGCATACAAGTTCTGTTGGAACGTGATCGCGCTAAATCGTAGCCGTTCACGCGCGTCACCCAAGTAGAAATCAGCGAATAAAATCAATTGGAACTATTCCGGGAGCCTCGCAAACCTCTCCGCGGTATCTGGGACATCGATCGATTCATGCACCCGATGTGCGGAGATTTGATGCCCATTCGTGCGAGGTATTATTAAGTCACTGGTGGACATTAGTCTTTAGTAAAATTCAATCTTTTGCAGCCACGAGGGTTCTCGACGGGTGGATGTCGGATAAGCCGGTTCCGCAGATGCATTCGCATAAGCCCGGCTCATTGATTTTCCAACTTCGACCAAGCCATCATGATTCAAACCTTCGTCGACCGGAATATCCTCTGCCAGAAACCATTCCTAATTCCGTCCGATCGCGATCCAGGTATCCTGGCTTAGTTTGATCGCCAGTGCAGTCGTGCAAGGAATCACTCGATCTTGCATTTGCGCATCGGTGGCTATGACTTTTACCGTTAAAATGAAGGCGTGTCTGGCAAAAGCTTCGCGCAACTTCTGGTTGTGTTCGACCGATGAAAGTGGCTGATAATGCGCTGGCTGTGTCGCCACGGAAATGCGGAATTGATCGCTGATCGCGGTAATCGCGATCGGATTCGACATCTCTGAAAATTGCAGGCCTTCGGTATCGACGCCAAAGATATCCCTTAAACCCGCTTTCAATGCGGTCAGATCAAGCTCTACGTTGTTATCTAGCAATAATTCGAGCGTCTCTCCCTCTCCCCATTCGTGCGAATGAAACCGTGCTGGATTCTCGCGTGCGAGTTCAGCCAGGTCGGTTTGAATAAATGGTTTTGCATCAACGTCGTAGTGAAAGAATGATTTTTCATCGACAGGCAACCAGTTATAGTTGAAAAAGTACGCATCCCGGTCGCTTTGATGCAGCGACAAAATCGTCTGAAGTTTGCCGATCAGGATTTCGTCGTCCATTTGATCAATCCATTCAACTGCGGTTTCATATTCACCTGAACGAATCGCTGCCCGCACAATGTCGTCGATGATTCGACATCGAAATTCAATCGCATAAAATAGTAATATCGAAGCCAGGCGTGCTGTGAATTCGCCAGCGGAAATCGCTAAAATCAAAGATCGTAGTTTGCCCTCAAGTCCATTAGACGAATCAGAATTATAAACCTTCACAGGGACCATGGGGACAACCCCCGGAGAATCGTGACGACCGGGCCACGCACCACCTTTCGACGTGAAAGCGGTTGCAAAGAGAGAGCAAGAGACCGTCCAACTTTTGAGTTGTCATGCGGCTCGGGACAAATGGATCACCCGCTGTCGACCGCTCGATGACGAAGATTTGCGGAGTTGAGTTCAAGGCAATCTCGTAGCCTGTTTTAGGAAATTCATTTATTATGCAGTTGTCCGCTTGAGGACTGGGATCGAAACCGGGCTGTGCGATCGTCGAGATATGTTGGATGATTTTCACGCGGTCGACGAGTCCACGATTCGATCGTGGTCGACAACTGATTATTGTCAGGCGTGGGGGTTTCTTGGCCAGTTCAACCTTGACAGAAACGGGCAGCAGGTCGAGGTCGGTTGCAGTCGAAAACGCCCATATTGTCGATTCTGTATTATGGCTAACTTGCAATTCAATTTCCTGCAAACAAACTGTTTCACGAACTTTTTTGGCTTGACACTCGTACAATTTAGGTGGTCCTGAAATCCAGTCGGATCGCTGGAATTAAACCTCCTGCATCATAATGCGCTTCAAAACAACACTTCATTGGTCCTTGATCGGGTATCTGGTTCTTTTTTTGAACTTGGGACCATCGTTGCATCGTGCGCATTTCTTTGGTTTACATTGTGATTCCGGTGTCTGTGGCGATTCGATCGCCTGTCTTGAAGAGACCGATTCGGAATCGAAAGTTCCGCTCATCGGCGTCGGATCGACATCGTGCTGTGGTACGGCTCACCGCCTTATAAATTGTAGTGGTGGTTCCCCAACTGATCACGCGGTACCAGAGGGTTCGCCTGGCCATCTCGTCATCACAACCGATCACGACTGTCCGGTTTGTCGATTCTTTGATACGTACAACGTTGTTGTCGATCAGTTTGAATTGCCTACGGATATCGCTCCTGTCTTCTCTTTGGCTTTTGAACTCCGTTCTTGCGAGATTTCGAAAGTAATTCTTTTACAATCACGCGGCCCGCCGCAGCTTGACGCTTAACCGTTTTTGATTACACGACACGGTTGGGCGTCGCCTATAGTTGCGGCCTCTTTTCCTCTTCGCTACGAAGGTTTCGTCGTTGACGCCTGCGCAATTCAATGCATTCGCTTGAGTGGATTTGTTGGGTGGTATCCGATGCTGATTGATGCGAAAAGCTGCCACAAGCTTTAGGCCAGGGGACTGGAACTCCGCTCGCGGGTCCGCCTGCGGCATTCTAGCGGTCCGACCCCCATGTAATGTGTGGGCTTCCCGCGGCGGTTTTTTAAGTTTTCAACGCACTGACTGGAGAAAGACGATGCTCCCCCATTCAATGAGATTTAAACAAATGTATCTAAGTGACAAAAAACAGAGGGACGCCTTTACATTGATCGAGTTACTGGTGGTGATCGCGGTCATTGGAATTTTGATGGCAATGTTGGTTCCAGCCGTCCAGCAAGTTCGTGAGGCAGCGCGGCGAACCAATTGTGCCAGCAATATGCGACAGATTGCATTGGCGATCACCAACTATCATTCTTCGCACCGTCGGTTTCCCGTCAATCAAATCGGTCCGGGTGTTTCGAATGGGAGTGGCGGTCATGGCCCAGGTTATTACAGTTGGTTGGTGCCGTTGTTGCCGCAACTGGAGCAAGGCAATCTGTACAAGCTTTTTAATCTGAACATCAATAATGGAAACGGTGGTTTAGGAGATTCGTTCCCCCATCGGATCAGTAATACGCACCCGAATGCCGTTGCTGTGAATACCACGGTCGAGATTTTTCTATGTCCTTCGGAGACACCGAATTTTCAGAATTCGGCTATTATGGGGTCGGCGAACCCTGCACCGGACAGCTATGTCGCAAATGCGGGATGGCCTTCGTATGCAACGGGGTTCACGGGTGAACGACCGACGCCGGGCCAATTTAATGGGGTGATTCCCTTGCACCACCCTTCGGTGGATATCCCCTGGCATGGGAGTCCCAGGATCAGTGTACGAGATATCAAGGATGGTACATCAAACACCAGTTTGATCTCGGAACGTCTGATCCAATCGGGCAACAGTGCCGCAGAGGTTTCTAATGGTGATGTACGATTGCGATCGCAACACGTGTTGGAACGCTACGAGACATTGGCTGAGATTGCTCTGCAAATGACCAGTTCGCACACCCACGTGGCGGAGTCGGCGCACATTGGTCGGGCTTGGGCAAGTGGCAGCCCTTGGACCGCGCCGACGTATATGCATGTCCAGACTCCAAACACGGTCATCGGACATTACAACACCAGTATCAAGGAAGGAGACTTCCTGATAACGCCTAGTAGTCGCCATTCTGGTGGCGTCAACTTGGCGATGGTTGATGGATCGACCAAATTTGTTTCGGATTTTGTAACCCAGGAGGTTTGGTGTGCGATCGGCGGTCGGGACGATGGTCGCACTGAGTCCCTCTTGGACTAGTTTTTGTTCTTTTTTTGGAGATGTTTAAAATGTTATTGAGAATTGCCGCAGCGACGATCGTTGGATCGTTGTTGATCTCGACATCAATATTCGCTCAACACAGCGATATTGAATTCGGTTACGACAGTACGTCGTCGCCGACTACTTTTGTGTTTGATACTGACAATTTCACTTCCGAAGGGTTTATGTTTTTTGAAGCTGAGATGGAACCAGATGTGTTCGATCCCGGGAACTTCGGATCTGATGAACCTGGTTTTGCAACCAATGCCGCTGAGGGATTGTTGATCAATCCGAATGATCGAATCTTCCTGCGGATTTTGGATGCGATGATAGCTTCATCGTTCGGTGTCGGATTTGTGAATTACTATAACCCAATTACGGGGTTGCTCGAGGCTTCTGCTGATCGCCGGTTATTGGTCGAGCAAAACACTGGTGGGCTTCAGGACTTGGTTATTAATGGATTAGCAATTGAAACGGGGGACAACCCCGTATTTGTGGCCAGTGCCAATTCGGGTGGTAACGTTCACGATCACCTTTTCTTTGATTTGCTTGATGACGCTACAGCGCCCCATGGCGCCTATGGACTGCTCGTGCAGTTGCAAGCTGATTTTGCATCTAACGGGTTCGGCGGCATCGATCTTTCTTCAGCACCATTCTGGATGATTTGGAATCACGGAATGGATCATGAAGATTTTGATAAGCTGGCGCTCCCTGCCTTCGGTGTCTCCGTGATCCCGGAGCCAAGTTCAATGGCGCTATTATTAGCGATGACGGGAGTTGGCCTATTCGCTCGAAGACGTCGCCGTTAAACCCATCGTCTGATTCATTGAGAACTGCGTACTCGCTCAACCACAAGCGAGTACGCCTTTTCTGCTATCAGTATAAAACTCACCACCCGTTTATGTTTCATCGAACCATGAGTCGACTCAAGACAATTCTGACGACCGATTTCTGTCCAGGATTCAACAAGTATGTTTACTGGTTGAAACAGCCCGACAGTGCCATTCGTGCCACCCACCGATTGATTACTCTAAGGCCGCCTAAAGGCGGGACTACGAACGCTCATGCCGCCGAACTTTCATTTATTTTGTCAAGGATGACGAGAAGACGGTCGGCGAAGAGTTGGTACGCAGGGTTCAGCCCGCACATTAGTGCCAACGGGGAGAATGTTTGTAGTCCCGCCTTCAGGCGGAGTTCATTCGAGGGCGAATAGGGAGCGAGCCGCCTAAAGGCGGAACTACGAACGAGCCGCCGGGAACGAATAAAGGTGTCAAGAAACGAATAAAGGTGTCAGTACCAAAACGAATATGAACGAATAAAGGTGTCTCACGCGTGCAGCGGTGCGATCCAAAGCTGCATTCGCCGGGTGGTGAATCAGCGACTGAAAAGCAACGCCATGTTCTGGCGCAAATCGGGCGCGAAAAGCATGCTGCAGTTCCGCGCTCAAGTGGTCAGCAACCGCTGGGACGAGTCCATCGCGGCCAAACAGTCGCTTCGTCGCCACATTCGCCTTGACGACTGGCGGTGGGTCCCCAACCCGAACGGCCCGCCCGAAACCCAAACCCCGGGTTCACCAACCCCCCAAAAAAACCCTAAGAAAATGACCGCTTTTCGGGATTTCACCCCCGCCGAGATGAACTCGGCTGGCCGCGGCGCTGATGCCTCAGTTGACGCCAACCCGTCAGTCCCAGACTGCCAGACAGTTTGCGGCTGACCGGAAGCAGCTTGCTCATGCCGTCCCAAATCAAACTGCTCTCGGTCGGATAGTGAATGTTGGTAGCGACCACAAACGAGTCCGCTCGAACCCATTGTCGGGCTTCACCGTGTTCGTGCTGGCCATGGTGAACAATCAATTGATTGATCTCGTCCAAGGTCGAAGGTTTGACCAACACCAGCGTGTCACGAATGCGCCGCCAGTTAAAACTGGTATTGTCCCATTCACCAACGCCTAAAATGCCTCGCAACGCTCGATGGTTCTCGCACAAATCCTGCGGTTGGCCATCATTCAAATTGCAGCCCAGCCGAACGATTCCCAGTACCCCAGTCTGCCAGTAGTTGTAGCCTTCTCGACCCATGTCCGGTCGCGTGTCAGAATTGATGTCCTTGGCAATCAGACTCGTTACCAGCTCACGCAATTCCTTTTGAGAATATAGATGTTGCAAGCCCTCCAGAACGGGTATAATCTCATGACGACATTCGAGATTAAGCGGAACGTTCTCGATCGGCAGACAGTTCATTCGCAGCTGATTGGAAAAAGCTTTTCGCATCGTTACACTCCGTGAAGTTTTTCGCCGAATTGTTGTTCAATATTCAATTCAACGCGCGAACCAAGAAATTGGTTCGAAACTTCAAGGAATTTTTTCGCACTCTACCTCGCTCTTTAACAACTCAATCCGTTTTCCCGACGGACACTAGCTAAAGCAATACCAATTCAACCCAGGAAGGGAAAAAACCAATACTGCGAGTGTTGGCACGCTGCTGACTGTTTAAGGTGTTTCCGCTTTTATTTAACCGCATGAATCACGGGGTTGTCTGGGCGCATGCGTTTAAGGCCCAGCCAGCAACAGGTGTCCTTGAGATCGTACTCCAACGGATTTTTCGGTCGAAATCTCACTTGGGAAAAACAGGCGCGAAGCAACCGAATATCCTTTGACGTTAATGGATCATCTGTTCCACGATCGCGGCGGGCGATCCAACGTACGAAATGCACGATTCGATATACCATTCTTGATCGCAGTGGCTCGATAAACAACACTTGGCCTCCCGGGCGTAGCACCCGGTGAATTTCAGGAATTGTTTTTGAGCGATCTGTATGATGAATGGTCGAACGCGAAAAGACGAAATCAAAACTTTGATCTGCAAAGGGCAAAAACTCGGCCGGTGACGTGTGAAAAACAACACGGTCAATCAGCTTTTGATCGCTATCTGGGAGCATATTAGCAATTCTTCGTAAACCCAATCTTTGAGAAGGACTAGAGACCTCGACTTGATGAATCGTATCTGCCCCAGCTCGCAAGAATCGCCATGAGTCTCTGCAGGAACCGCCGATATCCAACACCCTCTTTGATCGAACAAGCTTTTCCATCGAAAGCCCGAGCGACTGAAGATTTACGCTTCTTCGATAGGCGATCTCTTCGTCAATCGAAAACGGAAGATTTTCCACGGACACTGTGGGCAACTTGCACGCTTCGTCAGCTGCCCAAGCATCGTATTTCTGAATTTCTTTCAGAATTCGATTGTTCAGACCGGGATAGTCATTGAAGGCAATCCATTCAATCCGCTGTTCTTCCGGAAAATATTGCCCGACTTTTTGCTGGCCATCCAGCAAATCCCCGGCGGAAGTCAATTCGACGGACTGGCCACTGGCGGGTGATTGCAGCAATTCGGTTTTCATGAAATTCCCTTGATTATGTAAGGTTCAAAAGTTCAGGCGCTCTCTTTAAATAAAAAACTCACGGGCCATCTCGACCCCGGCTTTTTCGAAACTGTTTATCGTACCCTGACGATTGCCTTGGTTCCGCGTTAAGAAACTTCTCTGTTCGAGTGAATTTAAAAAAAATATGCACAGTTGCTAGAATTCAAGGCTTGGGTTCATTGAGCAAAGAAATCGACGAGAAGTGAACTACCTATGGTGACTAATTTCTTCGAGCTTTGACGCCCATCTCGGCGATCGGGACGCTCCCCGCTCCCGAGCAGATTATCCCTCGGACAAAACTTCCCACTGTAGCGTCCACGCTGGACTTATGCAATTAGTTTGTTGGACCGATGATTTCCCAACCAACGTTGGCGCGCTTTTTCGAGTTTTCCGTGTAAGCGCCCATCAGCACGATTGCTTTGGCGGGGTTGACGGGCGGGGGTGTAAAAAAAGTGCCACTCACTTATTCACTGCCTGGCTTCCGCAATACACGCACAGCGGCAGGAAATAATAGTGCCGATAGTAACCGTGAAAGAAGCGGCCTTCCTACTGGCCGTGAACCGGATCATCGTTGGCGTCCAGGTCGAGCGTGATCTCGTCCGGCGGCGTGTCGGACGAACCGATAAACTGATCCACAAGGATCTTCAAACGTTGGACCAGCGTGGGACGCAAAATCCGGTTCTCCAGCCGACAGAGCGTGGAAGGGGATGCCATCGCCTCGTCTTCGACCGCAGCCACGCCGACGGCAACTTGCCGTGCAACGTCGGTTCGCATCGTTAGCTGGTCGTTGAGGTCTTCGTAGCCCGCGACAATGGAAAAGATTCGCTGAGCCAGCATGGTCCGCTGATCGTGCGTTATTGCTTCAGGGTTACGCGGGTCAGCAATGGCGTCGTTGATGGCGTCAAGCAGCCCGATTTTACGATCGACTTTTTAAAGCAGCAGAACTCCGGCATCACTGGTCGGTCGCCCACCAAGAAAATCGGCCACCACTTTGCGCCGACCCACACTTGAAAACCCCATCGACTTGCTGGTACACTCTGTCACAATAAAGCCTCTTGCTTTTGTAGTGCGTGTTGAAGTTGATAATCCACGTTGTACAAGGCAAAAGGCTTTTCTTATAGGTGACTACAAATTAACCGATGAAATATCCGGGATAGCGATGTAGCGGAAAAGCGATGAACTTGAATTCAACCCGCCGCGACGGAACGGCATTCGGTAAACCCGGCATCGAACCACGCTGGACAGGTGGCAACAAGGACGCGGTAGGCACGGCCTACTCGTCGTCGAGCTGCATGTACCACACAAGTCACAGCTTACTTCTGTCCCATGAGGACAAGCCCTATCACGTCTATAAACTGTTTTTTCGAATGCTGCTGTTCAGTTCCGTGTGTTGCGCGCTGACCTCAATGGTCGTGGCACAAAAGCCAGTCGGCCAAGCCAGCGAACAGCAGAAACCACCCGTTTCCACCAACGAAGAAATCTCGCAGGCGCCCGCGAAGGTGGGCGTCAAGCACGTCGCGCGCGATGAAGAGATTCGCAAGCGACTCCAGAGTGTCCTGGATGCCACCGACTGGTTCACCGACCCACAAGTCCGGGTCGAGGAAGGAGTCGTCTTTCTCAGCGGTCGGGCGGAGTCCGCTGATCTCAAGAAATGGGCCGGTGATCTGGCGAGCAACACCCAGGATGTCGTCGCCGTGGCCAACCGAATGGAAGTGCCAGAACCGCCGGTCTGGGATTTCCGTTCGACGTGGAGCGGACTGTTGGTGTTACGTAGCGATTTTATCCGTTCCCTTTCATTTTTCGCTTTGGGGTTGCTCATCCTCGCCCCGGCGGCGGGGACCGGTATGCTGGCAACAGGAGGAGCCCGGGCGTTCCTTCACCGACGGATTCGAGCTAACCCTCTGAGAAATGTGATCGCGCGTGGAATAGGCGTGCTGGTCTTCCTTTTCGGCCTCTATATCGTTCTCCGTCTCTTTGGTCTGACGCAACTGGCGTTGACGGTGGTCGGTGGTACCGGTCTGATCGGTCTCGCCGTTGGAATCGCCTTTCGCGACATCACCGAAAACTTTCTGGCTAGCATCTTCCTCAGTATTCAGCGGCCGTTCGAGATGGGTGACTTGGTCGAGGTTGCCGGCGTGACCGGCTACGTGGAGCAGTTGAACGTGCGGACGACGATCTTGATGACACATGACGGCAATCTCGTGCAGATTCCCAACGTAGTCGTTTACAAGAGCTATCTCCGCAACTTCACGACCAGCTCCAACCGGCGCGAGGACTTTGTCGTCGGCATCGGCTATGACGATTCGATCAACGACGCCCAGGAGATCGCACGGAAGGTGCTGGCGGACAGCCTGGGGAAGGCGACAATCAACCTGCGCGTCTACTTTTGGCTCAACAGCCGCGAACAGAGTTGGTTGAAAGTGCGGTCGTCGGTGATTCGGCTGGTGAAACTCGCCTTTCAGAAACATGGCATCTCAATGCCCACCGAGTCCCGAGAGATTGTTTTCCCGCACGGCATCCCCGTCACCGTGCTCGATGGCCAACTGGCAGATGCGCATGTTGCCATGCCGGGAAAAGGGCTCCCTCCTGAATCGCAGCACGAAGAACTCGCTGCGGTGTCAACGAAGGCGGAAGCCGGCTTATACAGCGAAGCCGTCGTCATCGAGGAACAGGCGCGGCAGGCACAACTATTGAAGGGCGGCGAGAATCTCTTACCGGTTGCTTCCGACACTCCTACTTCTGAGAAGCAGACGAAAGAACCACAACCATAGCGGAAGAGCAGCTAAGAATGATATCGCAACTGCACCATTGGTGGCAAGAAACGCGATCGAGCTTCTGGTTC
>JBGTDM010000101.1:0-15853 GCA_041748315.1 Pirellulaceae bacterium
ACTGCCCGCGAAAACCAGACCTGAATCCATTGAAAGCGTTCGAAGGAATCCGACCTTACCATCAGCAAACCACCACTGCAATACGCGGCAAAGAATTAACCTATCAAAAGTCAGACGCACGTCGACCGACACCGACTCTTAGGGGAACGGCCAACCGTAGACGCCAAGCGACTGAATCTCACATCAATCCATAATGTATTAATCGAGCCAATTCCGCCCGGTCGATGTCAAGCACAAATCGGGGCGAAAGGATTCGAACCTTCGACCTTCTGCTCCCAAAGCAGACGCGCTAGCCAGACTGCGCCACGCCCCGTTATATTGATGTTTTGCGGACTTCCGCCAAAGCGCCATATGCTACCAGCCTATTCGAAATCATACAATCCGACTCGTTGATGACAAGCTTAACCCACCGAAAGTGAGGGAACCCTCCTATTTCGGCCTACGAGTGGTCGTGAATCCGTCGCTCAGGCGACATTACGGTGCGGCTGGCTCGGCTCGGTCAAAAGCTGGTTTAATCGGTCAAATTCGTTGGCGTTTGCGAAATGGATAATAATTTTTCCGCGATTCCTCGCATTGGCTTTGATTTCGACTTTCGTTCCCAAGGCCATCTTAAACCGCTGTTGAAGCGCCTCAACTTGGGGTGCGACAGATCGGTGCGTTTTCGAAATTGAACTCGGACCTTCGCTGTCCACACGGCCCAACAACTCATTGACTTCACGCTCAGTCTGCCGGACACTCCATCCATCACGCTGAATTTTATTAGTGAAATCGATCTGTAAGTCCTCTTCACCAAGCGGAAGCAAAGCTCTGGCATGCCCCGCCGTAATCAAGCCGTGTTGCAACGCCTCCTGACAGAGAGTTGGAAGTTCAAGGAGTCGCATCAGGTTGGTAAGGGTTGAACGATCGATTTTCAGTCGGTTCGCCAATTCTTCCTGGGTGCAATCGTGTTCGTCAATGTACCGACGAAACGACAAAGCCTTTTCGATCGGGTTCAGATCTTTGCGTTGAAGATTCTCCACAATGGCCAATTCAGCGACCAGTCGGTCATTCGCTTGACGCACGCGCGCCGGAATTGTGGTCCATCCAGCAGAAATCGCCGCGCGCAGTCTGCGTTCGCCAGATATCAGTTCGTATCGCGAACCCACTCGTCTAACAAGCACCGGTTGCAGCATGTCGTGGCTCTTCAAGCTCTCCGACAACGATTCAATTTCCGACTCACTGAACTCACGGCGAGGCTGAAAGGGATTGGCATCGATTTCATGGACGCTGAGTTGCAACATGTCGCTTATATTTCCTGAAGCGGCTTGATCGTCATACTCGTGACTCGAGTTGGTATCGCTCCCATGAGAAGCATTGTAGTCGTCAGCGGAATAGGCCGATGGATCGGATCCTGATACACTTAACAACGCCTCCAAACCCCGGCCCAATCGTTTCTTTTTAGGTTGCATTTTCGAGCACCTCCATGCAGAGTTCCATATAAGCGCGAGTCCCTCTCGACCGTGGCGCGTGGTCCAAAACCGATTTGCCATGACTGGGGGCTTCGGCGACAGCGACATCTCGTGGGATTACGGTTTCAAAAACAATCTCTCCGAAGAAATCACGAACTTCCTCGTCGACTTCCCGTGTAAGTTCCAAACTGTGGTCGTACATCGTCAGCAAAATTCCGCCGAAACCCAGTTTTGTGTTTCGATCGGTCATCACCCGACGGATGACTTCGATCATTTGCGTCAGCCCCTCCATTGCAAAATACTCGCATTGAATCGGCATGAACACTTCGTCACTGGCGGATAACGCCTTTTGGGTCAAGTTACCCAGTGACGGCGGACAATCGATCAACACGTAATCAAATTGAGCCGTGTCATGACTTAAGTGCTCAACGAGTCGCTGAGTCTGATTCACGTCTGATTTCGCTAGCACATCAATATCGCGAAACCGTCGGCTGCCAGGGAGCAAAATCAATTTGTCCTGGTTCGTCTCGTGAAGGTTGCGCCGCAGTGGTATCTCGCCAACGAGTGGATGCTCATTGACCGGTTCGTACCCCAACCCAGTGGTCGCGTTACATTGCGGGTCCATATCCACAACCAAAGTCAACTTGCCGGCCTTTGCCAGCGCGGCAGCCAGGTTGATTGTGGTCGTCGTCTTGCCGACGCCCCCTTTTTGATTCGCGATACAAATGGTTTTTGGCAAGACCGACTCCGATGGTACCGATTTGCGCCAACATTGCTCCGCCACAGAGTAGCGGGCGCCCGACACAAGTCCGCAACACAAAAATTTGCGGAGGGATTAAATACCAGCCCGGCGGATTTATGAAAATCCCAAATTGCAATTTTGCGACAAGCACGCTTGAGCTGGAATGACCACGACCCGGACCCAGGCAAAAACCGTTTTACTTCTTGACAGCAGTTGCACGTGAAACTCTACGCAGATTCTACATCCTTCCTGGTCGTTCCACGTGAAACCGGCGTCACAGCTTGCGCCAGATAACCGATCCAGCTACTCAACAAAAAAAGCGAGAGCCAAATGACCCTCGCTTAAACGAAGTTTAGTGCTCTGTCCAGGTTAGAGATTAGGGTTAGCCGGTGTGCGTTAGGACCCGGTTCAGGCCGTAAAAACCGGACGCTGATACTCAGCAATCCGAACTCTTAATATTGACAAAGTATTTGGTTGAATTCGAGTGGCTTCGCCAGCGACATCAAAATCGACTGGCTCGACCGACTCCTGATCCTAATACCGGTAATAGTCTGGCTTAAACGGTCCTTCGACGGGAACGTTGATATACTCAGCTTGTTCTGGCGTGAGTTTCGTCAACTTGACACCAATTTGTTCCAAGTGCAAACGTGCGACCTCTTCATCCAACCGTTTAGGCAATACGTGAACACCGATCTCATACTCGTCCGCCGATTGCCACAGTTCCAGCTGTGCCAACACCTGATTGGTAAACGAATTCGACATCACAAAGGAAGGATGTCCCGTTGCGCACCCGAGATTCACTAGCCGGCCTTCCGCAAGGAGTAGAATCGAGCTGCCATTTGCGAAGGTGTACTTGTCCACAGGGCCACCGATATCTTGATCCGACTTGATCCGTTCACGCTCGACATCCTTTTGCGAGTTCAGCCAGGCGACGTCTATCTCGTGATCGAAATGTCCAATGTTACAGACTATGGCGTCCCGCTTCATCTTTGGGAGGTGTTGGCCAGTGATGATATCGCGATTTCCGGTCGCGGTGACAAAGATATTCCCTTGGGTAACAGCGTCTTCCATCGTTGTCACTTCGAATCCCTCCATCGCCGCTTGTAACGCGTTGATTGGATCGATTTCCGTGACAATAACGCGAGCGCCGTAGCTGCGCATCGAGTGTGCACAGCCTTTCCCAACATCGCCGTATCCTGCAATAACCACGACTTTGCCAGCAACCATGATATCGGTCGCTCGTTTGATACCATCGGCCAAGGATTCGCGACAACCGTAAAGATTGTCGAACTTACTTTTCGTAACCGAATCATTGACGTTGATCGCCGGGACTTTGAGGTCTCCCTTTTTCAACATCATGTTCAGTGCCTTCACCCCCGTCGTTGTCTCTTCCGTGATTCCCTTGATATTCTCCAACAATTCGGGATAGCGCTGATGAACAATCGCGGTCAAATCACCCCCGTCATCCAAGATCATGTTGAGGGGTTGGCCATCCTTAAAGAACAAGGTTTGTTCGATGCACCATTCGTACTCCTCTTCGGTCTCCCCCTTCCAAGCATACACGGGAATTCCAACCGCAGCGATCGCGGCAGCGGCCTGATCTTGCGTCGAAAAGATGTTGCAACTTGACCATTGAACCTCGGCACCCAAATCAATCAGTGTTTCGATCAGAACGGCGGTTTGCACAGTCATGTGCAGGCAACCAGCGATTCGAGCACCTTTCAGCGGCTTCGATGTCCCATATTTTTCACGCAAGGCCATTAAGCCTGGCATCTCATTTTCTGCCAAGATGATTTCGTTGCGACCCAACGCCGCCAATCCCATATTCTTTACTTTGTAGGGTAGTTTTTCCGTTACCACGTCTGCCACTTTCGGCTCCTTATTGAGTTTGATTGTTAAATAAAAATTAGAGTTTGAACGGCTTCCAAATTCAGAGCCTTGGCGCTTAATGCATCGACACCAAAGCCGTCTTTGGGGATATCGATATAAACAGGCAATCGTCTCGGGATATCTACCGATTTCGAAATGTCATCAATGGCCCGAATCTGATACTACGCTGAATTTTGGGAACCCCAACGTGGACTCCGGAAAAATTCAACGTCAGCTCAGGAGCTTTCAAGCTGGGCAAAATTGCAATTCTGTTGCAACTGCGTAGGCAGAACCTCCCGAGCCTGCCAAGCTGGCGTACATTTCGGTCTAGCGAAGTTGCTGAATACAATTCGAAGCAATTCTCGATAATGTTCAATATATTAAGCAAAACCGAAATATAACAACGGGATTGCCAGCATTTCTCGGAAAAAAACCGATTTTTCATGAAATCCATCTTCGACGTTTACCACTACCGCTTTTTTGCGGGCGGGTTCCCGCCGATAACCACCGAGTCCCGCCCGACGGTATCCAATCCCTGAAGATCGGAACCGCGTTGGGCGAGCAGTTACCCCTTGTAGATTCTGGGGAGAAGATGGTTGGAATTTTGGGTTGCGGCGATCGCTTGTCCCCTTTCAAATTAATCGTCCCATTAATCGTCCCCATCACTCTGTACTGAAAACGCACGAATCGCATTGGCGATAAAACGTTGTAACAACGAATGATCTTTCTTGCCAGGAAACGCCTCAGTGCCGCTAGCACAATCGACGCTTTGCGTCTTTGAGATGGAAATCGCCGTCTCGATGTTATCTGCGGACAACCCCCCCGCAAGTATGGTTTTCGTCCGCAAATTCAATTTGGAAAGTGCTTTCCAGTCGATTGACGTACCCGTACCACCGAACTGCCCTCCGCGGCGCGAATCAAGCAAGATGGCGACGGCACCTGCATCCAGCCATGCGTCGGCGTCTCGGCGAACCTGATCGATCGAAGTCCAGGCAATTGCCCGAATGATCGGGAATGATGATTGACTCAATTCGTTCATGACTTCGATAGGCTCATCGCCATGAAGTTGAACCATATCCAGTTGACATGTTGCACTCACGTGCTTGATAACATCCACTGGCTGGTTAACAAACACACCAACCGTTTTTATAACGCCATCGAGTTGACCACAAACCTTTTGAGCTTGATCGACAGTCACGGAGCGCAAACTTCGCGAGTAGAAATTGAGTCCAATGGCATCCGCTCCAAACTGTTGAGCGGCCACGGCATCGGGAACGTTTGTAATTCCACAGATTTTGATTCGAAACAAAGTCTTCTCCAACAAACCTACGCGAAGTTTATCATACATTGACGCCGCTGAATCCATCTCAATTTACCGACACAAAACTTCAATATCGCCGAAAGCCGTTTGATCCGATCGCGGTTTCCAGGGGGATTGGTGCCAGTCGTTCGCCCGTTGGGCCAATGATCCCTGAACATCGACTCCCCCTGCTTGTTACGGGTGCATCCGGTGTGACAGGGTTCAATGCCTATTACTATTTGTCGCATCATTATCCTGGACAAGTCTTCGGTCAACGCCCCGTCGAAACGTATCGGCTTAACGATAAAGGGATTCTGGCCTTCAATTTGGAGGACCGCGAGAGTACGGTTGCGATTTTGCAGCGGCATCGTATTCGGTCGGTTCTGAATTGCGGCGGGAACTGTGCGCTCAAGTCTTGCGAACTTGATCCCTCGATGGCATTTCGCATCAATGTTGAAGGTGTGTCTTCGTTAATCGATGCCTTACAGCAAGTCGATCGATTCGACGATAAGATCCGCGTGGTGCATTTGTCGGTCGACCTTGTCTTTTCTGGTTCCAAGGTGGGTGGCTACGTCGAATCAGACACACCCGATCCAGTGACCATTTATGGAAAAACCATGGTCGCTGCCGAAGCAATGGTACAGGCCAATGCACCAGGTTCCTGCGTCTTGAGGGTTTCGTTGCCAATGGGAATCAGCTTTAATGGTCACGCCGGCGCGATCGACTGGATTCAATCGCGGTTTGCCGCCGGGCGACCGGCAACGCTTTACTATGACGAAGTTCGTACTCCCAGTTATGTTCAATGCATGAACCTGTTATTCGAAATGATGCTCAGCAACGATGCAACAGGGATTTTTCATGCTGGAGGGAGTCGATGTTTAAGCTTGTATGAAATTGCGCAGGTGATCAATCGGGTTGGTGGTTTCGATCCAAAACTATTGCACGGATGTTACCGCATTGAGGCTGGCCCAATGCCTCCTCGCGCTGGAAACGTATCGATGAACTGTGAGAAGCTGAATCAGTTGTTGCAACACGAGGTTGGTCAACAAATGGTACAGAATGTGACGGCGTTCAACTGGCCTTTGGATCATGAATTGGTCCCGACCCATCGCAAATGGCACCTGGAACCGTTGAGCAGTCAACCGGTTTCTGAATCGGAACGCAGATCTCGCATCATTGAAAAACTCTATTCTCGCCCTTGGTTAGCGCGTGACTGAGCGCACCAATCGCCGATTTTCCCGCCGCTTTTTTGAATAGCGTGGTTGCACGTTTCTCCAGAATATCCAGATCAGACGAGTACATCAAAAAATTTAGGGGTGTATTGAACAAAGTGGTGAATAGGTTACGGCCGAAAAATCGGATGACTTTCCGACGGCCAACGAGATACAAAGTCAATTTGACGGCAACTGAGATAAACTAAAACGTGCATATCGCGCACGTCGTCGCCTGCCATCCGGGTCCATGGCCACAACTGAGGCATCGATTTGCTCAATTCAGCGATGTCCAACCGTTAACTGCGCATTTTCTTACAAAATCTACCGGACTAATTCCACGCTGGGACTTAAGATGCGATTGAAGCCCGGGGCGCCTGTGGGTAAGATTAGATATCAGCTAATCAACCGCAAAACAATTCGTGAATTCTTCAATCATGGCAGATCGTTACACTTGGACGGCAAGTCTGGGAAGATGGCTGGGCGTACCCATACGGTTGCATATCCTGTTCGTGCTGTTTGCAATTGTCGTCTTTTTGGTTGAGAGGAATGTCGTTTCGCGCCCCTCGGCAATCGGGGCAACCGCAATTGCGACGATTCTCATTCTCCTGATCAGCGTGTTGATCCACGAACTCGCTCATGTTTTTGTCAACACCAACATGGGGGGCCAGGTCGAGGATATGATCCTCGCGCCATGGGGGGGGCAATCGCGAATGTACTTGCCCGGCTCGCCCAGATCACAGTTGCTTGTCCATTTGGCGGGGCCGTTTGCCAGTGGAATGATTTTTGTATTTGGCGCTTTACTCTTAATTCAATCTGGGCATGCAACCCTTGGGTCCTTGACGAATACATTTCGTCCCTTCGATATCGATATGGCGATGCAGGAGGTATCGATTTTAAAGATTGTGACCTGGGTCAATTTTCATTTGCTGCTGATCAATTTACTTCCGGTCCATCCCCTCGATGGAAGCCTCGCCCTACGGGCGGCGTTGAAGTC
The DNA here is from genome assembly GCA_041748315.1 of Pirellulaceae bacterium. Taxonomy (GTDB): domain Bacteria; phylum Planctomycetota; class Planctomycetia; order Pirellulales; family Pirellulaceae; genus CALMEE01. The sequence continues at coordinate 7,568 of JBGTDM010000101.1, forward strand.
GCAGAATCCTAATCTTACCTTGATTCGTGTGGAAACGATCGTATTGGTGATCGGTATCGGAATTTCGCTGATGATTCTTGGGTTAGCGTGGGTTTATCGTGAGGAGTCCATAGGTCGCCTGTTTCCAGGTTGGTTTCTGTTTTCGATGGCCGGAATTACATTGATCAGTACCGCACGCCACGGTTTTCATTTATACACCCTGCCTGAGCACGAGGATTGGGAAGACGAAGATGACGATTCGTTCTCCGGATTCGATTTCTTTGACGAACAGGACTTGAATGCCCTGGAAGGGGAAGAAGGCGAATTGTCAATTTCCCAATGGCTGCAGGAAAAACAGGAGTCCCGAGAGTCCCTTGAACAAGCGGTTGAAATCGAAGAGGAGCGCCGAGCAGATCGTATTCTGGATAAACTGCATCGACAGGGAATCGAGAGCCTTTCCGACGACGAGAAGTCACTCTTGAATCGAGTCAGTGCGCGGTATCGACGTAAACGGCAAACGAATTCTTGATAGCGATTGCGTCACTCGGTATTAAAAAGCCTGAAGAATCGGTCAGTTCTCCGTCGTAATCCATTCTCGCTGAAGCCGGTTTTCAGGCATTATTAGTTGAAGCCGTAATTCAATAGTAACAGAACCATCCGGATCGAATTGCGATCGAACAGTATCCGACGGACTTGAGAGACGAGATTAGACAGAATCTTCCATCTGCATCCAGTTGGATGCGCGACGACTCAACACTTTTGGCCGAGGCAAATCCTTTCGATTAGTGTCTTTTGAAGTCGCCTCTTTCACCTGAGTCGCATCGATTGTTTTCTGAACCTGCGATGTGTGCTTTTCGTCGGATTCGTCAAGGCTAAGCAATGAACGCTCGATGATTTCGTCCATGGTCTGCACGACGATCTGGTTTTGAATCGCAATTTTCTCAGCAAGATTGACGAACAAGCAGGGCTTGTTTTGAGTTGGTTTATTTTTCATGAGTTGGCTCCGATGAAAGCGGCGATTGCCGCGATCCTGTGATGTCAGGTTGGGCTTCGCGTCTATTCCGTTTTTGGGGAAAAATCCTTACCCGCGAGTCGTTTGAACTTTGTATTGGTCGGCAAATTACCAATGCGAGAAAAACTTAGCTCGAACCATCATTAAAAATGAGAAAAAATTATCCAAAACTTCGGTAAATGAAAATTCCAAAAAGGTGCCGAACCGAATCAGGTATTGTTTGCTCCAGTTGTAGGGGTTTATCAGCGCGAATTCTGAGCGACGGCAAACTTAATTCAGCTTTCCTAACCCACTTGACCGATATAATCAATTGCGATACTTTTCACTTAACTCGGTACCGTTTGCGGTATCCCACAACTGCGACCTTGTTCTGAGCGCGTTGACCGGACGCGGGAATCGTTAGCTTGCTGGGAAACTCGGATAACCAATGGCGTGGTAGCCAAGTGGCTAAGGCAGTGGATTGCAAATCCACCATCGCGGGTTCGACTCCCGCCCACGCCTTTTGATTTGTCTGCCGGCAAATCGAGCGCGGCCAGCCCCATTTCAGTTGCTTTCTCCCTGTCCGCGGTGGCCGTGACGTTTTGTCATCTTCTCTGATCACAGAATCCCGTTTCCCGGATCGTGGAATTCGAGCGAACTCGTTTAGATACGATCGCCACCACTGGTCGCGATAACTTGCCAGAGTTATAAACAGAAGATAACGGCTTGCAAAACACGAGGAGAATTCGGTTGCGGCAGAAGATCATTGCGGGAAATTGGAAGATGAACCTCGATCGCAACGGGGCTGCAGAACTTGCGGCCGCCATCGTTGCGGGCGTTGCCGATGACGAGGTGTTAGTCGTTTTGTGCCCACCATCTATTTATATGGAGGCGGTCGTTGAGGAAACGATGGGGAGCCCAGTCGTGGTTGGCGCCCAAAACACATTCTATGAAGAGGAGGGTGCCTTTACTGGCGAACTCAGCCCCCAAATGTTCGCGGATATCGGTTGCCAGTTCGCCATTTTAGGACACAGTGAACGGCGGCAGATCATGGGAGAGACGGATCAGATTATCAATTTAAAGGTCCATGCTGCCATAGAAGCGGGATTGCGACCCCTTGTCTGTATTGGAGAAACGCTGGAAGAACGGGAATCTGGCTCGACCGAAGCGGTGATCCGACGACAGTTTTCCGAGTCGTTGGCAGGCTTGGACGAAGAGGCGTTTGCCCATATCGTTATTGCGTATGAGCCGGTTTGGGCAATTGGAACAGGCAAAGTCGCCACGCCAAATCAGGCTGAAAGTGTTCATTCCGACCTTCGCAAGATGATTGAAAACTGCTATAATTCGAGACTTGCAGAACAGGTGTCCATATTGTACGGAGGGAGCGTCAATTCGGAAAATGCAGCCGCGTTGTTGGCTCAACCGAATATCGACGGGGCCTTAGTGGGTGGTGCCTCGCTCAAAGCCGGGAATTTTCTGGCCATAGTCCGCTCTTGTTAGTCATCATTGGACATGATCCGCATGTCGGCGATAACTGACCCGCTCCTGTTAGCACTTTGTTAATTCAGTACAACGTTTGTCGTCGCACCAGCGGAATTGCTGGTCGGCCGACCCAGCCAAATCGAGATCGATCTATGCAATTCGGATTGTTTGTAATGCAGTTGCTGCTCTTTGTCAGCTCCGTATTCATGATTTTGTTGGTTTTAGTCCAACGTGGTCGCGGAGGAGGCTTAGCCGGTGCATTGGGTGGGGCTGGTGGTCAGAGTGCGTTTGGCTCGAAGGCAGGCGATGTGTTCACTCGGATTACCGTTGGAACCGCCATCGTTTGGATCATGCTTTCGATGTTAACCATTCAGTTTTATAATCCGCCGCCACGACCCGTGACGTCCCAAGAGGGATTTGTGGCACCGGGTGATGCCGGGGCACTCGGCGACGATGACGGCGAGTTACCCCTGGACGCCGACGACGACGTCCCTGCGCTTGGCGACCCAGTTGAAGATCCAGTCGGAACTGACGGAAAGTCGGACGCTCAACCGAACCCCTCTGGGGACGGCCAATTTGACCCGGCTGGGTTGGATGGGACGGAAAAGAATAAAGATGCCGACAACAACTCCGATAACGAAGACAAAAACCAGGTCGATGGAGATGACAAGGACGGTGGATAGGACGGAAAGGCATCCGTCGCCACCCATCTCAGGAACCTCGTGAGTCAATACGATTTCCCATTTTCGACGTGAACCTATTCCGGTTAATTGGCATTGTCCAAGCTCGGGGGTTCTAACCCAGACGGCGATCGCAGTCTTGAACGAATTTCTCGCGAACGTGGCGGCGACGGGGTTCTTGTGTCGCAGCAATCCAACCCTGAATGAAAAATTTTTAGACCCGGCGATTTGTAGATTTTCAAAGTCGTGAATCTGCCGGAACGTGGACGCGAAACAGAATTTGACCTCGATTTTTGGAGTCGGTCGTTTGATATTTAGCATGACGGGGCACGGCCAATCACAACTCCAGGTCGAAGGATATTCCGTCGATTGTGAGATACGCGCTGTCAACAACCGATATCTAAAGTGTCATATCTATTGGCCCGATCAATTTTCCCGCTTCGAAGTTCCCATCCAAAATCTGGTACGAAAATACGCGAAGCGCGGAACAATCACTCTGACGTTTCGGTATCAAGCGAACAATGGTACGGTGCAGTATTCGCTCAACAAGAGCCAGCTTCAAAACTACCTTACCGAAGTTCGAGAGTTTGACCCAACGTTTTTTGAGAGAGTGCAATCGGAAGCGTTTTTGGGTTTACCAGGTGTGGTCTCAGAGTCCGACCAGGGAACCGAGGATGTCGACAGCTTGTGGCCAATGTTCGAGCAAGTTACCGAGGATGCCCTGCGTAGCTTGATGGAGATGCGGGCCAACGAAGGAGCCGTTATGGCCCGAGACTTGCTGTCCCAGATCGAAACAATCGAAGCGAACTTGGCGGACATTGGTAACCGATCTCCCCGTGTTGTGGAAGATTATGCGCGGAGATTACTTGAGAAAATCAACGAGTGGCTTCAACCCTACAGCGCTCAAATTTCGAATTCGGACATTATTCGGGAAGTCGGGTTGTTTGCCGATCGATCCGACATTTCCGAAGAAATTGTTCGATTGGGAAGCCACATCAAGCAATTTCGTGATGGACTTGACTCTAGTCGAGCTGACGGTCGGAAACTAGAATTTGTTACTCAGGAGATATTGCGCGAAACAAACACGATTGGTTCGAAAGCCAATGATTCGGAAATCGGCCGGCACGTCGTTGAAATAAAAACGGCAATCGAACGAATTCGCGAAATGGTGCAAAACATTGAATGAGTATGGAGTTCATGAAAAATCCCAGGCCTGGAAAACTCATTATCATCTCCGGACCCTCTGGAGTGGGGAAATCCACCGTCGTCGGGAAGCTGATTGAACGCTGCGAACTTCCACTTGAAATCAGCGTGTCAGCGACGACGCGACCACCAAGACCGAATGAGCGCCCTGGCGTCGACTACCATTTTCTCAGCCAACAGGAATTCATTGAACTTCAAAACAGTGGCAAATTGTTGGAAGCCGTCGAAGTGTTCGAACAGGGCTTCTGGTACGGAACGTTGCGGCAACCCGTAGAGCAGTTATTGGAAAGTGGTAATTGGGTGATCTTGGAGATTGACGTCACTGGTGCTTTGTCCGTGTTGAAATCCGTCCCGGACGCCATCACGATTTTCGTACATCCTGGCACTCAACAGGAACTTGAAAAACGGTTAAGAGGTCGTCGGACGGAATCCGAACAAGCGATCCAACGAAGACTCTCCGTAGCCCAAGCCGAGATGGAACTGGCATCCAACTACAAACATGTCGTGGTCAACATCGATCTCGATGCCACGGCAACAGAAATGTGCAATCTACTTCAACACTATAAGGAACACTCATGTACGAGGAACTGAAACAAGAAGAAATTGTCAACCTGGTCGGTGGACGGTTTAAACTATCAACGTTGATCCAAAAACGCCTGGTGCAACTCAATCGCGGTGCTCGACCCCTGATCAACTGTAGCGAAGACTCCGACAAGATGGAAATCGTGCTTCAGGAAATACGAGCAGGCAAGGTTTATCTTGACACCTCGAACGAGGTTCGGGTCGTGGACCTCTCGCCGGACTTCATGGAATCACCCGATTTAAACATGGAAGACATGTAAACGAAAGACCGCGGGTCCCATGGCTGATCGAAATATTCTATTGGGTGTCTGCGGAGGCGTCGCGGCGTACAAAACGGCACAAGTCACCAGCCGTCTCGCTCAGTCTGGCTTCCAGGTTCAGGTCATCACGACGACGTCGGCGAATGCATTCGTCGGCGACGCAACCTTTGCCGCGCTGTCGGGTCGGATCGTCGTCTCCGATATGTTTGACTCGAGGTTTCCGCTCGGAGCGCACATTGAATTAGCCAGGGCGAACGATGTTTTTTGCGTTGCGCCAGCCACCGCAAATTTCATTGCCAAGTGCGCGCTCGGCTTGGCGGACGATTTGATGAGTACAACGTATCTATGTTTTACGGGGGCGGTTCTGATGGCGCCAGCCATGAATGTGGAAATGTGGAATCAGCCCGCCGTTCAAAAAAATCTGGAAACCCTGCGAGAACATGGCGTCATCATCATCGAACCAGGCGAAGGATGGTTAAGCTGCCGGGTTCAAGGGAAGGGTCGCATGGCCGAACCGGATGACATTGTCGACCATATCACCCACACCTGCTCCGAGACTAGACGTAATCCTTGACGATGGCATGAATCCAAGTTCACCCATTAACACCATTACGAATTTAAAGTCTCGACTGTAACACCAAGCGCTCCAGTACGCCGATGGCCAAAATACTGATCACCTCCGGACCAACTCGGCAATACCTTGACCCAGTCAGATTTCTGACCAATGCATCCAGCGGCCAAATGGGAGCCGCGCTGGCCCAGGCGGCACTCGCTTCTGGACACGCGGTGACCATTGTCACGGGTCCTGTGCACCTCGATTATCCAAGCGCTGCGACGGTCGTCCACGTGGTAACGACCCAGGAGATGTTGGAGGCATGTTATCGGTTGTTTCCAGATTGTGATGGATTGATCGGCGCCGCCGCACCTTGCGATTATCGACCGACCAACGTCGCAGCAACAAAAATCAAAAAGACTGGGGAGCCTTTCAATCTGGAACTTGTTGAAACCGATGATGTCGTTGCGTCAATGGGCAGAATCAAAACACCACATCAATGGTTGGTCGGTTTTGCATTGGAAACCGATGATGCTCGTTATCGTGCACTAACCAAGCTGCAACAAAAATGTTGCGAGTTAGTCGTCCTCAACGGCCCCTCCGCAATCGATTCGAAAGACAATGCCGTTGAAGTTATCAATTCGCAGGGCGACGTTGTGCTCTCACACAGTGGCACCAAACTGGAAGTCGCACAACACATCATCAAACTGGTCGATGCGCAACTAATCCTTGGAAATCAAGCCAACTTACTGCGATGATTGTACGTCAGCCTTTCCAGGCTGACCCAATCCTCCCGGTTTGGCACGAACCAGGTAAACGGCGTCAGCCTGGAAAGGCTGGCCTACAGTTTTGCATCGAGCCGGCGCTGAAGGATTAAGGAGCCCTTCATGGATCGTATCGACAGCCAAACAACTGGGCTTGGAATCAACGCGTCGCCAGCGCGGCAGATCCAAAAGAGATAAACTAAATCCGTCGCCGCCCCTCCGCGTTGTCGCCCGAGGCCTCGCCGCATTTGCACTGATTCTCAGTTGGCCCTTTTGTCCAGATATCGGTCAATTAAATCCAGTCGGTTTTGGATCGTTGTTTTCCGTTCGTTCCATTTTACTTGATCACCAGGGTCCTTTGTCACGATGCTTGTTAAACCATCGTCGATGATTCTAAACGAGATGTTCTCTCTAGAAATGTCATCGCCCTGAATCAACTGCACGTCAATTCCCGCACGATTTTTGGGGAACATGCATAAGACTGCTTCTCCTCGGTAACGAATCCAAAGGTGTGCGTACTTGGACTGAACGACGATCCATTTTCTTCGTTCATCAGACTCTTGCAAGCACGCGTTGCATAGATCACAGAATTCCGATTTGAGGCGCTCGGATGCAATGTACTCCTTCCAATCGCTATCGGTAATGCAGATGGAGGCTTTAACGCTTCTTTTGTTGTCAGCGGGTTGGGGTTCACTTTCGGTGGCATGGCTAAACTGACGGTCACGCCCAACAAATTTTGCTACGACAGCTCGAGTACCCTTTTCGCGCGCACGAGCAAGTGATTCGTCATTAAAGCCTTGGGCAACCACCATCGCCTGGACAGTGTCAGACGAATAAGGAATGATCTCGTCCTTCAGTTTACTTTGTTGAAGAAATCTCTCCAGGAATGCCTTGGGGCCTTCTAATTTAATTTCGTCGCAGTAGGATTTGGCTTGGTCGATTGCCCACGCGTCAGCCGTGCCCGGCTTGCATTCCACAATCCACAGGGTTCCAGCGGTAGCTTCAAAACATAGAACGTCGATCCGTCCGTTAACTATTGAAACTTGACTGTCGAGGTACCTGAAGCCTAAGAATTCGGACTCCCCGCGCTGGCATGCGAGAATCACGGCATCTTCTATAAGTTGTTCAGACATTTTCATCGCTCTTTCGCTAGGTGGGCAAAAAAGTCCCAGGGGATTAAAAGCATTTGGATTGTTCTCAAATCTTAGCATGATGTCTGAGATTCCCAAACCCGGCACCATAGAAGCGCCTTGAAACGCGCCACTTAATCCTACAGCGCAAGGTATGTACGTCAGCCTTTCCAGGCTGACCCAATCCTCCCGGTTTGGCACGAACCAGGTAAACGGCGTCAGCCTGGAAAGGCTGGCCTACAGTTTTGCATCGAGCCGGCGCTGTAAGATTAATACGGCAGCGTTAACTGATCTTTTAGCATTCGGTGCAGTGGTTAAACGACTTGTTTTGTCAATCTTTTAGTGGATTGTTGGACATGTGAGGTCGCGATTTGAAACGTTTTAAAACCCAACTGGGAGCATATCTTTCGCCGGGTGGGATCTCCCTGAAACCCACGATGCAGGAGGTTGTTAAATCACAAAATACGCATAGAAATCTAAAGAAGAAAATGCGGGCATACCAGTGTTTTGCGTATCGCCTTAGCCTGGGCTGTCAAAAAGTTGGGGTTGACACGGATTTTGATCCGGGTGATTTTATTCTGTTACCTCGGAAGAAATTGTCCGCTATTTTGATAGGATTAGCAATGCCGAAATCTCTCGACGAATATCGTTCGCCAACTTAC
>JBGTDM010000102.1:0-7420 GCA_041748315.1 Pirellulaceae bacterium
AATCGGGGAGTCGATCGAGTTGATTCAACAGATGTTGCATTGACGAGCACTCATTTTTTTTGACGACAACGGTAAAGAACTCAAACGCTTGCCAGAGCCCAGCGAGGGGGTTTTTCGCGAGATTTCGATCGAAAGCGGAAATGTCCCGGCGCTAATTCAAAGAGCCCCTTCAATCGCATACGTGACCAATGACCGGTAAGGCAACCTGCAGCGAGCATGCTGAATCAGGCTTGTATCATAGACAACAACAGACTTGAAATCCAGCGACGAATGTCAACAGCGCGTGCTGATTGCACTGACATTGGGCGCGATTGGCAGACCGAGTCGTAAGACCTCATCTGTGCTTCAAAGTCGGGGTTTCCCGGGTCCATTGTCAAGATCCAGTCGATTTGTTGTCGCTCGCCAAATCTTCCAGATTTCAAGACAACGAATTGCGTCCGTGGGTCAAACAAGCTGCGTAAACCAAGTGCCGGATATGACATGAACAATGTAGCTGAACCGGCGAGCGAATTGAATCTTAGAGACCATGTTGCTTGAACAAGTTTGATTGTGCGGCTCGCGGTTGAATTTCGCCCAGTAAATTTGGTATGCTAGGGAAGTACAAAGGATCTGGGACCAGTTGGCATTCCACGATCCGCGCACTGTAATTCGATGATTTGCCTCCGCACCCATCAGGTGCAAACTGTATTTTCGCCTACATTGAATGAATCCTGACGATCGTGGGAAGGGCAGTCGACGCTTGATTCTGGATCTACAAATCTTCCTTGATCTTTTTATTCGGTGATACATTGAGACAAGCTATTTTCGTTGCTGGATTGCGCACACCGTTTGGTCGATCTGGTAAAGGCGCATTCAAGGATTATCGAGCTGATGATCTGATGATTGAATTGTTGGCGGGACACTATCAACGATTTCCTGAACTATGGAGCCATAAATTTGATGATTTTGTGTTGGGATGCGCTTATCCCGAGGGTGAACAGGGGTATAACTTGGCGCGCATGGTCGCTTTGGGTGCGGACCTTGCCATTCCTGGAACGACTGTAAACCGCTTGTGTGCCAGTTCGCTGGAAGCAGTCGCCATTGCCGCCTCACGTGTCCGCTCAGAATGGGGGGAGTGTTTTTTGGTCGGAGGCGTTGAATCAATGAGCCGCATCCCGAGACGGGGGGCGAACTTTTCCGAATCCAATCGAATCAAACAACTTCGACCCACCGCATACATTCCGAATGGTGATACCGCTGAGAAAGTTGCAGCTCAGTACCCAAAAATTACTCGTGCCAAGCAAGAGGAGTTGGCAGCGCGTAGTCATGAGTTGGCAGATCAAGCCTACGCGGATCACTTGTACGCACAACAGATCTACCCGGTATTTATCGAGCGTGATGAGTTCATTCGGGTCCCGGTGGACCACCAGAAAATGGCCGGCCTTGCGCCAGCCTTTTCGGAAGCCGGTGTTGTCACGGCTGCCACCAGTTCACCGCTTACCGACGGCGGATGCTGTGGCGTCGTATGCAGTTACGATACCGCGCGAACCATGGGTGTCGCTTCAGGATTGGAAATCATCGATGTTGCGGTTGCACACGTCGATCCTGCCGTGATGGGGATGGGACCGGTTCCAGCGACCCAAATGATATTCGCGAGGAACAATATTTTGGCTGAGGACTTGGCTGCCGTCGAGATCAACGAAGCCTTCGCCGTCCAGGTCTTAGCGAGTCTCATGGAACTTAGTATCCCGTTGGACATCGTTAATACCTGGGGCGGAGCGATCGCACTCGGGCATCCATTGGGCGCAAGCGGTCTACGATTGATGATGACGTTGCACCATCGGCTTGATCAGCTCAACCAACCCGATGCGTTGGGTCTGGCGACACTTTGCGTCGGCGGCGGCCAAGGAATGTCAATCCTTTGCAAGCATGTCGTGTTCTATTGATCGGTGGGTCAATTGATCGGTGGGTCAATGTTTTCGCAATCGCTCATCGGCTACGCCAATTTGTCGGCATGCCCCAACAAAGAGCCAGGAACATTGGTTTCCTGAGGCACATGGATTGGCTTGGGATAAAATTATTGGGCAGAAGAAATGCTTGATTCCGCCGTTTTGGCGCCACATATTGAGCCAAGTCGCGGCCGGTCCACGCATGTCTGCTTTCTTAGGTTGCTCTTTTGCTTGTTTTAGCTATAACACAGATAGGAATTCAACACCTTTTCACCGGGACGAATTATGAAACAGTGTAGCCGTTTGTTGTTCATGATCGTTTGTTTGGGGTCATGCCTTTTACTGGAGGACCGGGCAACAAGCCAGGACGAAGAATCGCAACTGAGTTTTGTCACGGAAGCGAAGGCAACTTCCGCGCTGACTGGCCGTCCGATTTTGGCGGTCGCTGGTAGCAGCACGTGAGCCCCTTGCAAGGCGTTGATGGAGCGTCTGACTACGGATGCTAAACTCAAGCCTTTGGTTGCACAGTTTGTGCCCATCAAAATCGATGTCGCGTCACCCGATTATCAACTTTGGACGCGAGAACATACCCCCGAACGAGGTGCGATTCCGCAAATGTTTATTGTCCGTGCCGACGGGCATGAACTGTACAATCGTGTCGGTGCGCTACCCGCGGATGATCTCGTCGAACTACTGAGCACCTCGTTAGGTCAATCCGGGATTGCAATTTCCGAACTTGATGCCCAAGCAGTTGTGACGGCCAACGCGACCGTTCGAGACCATTTGGCGAACGAAGATTCACTGGGTGCAGCTCAAGTCATCGTGAAAATCCCCAATGCATTTGATGACGCGATTCCATGTTTCGCGATACCGGTTGTTGAACTACGTGAGTCGGTGGCTGAAGTCCGGCAACTTCTGGAATCCGAACTGTCCAAGATTTCCAGTTCGATTAACGAATTTTCAGAGTCGAACTTGCAGGAACAGATTGCATGCGTTGAGCGGTTTCAACGGTTGACAACAGACTTAAAACGATTCAAACCGCTTAACAAAGCCTTGGCGGACTTGCGCAGTTCCGCAACTCGACAAACCGGATTTCAAGCGTTGCTGGCGGATCTGAGCAGCCTGCAACGAATGGAAGCAAGCAAATCTGTACAACGAACAGAAAAACTTGATGCCTTAGCCGCCCAGTATGCCAATACGGCGCTGGCACCCAGAATCGAAGCGGTCTTGGTGAGATCCCGGTTATCGGCATCTCTACCGAAGAATCAACCCGAAGAGAGCATTGCGAGTTCGGAGGAGTTGCTTTGGAAGTCCGTTGCAGATCAAGTTGAACGGGAATGGACCAGTACCAGCGGCAAGTACAAAATTATGGCAACATTGTTGGCAAGTTCAGCAAAATCGATCCGCCTGCGAACGACTGAAGGCAACGACATCACCGTCGCGATCGATCAGTTATCGGCAGCCGATATCCGGTGGCTGGAATCCATTCGCGATTAGACGCGAACGGAATGTGTTAATGGATGGCGGCGAAGTGTTATTAGTTCTACCGTTTAACTACGCTTCCATAATAAGGCAACGCATTGTGCGGAGATGGCTAGCCGCTGCCCGACCGCATCGACTTGTTCACCCGTTTTTGATTTTACTCCAATGCGGTCGCTCGACACGTTCAAGCACGCGGCGATGTTGAGTTTGATTTGTTCGCGATAGGGAGCGAGTTTCGGTTGCTCGGCAAAAACGATGCAGTCGATATTAATCAGGTCGAAGCCGGCGTTTCGGACAGTTACCGTTACCAGCTTTAACATTTCGGCCGAATCTCGATTGAGGTTGGATTGGTCGTCATTCGGAAACAACATTCCGATATCACCCATGGCCGCCCCACCTAGGATTGCGTCTGTCACAGCGTGCAGCAACACGTCCGCATCGCTGTGTCCGATCAAGTGTTGATCAAAGTCGATATCGACGCCGCCGATACGTAATGGACCGTGCGGTCCCAATCGATGAGTATCGTGGCCAATGCCGATTCGAAGTTGTCGAGGATCAAAGGTCATAGAGAGATCGAACAATGAACAAAATTTGGCCTTGTGCTTTGTCAATATTAAGAGTTCGGATTGCTGAGTATCAGCCGGAACGCGCTAGCGTCCGGTCTTTACGGCCTGAACCGGGTGCCAACGCACCCCGGCTAATCCTAATCTCTAACTTGGACAAAGCACTAGCATCCTTCAACTATCGCAAAATATCGAGGAGCCAACAAGTATACGATTCTCCACTTCATCCAGATCCAATGGCCAACTCTAGACTTCACATAGGCAAAGCACTTATGAATGCTGCCAACCGAGCTGGAGTCCGGATTCGTAAGGGGTTTAAGGGTGGGTAGCGTTACACAAATATCCAACAGGGACGACGATCACTTCATTGACGAGCAGGATCTGCCGGTTTTTAAACCCCGTTTCAAGATCACGAACGATACGTTTCAAACTCTCCGGTTCAGGTGGTTTCATTTCTGATTTCGCGATGGACCTTTGAACCGTATAATTGACGCCATGCCAATCATAGACATTCAAAAGCTGACCAAGACTTATCGGGTCTATCAAAAAAAAGAAGGTTTAGTCGCCTCGTTGCGCGGCTTGGTTAAACGTCAGTATCGTAACGTCGAAGCGGTTTCGGAAATCGATTTGACAGTTGACCAGGGTGAATTCGTCGCCTTTCTGGGGCCGAACGGTGCGGGGAAGACAACCACCTTGAAAATGCTTTCTGGAGTGATCAATCCGACAAGCGGTACCTGTTCCGTCATGGGTCATGTCCCATGGAAGCGAGAAAACGCTTTTCGTCGCCGGATGGCGTTGGTGATGGGACAGAAGAATCAGCTTTGGTGGGACCTCCCTGCACAGGAATCATTCCGGCTCCACCAGCACATTTACGGTATTGATGTGAAAGAATTCGATCGATCGCTCAATGAACTGGCCACGATGCTCAATGTGGAAAAGTTAATGGGTCAACCCGTTCGAGAGTTATCACTTGGCGAGCGAATGAAGATGGAGTTAATTGCAGCGTTGTTGCATTCGCCGGATGTGCTGTTTCTCGACGAGCCAACAATCGGTTTGGATGTCGTCGCTCAACATAACATCCAGAATTTTTTGCGACACTACCAGAAAGAGCGTAAGATCACCATCATTCTGACGAGCCACTACATGAAGGATGTTGCGGCACTTTGCAAACGAGTGATCATCATTGCCGGTGGCAGGATCCATCATGATGGGTCGCTGGCTGGAATCGTTGATCGCTTCGGCAACGAAAAAATTATTACTTTAACCTTGGCTGAAAATGAGTCGTTCGTTGGACTCGAGCGTTTAGCGCTTGACGTGTCGATTGAGCCTCCCAAAATCAAATTCCGAATGGCTCGCGACGAAGTTGCCAAGACCCTTTCGCAGCTCCTCTCGTCACGACAAGTTGTTGATATTGTCGTCGAAGACCCACCCTTGGAAGAAGTCATCGCGCAGGTATTCTTCGAAGCCGAGCAATCAATGAACGGCAGTCAAGCCGAGTCGACTGCGTCACGGCTGGAGGCAACATCGAGATGATTCCAATCTCAATTTCGCCCGGTTTGCGTCAGAAATGCCTGACTTGGTGGACTTTTTTTCGAGTTTCGATCGAAGAACGATTGGTCTATCGCGCCGATTTTGCGCTGGGGACCTTGATGCGTTTCATGCAGGTTGTGATTTTGATCTTTCTGTATGCCGCCATCTATGAAACGGTTGCCGCCGAGACGAGTCCGACTTCAGAAGAGGCCCCGAATATTCAGGGGTATACGTTTCATAATATTATCGCTTATGTTCTGTTGGTCTACATCAGTCGAGCATTCTCCAGCATGCCCGGCCTGTCCACGGGGATTTCAACCCAGATTCGCAATGGCGAAATCAAAAAGTTTCTGATTCAACCGGTTGATCTACTCGGCTGCCTATTATTGCAACGCCTCGCTCACAAGCTGGTTTATTACCTGATTGCAATCCTTCCGTTTGCATTTGTGTTTTTTCTAGCACAGGGGTTTTTTGATGCCGGCTGGCCAACGACGGAAGTGCTGATCGTATTTATTCTGTCGCTGGTACTGAGCTTCTTACTGGGATTTTATTTGGAAGCTTGCCTGGGATTGATTGCGTTCTGGTTCCTGGAGATTACATCACTGACGTTTATCTATATGCTGCTGAACTTCATGTTGTCTGGCCACATGTTCCCGTTGGATTGGATTCCAAGTGAACCGATTAATTTTCGTTACGCCGTCGATTGCATGCCATTCAAATACCTGGCTTATTTTCCCGCCGCGGTATTCCTCGGTAAAGTTTCGGGGAGTGAAATGTATTGGGGTTTGTTCGCAGAGTTTCTATGGGTCATCTTTTTTATTGTGATGGCTCGAGTCCTCTGGCACCGCGGCGTCAAGCGGTATAGTGGTTTCGGAGGTTAAGGCGTGTCTCAACCGAATTTGAATACGAGCGGGCCAAGCGTCCAAAGCTCTGTGGAGGAACTCAATTTGCGCCCGCGCGCGCCGCGCCCAATCCCCTATTTAAGAATTTTGTGGACCTTTGCGAGAAACTCTCTGGTGCGAGACCTGTCGTTTCGCACAAATTTTATTTTGCAAGCCATCTCTTCCCTGGCCTGGACGCTGATGAATCTGGCGTTCTTCAAAATCATTTTTCTAAATGCAAGTTCGATTGGTAAGGATACCGGTTGGGGGGAATTCGAATTTTATGTGTTTCTCGGGACCGTGTGGATTGTCAACAGCATCGTACAAACCGTGTTCATGCCCAATGCCCAGGAATTCAGCGAACTCATTCGCACCGGACATTTGGATTTCGCTCTGCTCAAGCCGATTGATACCCAGTTTTTAATTTCGTTCCCCAAATTCAATTGGCCCTCGCTCGTCAATGCCTTTGCCGGCATTGTTCTCGTAGTATTCGCGGTTGTGACACTGACCCAGCAACCCGATCGACCGTTGGTATTAAATGCCTGGTCGATTCCGGCCTATCTGCTGTTTTTGCTATGCGGGGTTTTTATTTTGTACGCGTTGATCTTGTCGCTTGCTTCGTTGAGTGTCTGGTTCGGACGAAATCAGAACATCTACTTGATTTACTTCTATCTGACTCAATTCTATCGGTATCCCAGCGAAATTTATCAACGGGGAGGGGGCTGGGGGTTTGGTCTGTGGGCGGTCTTTTCGTTTGTCGTTCCGATCTTGTTGGTTGCCAATGTACCGGCACGAATTTTAGCCCGACCGTTGCGACCCGAGTGGGCTACCGGTGAATTTGCAATTATCGGCTTCACGTTGATCGCTTCGCTCGCCGCCCTTTTCGCTTCGCGCTGGATATTCAACCGTTCACTTCTCAGCTATCGCAGTGCGAGTAGCTAGTGCTTTGTTCCAATTCGATTTTCGGGTTGGTGGTTAAGGATTTTAGGGTAGACAGTTTTTAGTTTGCAGCGGGCGTCGTCAATCCGCATCTGCC
>JBGTDM010000103.1:0-4407 GCA_041748315.1 Pirellulaceae bacterium
GTTCCATCTCCTCGAATCGCAGCGATGGGCAATATGAAATGCCCGATATCGGTGGAAGTCTTGAGTCCGCCGCACTTCCCCAGAAATAAGACTCCTTTCGGTTTTTTCGAGATCAGCAAATCCATAATGGTCGCCGCATTGGCGGAGCCGATGCCAAAATTGATCATGGTCAAGCCAGCCTGATTGGTCGTCGCCTGCATGGGTCTCCCCATCCCCTTGATTTCGCAATCAAAACGGTTGGCAAAACCTTGCAGGTAACTGTCAAAATTGGTCAACAAGACATAGTCACCCAGCTCATCCAATTTCATGCCGGTGTATCTGGGAAACCAGTTTTTTGCGATCGTCAATCGGTCAACTCGATCAACGCGGTTCGTTGGAATACTCGGAAGTGAAAAATCGGAGTCATTCGCCATCGTTATTGCCAAATCCTTTCTCTGAGATGACGGTTGCAACGTTGCAGTTCAGCTTCACTATTTGCCGAGCTGATCCGCAAGCTCACTGGCGCCATAAATGTTTCGCAATGCTTCGCGGATGGCACCGGCATGGACGCTCGTAGCACGCGACTGTACGTCGCTGAAGAAAAAGTCACCTGTCAGCGATTGAATATTTCCATCGAAGATTAGTCCAACGAGTTCACCTTTCCGATTGACGACCGGGCTACCGGAATTTCCACCGATAATGTCCGCCGTGCAAACAAAATTGTAAGGCTGATCCATGTTGATCCTGTCCTTCGCCATATGCCACGACTCGGGAAGCTTATAACCATCGACAGCGCCGTGTCGCTGTTCATGATCGAAGGTTTCACCCATTGTAGTCCATGCAGGGATTTGTTTTCCGCTTTCTTCGTATCCTTTAACAGTACCAAACGCTAATCGCAAGGTAAACGTCGCATCAGGATAGACGGAAGTCCCCTCGATTGCAAACAGCGCTTCCGCAATCTGTGCGTACCCCTGAGTTTCGATTTCGTTGAGCGTATCTCCCAACTCGGCTAAGCGTCGGATTTCCGGGTCAATGATTCGAGCAAACTGTAGCATCGGATCCTCACTGGCCTGAATCACTTCGCTCCCTCCTTCATACAGCTTTGTTCGAAACTCGGGTAAGTGAATTTGGCTGCCATCGACCAAGCTGGCAGCTCGTTCAGCTGGACTTTGGCCGACGAGAAGTTCTCGTACCAATGAATCGTTTCCACCCCGTCTTTCAACCATTCGAGCGATCAAGTCACCAAGTTTGGCTTTTTCCAATTCCAAGTAAATCGGCGCGTCCGATAGCAATTGTTGTTTGAGCGATTCGCGATTCGATTCCGTAAATTTTGCGAGTCTTTCGGAATTGGGTTTCTGGTCTTCCGCTGCCATCTGCACAAACGTATGTGCGATGTTAAAAATTCTAGTGTTCAACATGATGGACTTTGCCTGTAAATCAGCAAATTGGGCTTGAACATCAGCGATATCCTGCCAGGCAGTCGCAAAATGTGACAGGTTCGAATCCGCCCTGATCTTCTCAATGAACTCAGCTTCCTGGTTTGCTTTAAGTTCCATGAACTTCGGGTCCTGAAGACCAGCCAACATACCCGAAAACGCTTTGCGGGAATTCTGAAAACTCATGAGTTCGTCATTAGCCTGACGCTTCGGTTCGGCACCACCGAGTCCAAATTGTTGCAATAGAATTTCTCGGCGGCGAATGAAATCGAGTAACATGGGCATGCGATGATCCCGTTCGAATTCCAGGGCCGCATGCGTGTAAATCCGCTTCGTGCTGCCGGGATGGCCCGAGACAAACACCAATTCGCCCTCTTGGGGGCCTTGATCATTCCATCGCAAAAAATGTTTGATACTGGCCGGTTCCCCAGCTTCGTATACCCGGAAGATACAAGCATCCAGACAATAGCGAGGATACTCGAAGTTATCTGCGTCCCCCCCAAAAAAACCGGCCGATGATTCTGGCGCCCAAACCAAGCGGACGTCGGTATACTTTTTGTACTCGTATAAGTGATAGCGTCCTCCGCCATAAAGTTCGACCACGTCACAACGGTTACCCGTTGAATCGGTCGCCTCTTTTTCAATCGTGGCGATGACGCCGCGCCGCACAACCGAAGTATCAGCGGTTTCAGGGCTCTCGGCAACTTCCTGATTAATTCGATCGGTGACATCCTGGATCGAAATAAGTTGATTGAGTTCCAAATCGGGCGTTTTTTTCTCTTCAGCCATTGTGCGGGCATAAAAACCGAGTTGGGTTAAATCCGCATCAGGCGTTGATAACTTTTGAATCGCGTCCAAACCCACATGATGGTTTGTGAGTACCAATCCGTTGCTGGAAACAAACGACGCCGAGCCACCGACATTCATTCGTACACTCGATAGCATCAAATGTTCAATCCACGCATCGTCAGGTTCAAATTGATATTGCCGCTGAAGGTACTCCTTGGGCAATGCATTGAATAACCACATCCCCTCGTCGGCGACCGTGCCGATTGCCGCCAAGAACGACGAAAAAAACGCCACCAGGTAAATCAAAAGATTCTTAGAATTAAATTTCATTATGGCTCCTCCTCGGTCTTTTTTAGATGAAGGCTATCGATCTAAGCCTTAAACTACGGCGCAAAACAATGCATCACGGGCTGGCTTTTTCATTGCAAACATAAACGGCAAGTCTCCAAATTGTCGTCCATCCACCTGACATCTGTCGCGTTTGTTGTGAAGCCGTCACGCTCCGACGCGACCGTTACGCAACCCCCACTAGTGACTGTCTGATCAATACTCAACTCAGTAGAATCGATTACAGGTTCTCGTTTGAACGAACAATTGGTAAAACAGTTTAACGAAAAACAGGTTGCGAGGGCACAGGTGAACACGAAGTTTTAGCCGTTCAACGGGTGCGGGTCAGCTTATTAATTGACGGGTAGGCTGCAACGGCCAAAAGTTGGTGCAGCCGAGGCGTTTGCCAAAGACTCTTTTTACGACTCCAAAACCATCTTCGTACAAGAGTATCGCGAAAGGTTATCAAACCATGAAGATCGTCGTCCTGGATGGATTTACATTGAATCCCGGGGATTCAAGCTGGCAGATGATTGAGCAACTGGGCGAGTTGACCGTCCATGAACGAACCGAAATCGACTCGATCGTCGATCGAGCAGTTGAGGCGGAAATTGTTTTGACGAACAAAACGCCGCTTGACGCCGAAACGCTGGCAAAATTGCCACAGCTACGGTTCATTTCGGTGATCGCGACCGGATACAACGTCGTCGACGTTTTCGCCGCGGCGAACCAAGGCATTCCGGTCTCCAACGTACCAGTTTACGGAACCAATACCGTAGCACAACATGTATTTGCCGTATTGCTTTCGTTCATTCATCGCCCCTACCTTCATGATCAAGCGATCCGCGACGGAGAATGGACGCGCCGGCAGGACTTTTCGTTTTGGCTATCACCGATAACCGAATTGGCAGGGTTAACGATCGGGATCGTTGGATTTGGGAGAATTGGACAACAGGTCGCCAGGATCGCCCATGCATTTGGGATGAAGGTCATTGCCTATAACCCATCTAGCAAACCGGTTCCAGGCTATCAACCCTTCGAGTATGTTGAACTTCGTGAATTGTTCAGCCGAGCTGATTACATCAGTTTGCATTGCCCACTCACTGATGAAAACCAGGAATTTGTCAATCGCGACCTATTGCAAGAGGTCAAACCGTCTGCGGTCCTGGTCAATTCCGCACGAGGCGGATTGATCAATGAAACAGATTTGGCTGCGGCTTTGAATGCTGGGAAACTGGCCGGCGCTTGTTTAGACGTTTTTTCGCAAGAGCCGATTCGGGATGAAAATCCCTTACTGCACGCCAGAAATTGCCTATTGACTCCGCATTATGCCTGGGTGACGCGGGCCGCACGACGCAGGTTGATGGAGTACACGGCAAAAAACATTTTGGCATTTCAGCTTGGGGAGCCAATCAATGTCGTGAACCAGCCACCCATTCCATAATGCTGTCATAACCGTTAAACGTTTCCAGCATTACTCATTCGGAGAAGGTGATGGAGAGAATTGTTTTCAAACAACTCGCATTGCGAATGCTAAATTTCTACCGTTGCTGCGGCTTAATGTAAATGCTCGGTGCAGCCCGCCATGACAGGGATACCTAACCGCAAATTGGTGTCAATATTTTGTCGATATTCGATCAGCAATTCAGTTTAGTGAATCGGGAACGTCCAACGATGCCTTACTCCAATCATTTGGAACAGCAAATTGAAAGCCAGGCGCAAGCCATTAATCGCGATGAATTGTTAAACCGCTGCATGGGGGCGGTTGATTTCGCTCAGAGTATTGTGCGACAGTTTCTCGACAACTGGGATAAGGACTATCGTCAACTCGAAACCTCGATGGCCGAGGCAATTGTCGCACGCGATTGGACGTCGT
>JBGTDM010000104.1:0-25774 GCA_041748315.1 Pirellulaceae bacterium
TCCGCATTCACGCCCAACCCAGAAAGCCACCCCGCCACATGCCGACCAAAATCCGAATCACAACCAAACGACTCCGTCGCCCCATCGCTCCACGCCCCGAAAAAAACCGAAATTTCCATCTCGGCCTACGCTTGTTTAAGGCCTAGCCGAGATGTCTAAAAGTTTTGGCTTAAGGCATCACGACAGTGCGGCCAACCTGATTCGCAGACCCAAGCCATACGATCGCCTCATGAAACCACGAGTTGAGGCCAAACTTGATATTGCTGCGTGGGTTAGCAAAAACTAAGCGCCATTCGTCCGACACTACCGAAGCTTTCCAACTGCGTAGTCATCACAAGACATTGGAGCAGGTATTATTGATCGATGCTCCGCTCGATTTGGCCCAATTTTAGCGTTGCTCGCTTCAGACACAAGGAACGCCTTTTCGGACCTGCCGGAGGCTGATGCCAGCGGGTTCGTTGCCATGCAGAATCTGTTCGACAATTTGGGGTGACAGTGACGTTAATTGAAGGATGCGACCGACGTAGGTTCGGTCGACGTTGTTGGCAGTCGCAATCTCCTCCAACGTTGCGAATTCGCCGGATTCCAATTGCTCTTGCCACATCCATGCCTTAGTCCTACAGCGCCGGCTCGATGCAAAACTGTAGGCCAGCCTTTCCAGGTTGACGCCGTTTACCTGGTTTGTGCCAAACCGGGAGGATTGAGTCAGCCTGGAAAGGCTGACGTACATATCCTTGCGCTGTAGGATTAGCTAACATCGCCGCCAATGCGTTGTTCGGCGCTGGAGCGGCCTGTTGATTCCTGCCCGACGTGTCGTCTTGCCGCTACCATCGTGGTATCGCTAGACGATCTTGGCATCAGCGCTAACCAATCGTCCCGTTGGCAGCCCGAGGCCAAGCAGGATAAAACAGTAGTGGGACAGAGTGTTCCACTACTGTTTCCCGACCGACAAAAGGGCCAGTCCGCCAAAGCGAAAGCCAGTAAGACCAATGCCGGCGCTATCGCACGAGGGGACAAGCTGGCAAAGGAACGTGAACCGAAACCAGTGCGGGGACAGAGTGTTCCACTACAGTCATCGTGGAAAAGTCCATGCAACAAGGTGTTAGCCAGCGGGTGTCACTGACACCTGCAACGCGCGAAAACCGGTCATTATCGGACATTTTGCGTTAACGTCGAAAGTTCGTTTCATGCGGCTATTTGCGAGTGAAATCGCATTTTGCGGAAAACCAGAAAAGGCGTTTTTTGCCTTACCAATGAGGTGCTCTGCCAATTGAAGCTACGCTGGCGATTGCGATACCTATCGTGAATTAACGGCTTTCCCAAGTCTTGATCAGCAATTTTATACTGGGGCGCAAAACCCCTTTCATAACCAAATCAATGTTTCCTGTCATCGCGTCGATGAACTTGCCCCGCGCTTGGTTCGGGTCAATCTGGAAAATATCACTTAACGGCTCAAAACTTTAGGGAATGCAAGTCACAAAGTCTAACAATTCCGCAGCAAATCGTCTAGAGAGCGAAATTCGGACCACAAATCGCCGACCCATTAATCCGTGATTCCGTCCAACTTCGATTCTCAAGGCACGTTGTTTTTCGCCACGATTCAAGACAAAATTCGACTCGTCGTTTAAAGAGAACGCGCAAAAATCTACAATTTCCGCAAACCTCGGCGACACGGATTTCGTGGTTTCACCTAGCCCGACATGCGATTAGCAGCAACCTGTTGAACCACAGCAACCACCACCCTGAGCGATCGGAAGCAATGGTTTCACCGCGACGTCATTTGCCCAAGTTGCTAAGCGTTCACGCGTCGGGTAGTCGGCGCGACTGACGATTTCACCATCGACTAGAATCAGTGGCAAGCAGTCATCTCCTTCACTCTTCAGCGCTTCATGCACCGTCGTATTCTCAATAAAGCTTTGCGGTTGTTGTGCCAAGTTGTATCGTTCCACTTGATGTCCCTGCGACTTAAGCCAATCGAGATCGGCGGCAAACCGGGGCAACACGGAATCGACTTGCGGGCCACAAACGCCTGTCGAGCAACACATGGGCTTGTCATATATCTGGATTGTCTTTGTGGGAATTTCCTGAATCGGTACTTCGGTACCTGGATCGGAGATTGACACTTGGAGCGGTTTAACGGCATGTACTCGCACGCTGGCCGCAAAGGCGTTAGCGTCGAAGGATTTCATCACTTCAGTCAAGCCGTCATGCACCGATGAGGATGAGCTCGACTCGCTAATGGTACCACAACATCCGCTACTTCCGGCCTCCGTGTACGCGTTCAGGTCAGCACCCGTGTCGGTAACGACGACGGCATTAAAGCCTGCATCCTGCAACAATTGTCGATAGTCATCAATCAGGATCGCGCCCGAAATGCAGCCGACATAAGCTTCAATGCTCTCCTTCACATTCTCAGGGAGTGGTTGCTTCAGCGCGATATCACTGATTGCGACCCGACCACCTGGCTTGAGAACGCGACGAATCTCTCGAAAGACGGCCGCCTTATCAGGCACCAGGTTGATGACGCAATTGCTGATCACGCAGTCAACAGTATTGTCGGACAAGGGAAGTTGATCGATCTTCGTTTGATGAAACTCGACGTTGGTCAGTCCAAGCCTCGCGGATCCAGCGCGCGCCCGATCAAGCATCTCGGCTGTCATATCGACTCCGATCACTTTTCCGGTTGGGCCAACCTTTTGGGCAGCCAGAACGACATCCATTCCCCCTCCGCAACCGAGATCCAACACGACTTCTCCCAGTGCCACACCAGCCAGTGCAAGGGGATTGCCGCAAGACAATCCCATGTTGGCTTCAGGCGGTAATGAAGCCAAATCGTCCTCGGTATATCCAAATGCCGCTGCCACCGACCGGACCGCCGCCGAATCATTGGTCAATTCGCTTTTTGCTACCGAAGCGTATTGGCGATGCACTGCATTTAACACGTCACTTTCCGAATTATTAAGCTTTTTCATAAAAGTCTCCCGCATTCAATTTCCATGTTTCCTCCCCTCCGAACAAACTTGCCGGCGCGACGACGCGGCCAGCCATTCTACCTGCCAGAGGGTGACGATAGTATCGTTGCCAGGTTAAGCCATGTTTGCGAACTTGGTCCAATGTCTCAAGTTACAAAGACCGAGTTCCCAATAACGTTTATCGTCGATATACGATATAGTCTTGCGTCCGATTCGTCAATCCGTAAAATCATCGCAATCCAAAACAATGTTTTGCCCGCAGACGATACGTGCCGAACAACGTCCATCACCAAGTTCTTGTGCATGCGAACATGGAAGTTTCGCGATGAATCGGTAACTCGACACTTCGGAAGTTTGGGTATTTGATCTCATCGTGCCGACCTCTTCGTGGAGCACAAATCATTCCGTACCAGCAATCTGGTACTCAACGAACGTATGATCTTCGCCTATTAGCGCATCATCGATGATTTGTGAAATTCGGTTCCAGTCTCCACCGGCCAGCCCGGCTCCAATCCTTGGATAACCGATTCGTTGGCCGGTGAATCGCGTCTGAACGTCGCGAAACACGGAACGCACGGCGTCGTAGTCCACTTTAACACCCGCGCCGCACCATTCGAACTGCGTGTACGCGTTAACGATCGTCAATTCGTGATCTGCGCAGGCCACCGTCGCCCACGACAGCGTTCCCAACTTTTCCATATCCCCTGCAGTCGTTTGCAGGTCTGCGGCGAAGGCCTCTGGGAATCGTGTCTTGATCGATCTGGCAATGCCGGCATCCATCGTACAAAAACAGTTGCACCCATGAACG
Organism: Pirellulaceae bacterium; assembly: GCA_041748315.1. Lineage (GTDB taxonomy): Bacteria > Planctomycetota > Planctomycetia > Pirellulales > Pirellulaceae > CALMEE01. Next base: position 3,781 of record JBGTDM010000104.1, read on the forward strand.
ATAACGTCAAACTGGCCGCTCGCACCCAGCGTCAACAAGTCGCCTTGAATTACCTTCATTTCCGAGTATCCGCCTCCGACGTTCGATTTGCCGAGCGGCTCGCGCAGTCATTTAGGCATTCTAGGTATGCCGTGTAAAAATTATCCATTCCGATGGAAGAACACCGTCAATGAGCAATGGGATTGGCTGGGAAACAATCAGGCACCTTGAGTCCACGTGATCCGCGGCCATCAACGCTCGACGATCTCCCATCGGTTGTTAATTAGATCGATTTTGGCCCAAAATGGATGCTGCCTGTCTGCTCGTCGTCGCACATCTTCCAACAGCACGCGCGTCGACGGTTGAACGGCATCATTAAATTTATCACTGATGCGAATGCGTTGTGAGAAGTCAACTAGATCCGGTGAGAGCCAAATGGTAGCGTTTGCCTCGTGCCCCTGAAGAATAAAGCGGTTTTCGTTGACTTTAAATGAGATTTGTAAATCGCTTTTTGACTTGGTGAGATCCCACAGGTGGGGGTGCACCAGTTTGGAGTCTCTAATTCCGTGGACTTCATACCACCAGAAATAATTGTCGGTGTTTCGCATCGTTGAACATTCGAATGTTTTTACTTCATGGAATCGTCTGCGTTTTACATTCATCCAATCATACAGGTTGACAATTTCTTCGTAGAAATCTTCCGCCCCGCGCCCTTTGAACTCCACGATAAACGTGTCGTAGTCGCGTCCTTTCAAGTACCGGTTCCACGTCGAAGAATTTTTATCTCGGGCCAGGATATCCCGCTCGCCGTATACAGAATAGAAAGGAACATATCGAGCGTTCTTGTTGTAGTGTTTGACATACTTGTCGGCATCCGCCGAGATCGGAATCACTCCGGCCCAATGGTCGGGATGCGCAACACCGATATCCCAAGCGGCGTCCCCCCCCTGATAATGCCCGGTCAAAAAGACGCGGTCCGTATCAATCGAAAAGCTGCGTAATGCTGAACGATAGGCGCTCAGCACTCGCGCATGTTCCTGGGCCGTGTATTCATATTGCAATTGCCCCTCATTCATCCAGTTCGGTGCAATTACGATATATCCGTTTCGAGCAGCCATGCCACGACGCATTCGCAAGTTCTCGCTGTAGTCTCCAGCCCACCAGGAAATTTGAGCCTGTGGCGTCGTGTTAATGCCATTCAACGTGACGATACATGGATACTTGCGATACGGGTTGTAACCGGGGGGCAATTGCACCAAATATGAACCTGGTTCGGTTCGACCCCCTGGAACCGGGATGGTCACTTTGATATCCATTGGCTCTGGACCAAGTGCTTGCGACAGATCGACCGCAACCGGGGGTAACATCAATTCCACGATTTGTGAGATGTAAATTGGGTCACCTGCCTCCAGGTCACTCAGTTTTCGCAGGATTTCTTCGCGTTCATGCTCCAAAGCAGGTTTCAGGTATTGCTCGACCAGTGGTTTCGCTTCGTGCAAACTGCTCGCCAAAGCCAGATTGTCGGTCGCGTTGTTGCTGCCGACGATCCAACCACTTACGGCTAACGCCAATTTTTTTTCCTGAGCAAGCGACTCGTCGGATTCCAATCGGAGGAAGCTGGCGAGTCGGTTCAGGTTATACAGATTCAATTCGCCGGCCAGCTCCGTGCTCATCCAGTTCGCGAGTTCCATCGCCTCGGAATCGATTCCTTCCGTGCTACGAATCTGTTCAACGAGGTCTGCGATGGACTTTCGGGCACCATCGAGTTGTTGATTTTCTTCGGCAACCTGTCTGTGAATGTCGTTGATTTCGGCCAATGCGTCACTGGAAAGTCTGGCTCGCTTTCGAAGTAGTTCCAACAATTCCATGGACAAATCCGTATTGCCACTGGCTTTCCAGGTTCTAATTTCCCTCAACGATTGACTGGTTTCGGCCTGCATCAGAAGTTCATACTGTTGCATCAGTTCGGCTTCTAACCCAGGAAAATCTTTTGCAATGGTCGCCAATTCAATTTTTGCATGCCGGAATCGTTCACCCTGCGTCAAGAATCGCACGATCCGCAAACGATCATCGAAGTTCTTGGGATCAATTTGGCGAAGGAGCACCTTGCGGATGACTTCGACTGGAACTGCAGCCGTTGAGATATTCATTTTCCATTGAAGTTTGGGCGTGTTCGGAACATTATTTCGCAAAACTTCGACTTCGCAGAAATGTGGCGTTATTTTGGTGATACCTTGTGTAAATTCGGCTGGACCGGAGTTGGTTTGAAGCATGATCCGCCGCCTCCCCCAATCGTCAAATGGCCCCACTCGTAGAATTTGGCCAATCTGGGATGCCGTCGAACCACTTTGATCGGATTCAGGTTGGTCGATTGTAAATTCGTCGGGCGGATTTCGAACGGGCGTGATGTTGGCAATATCATCTCGGCGACGATAGAGAAACCGCCGTCTCAATCCATCGTCGATCAACATGATTTGGATGCCAGCTGGATTTCCCGCTTCAAGGTTCTGAAGCGTGGTCCCCAATTCCGGAACAAATGCAACTTTGCCCTCATAGGCTAGATTGTTCGTAAACGTGATGACTTGCTGCTCAACGTTGGCTAATTGTCCGCAGGCAAGATTCGCTGTCCCGGTAAATACAATCGCGCAGGCAGAGGCGAACACCGCCCGGTGTCGGTTCAACAAAAACATCGCTTCTCCTTCGTTTACGTTATTTCCCCTGCCGAAATTGTAGGCGTTGCCTCCAATCAATTCAGCCGAATTTCGTTGAATCGTCAACTTTTTCCGAAAAATTCGACATTTTGTCGGCAACTTGGAGTTGAATAGATAGGTACTGTGTCGACCCTATTTCACTTCAATCAGCCAAACCGGTATTGTCGCGTCAAACCATAAACGACAACTCCGTTTGATCACGTGTTCAGTTGTATTGATAAATCTGTCACACTTGTGATACGGCGAATCCGAGTTCGACTGGCAAGCCGTTTTACCGATTCAAACGACACCCTTTGGATTATTCCATATTTTGAAGTTCATGGCTATAAAGTTTCCTTGTCCTCACTGTCAAATGCCCCTGCGTATCGACGAGCGATTTGCGGGGCGCGCAGGGAAATGCCCCGCGTGCTCGATTAAGATCACCGTCCCTGAACCACAAAATATTGGTCCTCCAGACGCGACCGTTGACCAAAGTAGTCATCGAGTGCTTACTCCGACAACGGCAAATATGCCATTGCATTCGGAACTTCATCCGCCAGAGCCAAGTTCCAAAACGACGACGCGTTCCAAACAGTCCACCTCCATGAACGCCGCGAATTCAACCGAGGTATTGTCGAATCCACAAACCCCTGGCGTTGAATCGACTCGATCACCAAATCTCGAACTGCCAGCGTTACACGATTGGAGCAATAGCCATTCCGGAGCAATCTCTATTCCACGTTGGATCGTGTTGGCGCAAGGTGCATTGCTGGGCACGATCGCCCTAACATTTTTTGTATTTGGATGGATGGTCGGTTCGTTGACAGCGCCACCGGATTCGACGACACATCTAGTTTCAAAGGTCGAGCTCTCCGGTTCCGTTTTCGCAGTTAACGACGGACAACGCGTCGCTGATATGGGAGCCGTTGCCATTATTCTACCCACAGACGCCACGACCGGTACGCGGCCCGATATGAATCTTTTGAGACCGGATACGTATCGCCCAATCGACAACGAAGCAAAGTCGATCATTGAGGCCGCAGGTGGTCAGGTCGTACGCGTTAACAGTGACGGAAACTTCCTGGCACTCATGGATGCAAACCGCACTTACCAGATTCTTATCATTTCGAACCGTGCAACCGTAAATTCAAACTTTGATATTACGAAACAGATGCGAGCTGAGTTGGGATCATTCTTCCTGCCACTGGAAGACCTGTTGGGGAATCAAGCTTTTCATTGGCAGGAAATCGTGTTGATCGATCAATCCAAAACATTAAACGTTGTCATTTTTGAATGAAATCGTGCGTCACAACTCATGAACTTGACGGCAATATCGGATTCAGAAAACAGCGTATCCGAAGAGAACTGGTTAAGCACGTATATCAAACGAATACAGGAATCCTACGCGTCGTTGGGGTGCGCCATTCAGGACTCGCGTTACCATCGTCCGGCGTTCACGCTGAACCGTATTGACTCACTTGCTGGCGCTGCGAGTTCGTATTTCAGCGCGCCAAGTTGCTCAAATCAAGACTTGCATCACCTGGAAACGCTGAATCGAAAACGCCGAAGGTTGCGATAACTTGGACGCCAAGATTGATCAACCATTATTTAACCGCGTGTTTGCGAGCGGATGGTCAATCGCATTCCATTTGGCGTTTGATTGCGATTCGGCGGACCGTCCGATTTCAGAGAAATCGGCGACATAAACAAATCGCAATCCATTTGGCATTGGGTTGCGATTCGGCCCCTTCGACTAACTGAGTCGCGGATGCAATCAATCTTATTTCAAATCCCAAGCGTCCAACCAAAACTGCCCGGCTCGTTTCATCGCTCGGTCCTTGATCAACAAATCTTCCATATCTGGCAAGTGTCCCGCACCATAAAACACACCGATTCGACGGTGACCATTTTCGACTTCTCGATCAAGGATGGTAAAGGCCTTCCGATTGCGATGATTGATGATCGTTGATCCATCTTTTCCCTGGAAAATGACCATTCCGGATTCCAAATTCTGCATTTGCTCGGCTGCAATTTGACGTAAACGCGCCCCTCGATTGTTTGACATCAGGGCCATCATCAAATCGGCATCGGATGGTCCCGAACGGCCTTGGGCGGCCAAGCTTTGCCCAATTGCCTTAAACAACATACCGACAATGCTCTCATCATTCTTCGCCATACTTTCGACGAATTCCTCCGGGGTCATATCGGCATGGACAAAATTGTCCCGGCTGTAATCGATATGATCGAGTTGAAATTCAAGTTCCAACACAGATTTCATGCCTCGTTGCAACGCCGCCAAAGGATTGAGACCGTCATCCATCTCGCCACCTTTGGGAATTCGCGTCCCCTCGGGCGCGACGAGTTCATACAATACGACGTCGTAATTTTCGAAGATTTCGTTGAGCTTCTCGTAATAATCCTGGTTGCCGATGTGCACGACCCCAATCAAATCCACCAGCAATTTCTCGTCGTTTTCAAGCGTTTTGATATACCGAGTAACACTCGTCTGCATCGCGATCGGTTTGCTTCCGTGATCGCGCTTGACACGGAGGAACCTGACCATTTGGTCGGCGAACGCTTCATCGGTTGACCGAGTTTCAACGGTCGCATCGACCGCCGTATTGCCATTAGTTTTGGCTGCGTCCAAGGATTGCGCCAAACAATTATCTAGATAGCACATTGTAGCGACGAGAAATACCACTAGCGCTGTCGCACGATTACAAACTTTCATTGGGTTCTCCAAAACACTCCACGAAGGATCCGGTCGCAAAATCGTCGATTCATTAAAATCGATCAGACAATGACCAAGTATATCCGCCGACGGGCAAATTGCCAATTCCTTAAGGCGGCTCGCATTTAAACAATTGCCATCGAAATGCAATTTGAAACATTCCATTAGGATCGACTTAATGTAACAAAAGCCACGTTCTCACATTCACCGTTTTCGCTGTCCAAGAGTTGGATGCGAGGAATGTTTGATCGATTCGGTCATGCCAAACCCCGGCGAACACCCGGTTGTTAGTTTCCCGTTAAACTTGCGTGGGATGATAGATGGTGACGTCGCCACCGCGCGCCAGAAATACCGATACCGGTCGATGTCCAAGAGCGCGTACAAACGGTTTTCCGAAGACCTCTTCGGTGTTACAGTCGAATGATCCGGATTGCGCATCCCACATCGCCCATGGCGAGTAGTCGACCAAATACTCGTAGGTCTTACCTTGTCGAACGGTATAGCCGTAGTGGTGATCCAGCACAAACGACTCCTTAGTCTCTTTGGATTGTTGCCTAATTTGACTTCGCGCCTTGACGCGAATTTTGTTCCAATGATCATTGACCAACCATTGATACTCGGCTGTCGGCAAGGCTTCCGGCGAAGCCGAGTTAAAGTCGCTGTTATCACGTTTGATTTTGACTTGCGAGAAGGAATGCTTAAACATCCAATTTAAAAATAAACTGGCTCTGCGTTGCGGCACGTAGTCGCGAATCGGACAAATACCTCGATGAACGACATCTCCAAACTGCCGTTTGACATAAAATCGTAACTGGATCTGTTCGACTGTCCGAGCAAGTCGGATTGGCCATCCATGTGGCTTAACGTTTTTGCAAGTACGAGCCATCAATGTTACAAACGCAACATCATCAAATAAATCCAGTTCTGTTTTTGGTGGAACATAGGCCAACAACTGCTTTGGATCAATTTCGAAATTGACCACGACAATCTCTCGCCATTCAGCTCGATACAGAGTTTTACTCGCCGAGTCACTCATCGTGAACTCCGATTAAAAAAGTCTGTCAACGAACTGTCCCGCTGTTCGCTCTATCTCAGAATCTCACCACAAACAAGTGCCTCTTCTCGCAGGTGTCTCGACTCTGGCTGCCAACCACGAATCCGATGCATTATAGTTACAACGCGTTCCGGTCGCCATCATGCCAATGAAAGCTTTTCATTGAAATACCCAAACGGCGTCGTGGTGAACAACTATCGCAAGCGCCGCCATGCCGCCGGTCGAATGTCCATTCGGACACTTTCCTGAGCGCCTTTCCTGCAAATTGTGTGCACGGACGATTTGCATGCATATCATACATCTAAGTCGTTTAGGCAACTGAATCATAGTCTAACGCACGTTGTTGAACCTAAAAATATTGATTTCGGTGTCGAAATCTGGCTCGACAAAACGTAGAATTTCCTTGATAACGGCTTCCGGGGAAATAGCCTCACCGTTGTTTCCTTGATCGGACCGGTTCGAATCGCCAGCGATCCCAACACGAAATGCCAAAACGGCAGAACGCAAATCGGGTCAAAAATGGTTACAACGCTGTCGAATCAGCTCGCGGGGTTCAACCAGTTTTTCGAGCCTGACGTCAGTTTGAGTCGGATGAAAAAACGATTGAAGTCCTCGTCCAATAAGTTGTCTCGAAAAATTACCCAGCACCCGTACTTATTGGACAGATTACCATGAAACAGGTGTTTTGGATCGAAACAGAGTGCACCGAGACTTGGTCAACCGAACCGGCATTTTGTGACGGATTTGCGATATGAACTCAAAAAACTTAAATCGGCGAACGGTCATGCCTCGAAATCGATCGGACCAACGAAGCGAGCGCGGCATGGGCTCGGTCGGGCATTTTTGCTGCTCACTCTTTTTGTTTGGCTCAATGTTGTTTTGGTGCCTGCCGATCACAACGGGTCAAACTCAGGACTCCGACCAGGCGGCTTCCATCGACCGATGGATTCAACAACTTGCCGCCGACACATATGCCGATCGGGCAAATGCTGAACGACAACTCCAAGGTTTCGGTTCCGCTGCGGTCGCTCAGCTTGCTCATGCTGTGCTTACAAACGACATCGAAACGAGTGCCAGTTGTCTGCGGATTTTAAAAAATGTGCGGGTCACGGAAGATGACGCAACCACTTTCAAGACCGCGTTGATCATCCAGAAACTAGCGACCGCAGGTTACGTCGATCTGTCCCAAAAATCGCAAGAAATCGTCAGCGATTGGAAGGTTGCCAAAGTCAAATCCAATGTCCGACGCTTGGAACAGGCTGGCGCAGTCGTGCAAGTTTTTCATATGGAGCACCTGGATCATGGCGTTTTTGGACACGTCTATTCTCAAGCGTCGCCGGTCAACCAGTCCGATTTGGGCAATTCGGCAACCATCGATCAACTGGACGTGACATCGGCGCTCATCGAAATTGAACGGTTGAATCAAGCAACGAACGAGCAATTGCAATCTGAATTTGCGGATCAACTGGCCAAGCCCGAATCCCGTAACCGGAGTTTGTCAGGTACCGTTCAGATTATTGAAGGGGGACTGCGCTTACGGGCTGGTGGTGAATTTGACGTGGTTGTCGTTCCTGATCTCGTCGTATCGCGAAATCAGACCTCGTCACTTCACATCCAGTCAATAGAACTGAATGATAAATGGAAGGGCACGCCAGAAAACTACGAATTACTACGAATGCTTCCCGCTGTCACATCGATCGCTATCCGCGGACTTCAAATTGATCAAGTTCTTCTCGAAAACCTGACGACGGTACCAGGCTTGCAAATGGTCACCATGAGCGATTCGCAATTCGATTTAGGTCAAATACTGGACTTTATGCGGAAGCAACCACAAATCCAGATCAGCGTAGAGGCCAAGTCGTTTTTGGGAGTCCAGGCCCCGCTTGATTACCAGCAGACGAACCAGCAGTGCCTGATCGATGCCGTCGTACCTGGCTCAAGTGCAGCCAAGGCCGGTTTGATTAAAGGAGACATTATCACTCAACTTGGCGACACTTCAATCGGCAGTTTCGCTGAATTACGACTCGTCGTCTCATTACTAGATCCAGGTGTCACCCTTCCAATCATGGTCCAACGGGGTGGAGAGTCCTTAGAGTTGACGGTTACTTTGGGTGGCCCCTCAGATCGAGGTATCATCATCGAGTAATCCGTGCGAAATCACTCAAATTATTCGAATTCGGATGCGATTCGATCCATCGCGGCAGCCTCTAAATGGCCCGCACTGATTACGATCCGATAGCGTAACTGAAGAGGTTCGTCATGACTGACCTGCTGCGACCCAGAACCCGGGGGCATCTGCAGGAACTCATGAAGTCCAAACGGATTCGCTGCAATCAAACCGTAATCCCTGGCATGCCAAGTTGAGGGGTACCTGAAATTCTTGGCATGGTCGATAAGGCCAATCCCGACGGGAGTCTCATCAATCTCGCCCCAGTAGTAAACCCAAGCGGCCCTCTTGCCCCAAACCGAACCGTCGCGATCCCCATTACTATTCATGGCTTGACCAGTCACTTGCGTTACACCGCGTCGCTCATCCTTCACCAGACGCAGTGAAGGATGTGTTCGAACAGCGAAAAATCCTTCCTTGGTATCACCGAATACGAGCGGCATCGACTCCACTGCCGGACGAAAGAGTATTGATACGTCAATAATGCGCAAATTGTCCGATTTCGAAAATCGAAATTGTGTTTCCTCAATGACCAACGATTCTTCGTTGGCGATCCAATGGTTAACGATTGACAGGACCGGACCATCAATCTCGATAGACCGACATTCGATTTTTTGTTTTTCAGTCCAGAAATCGAACCCATTGACATCTCCGTGGGCAATCCACACGGACTTGTGATGCGGATGATCATTGGCTTCTCCAGGAACGTCTTTTTTCATCGGATAATTGCGAGTCATCTCGATCTGTCCGTCAGCCATTAACGGATAGAGAATAGGTTTTCCGTAATCCTTAAAATTAAATCTAGCGAATAGGTCATCTGCATGGCGAATTTCAACCGAACCGTCATCCAACTGAAAAATGGAAATATCCGACTGACCCTCCTGATTGGATTCGTTGGAAACTCCGTCTTGAAACCCGGCATCGGAGACTGAGTTCAAACCGAAACCAAAGAGCATGATCCAAAACATAACCAACGGTTTGAGTTGCAAAGATCGAATTTGCCGAAAGGAAAGCTGGAGATCCAACATAATGCTCATTGCTAATTTATCTCCACGGTAGAAAACAAGTTGCCCACTTCGAAGTCCAAGGAATTGATCCAGATTGAACTCGAATTCTCCTCGTTGGAATGCTCAATCGGAGCCTGGAAGATCCAACAATGCACTGACATCACAGAAAATCATCTGGCGATTCGAACAATGCGGGCGAGAGGATTTGAACCTCCACTCCCTTACGGGAACATGGCCCTCAACCATGCGCGTCTGCCAATTCCGCCACGCCCGCGTCATGCTAAAAATGAACCATGTACGCTTGCCAGTTCAATTTTGAAGCAACCTTTGATATGTCCAATGCTTGTTATGCCAATAGTCTAAGATTTTATCCATTTCCGTCAACCAGTGAAGATTGGCAATCTTTGGTTGCTAAAAACAACACGTCGGTACGGCCGACGTCACCTTCTGAATTCATTGTTCGAAAGAACCAATTGAAATCGGTCTCAGCACATTTCAGGCTCTTCGTCGAATGAGAATCGGACACGAATCGATGCAATGCGGTTCGTTTTGTGATGTCGAAGTTTTGTGCATTCTAGCCACCGATTCTTCGATTCTCATCAACATCGAATTGACCGACAATTTGGAAACGTCGCAGAGGGACAGGTCGCCAAATACCTCGCTCCAACTTGGCAATTCCCTGATTTTGGGCATGAGTGCCCAACTCTGCCCGTAGCCGATCCAATGACGATTGCAAATCACTTCCCGCGGGCCGTCAATTGCAGGTCGCTGCTGTTTGGACGAAACAGCGTTGTCCTGGAATCCGGTAGCAATGCGCCCAAGTGTTCCGTCCAATATGATCGATGCATTGGGTTGGTTTTCGAAGGCAACATAGTCGATCTCAAACTGGCGATCTCGCACAATAATGAGTGATAAGTTCGCAGTGACATCGCCGAAGCTGAACCGCTGAAGGACAGATTTCAATGAATCTAAAATCCGGATTGGTTCCTCAAGAGATTCCGCATAGCATAAGAAGGCCGTTTCGAGTCGCGTTTTGGCCAGATCAAAGTCGTCTTGCCAGTTACTGGAATCGTGAGAATGTCGATTGTCCAATTCTGCAATCAGCACCAAGACGTCTCCATTCCGTGTCGTGAAAAACTCTCGGACGGACGGTTCGCAACGATGGCTCGCAATGCCAATTTCAAAGTTGGATAGGACCGGTACACGAAATGTTGCCACACACGAATGGTGTCGACGTCGACCTCCGGAATGCAACGCTCTGGACATTTCCAGCCGTTGATTTTCGACAAATGCATTGATTGCTTTAACCAGTTTTGCCGCATAACGTCGTCCGACCGTCGCTTTGCCAAGAGCCAGATCGGATAGGTCATCGATGATTAACTCGTGTGAACGGAACGACGTCGCATTGTTTCGCATTCGAGACATTGCGACCTGCTCGGTCCGAGTTTGACAGGTTGCATTCAACGTCCATCCAGTTGCCAACTCGAAAGCGCGAGATAAATCAGCTAGAGAACTTGGCGAACCTGCATTCGTGACAGGCGCATGATTCATTGGATCGATTGAGTGCAATCGAAGTAGAGAGTCTGTTGTCGTTGCCATGAACGTGATTCTTTCAAATCCGAGACTTGGGGGTAGGTCTTTCGGTTCGATTGGGAGTAAAATCGACGTCATCATCAGGAAAAGTTTAACTCAACGTCAAACAGGCATGAAATCCGCACAATCGGACTCATCGACAAATTCAGTTGAAATCAAGCTGCGATTGTGTCACCGCATTGGCACCCATGCGGTTTTACCCACTTTGACAACGACAAAACGGTTGGCTTATCGAATGAGTCTGGCATGTGTGAGCAGAAGACAATGTTCAACGACTAATGAACTCGCACATAACCGTTAGTCGGCTCGGACGTTTTTTTCGTGGCTCCTGGTTTGCAACCCTTTAGGAGACGGCAAAACTTCGTACAATATGGCATTTTAATATTTTATACGGCGCTCCTCGATCAAGCTCTGTCGGTTGCCCCGGATCACCAAAGGGAACAATTGTGAAGGTTTTGTTGACAGAAGATGAACTCCGTGAAGGGGTTGCGCGTCTCGCCGAACAGATTAACCAGGAATACAACAAGTCTCCGTTGACCATTATTGGTATTCTAACGGGGAGTGTCATGCTGTTGGCCGACGTCGTTCGCCAATTGGAAATGCCGCTACGTGTCGGAGTGATCCAGACGAGCAGTTACCGCGTCGGTGTAACTCGCGGTAAATTGCATATCAATGCATCGATGATGCTCGATATCAGTAATCGAGACGTCATACTCATCGATGATATTTTTGACACGGGTCATACGTTGAACGAGGTGATTCAGCAAATCAAAGCACTTGGCCCAAAAAGTGTTAAATCGGCAGTGCTACTCAGCAAGTCTGGCCGTTGTGAAGTGGCGATCAAACCCGATTTTTCAATGTTTGAAATTCCAGACAAATTCGTTGTTGGTTATGGCTTAGATTATCGAGATGAATTTCGGAATCTCCCCTTTCTCGCCGTATTAGAATCTAATGATCTCGTCAATGAACAGCAGTAGGCGGTATGCGATTCGCATTTGTAACGCGACGGTTTTGGCCATTGATGAATGAACCGGAATATGCCGCTGCAGATTTGGCTGAAGCATTACAACTGCAAGGACACGAAGTCACGGTTTTCTCGAGTCGATTATTTCCTGCATGGCCGTCGAGCTTTTCGTTTCGCAATTGTACCGTGTTGCGATTGCCAGAAAAATTTCCCGCGTTTCGAACGAAACAGCCCTTTGAACGAGCCCTCATCAAACTTTTACGCAATCGCCAACATCAATTCGACGCACTGGTCTTTTTTCAGCCCGGAACACCTCCATGGGAATTGATCGAACAGGCTGCTTGGTTGGGCCACCGTTGCATCATTCGACTCGATCCGGCTGAGATCGAGTCAATCGAAACGTGTCAGGAAGCGTTCAGTGATATCATGGACTCGGTCGACAAAAAGTTTGGCCCGGATCACTGTCGACTTGTGACAGGCTCGTATTTACTCGCAAAGGGACTCAATCAACTTGGGATGCCTGGGGGCTGGCTTCCAAACGGCGTGCGCGAGGTCAGTAATCGTCTCTCGCAACCTTCTCTCATGGACGTGAGCATCCCTGAACAAAAACAGCTAGCAAAGGAGTCGCTTGCGAAGTCACATCCACTGCTGCGCATAAAACCGAAAGAGAAGCTGGTGGTGTTTGCCGGTCCAATGACCACTGGCCAGCGTCTCGACCGTTGGATTCGATGTTGGAGCAAACTCGATATTGTTCCAATTCCAAAGCTGTGGATGATCGGTGACGGCAATTATCAACAGCAGCTTTGGGATCTGGCCATCGAACTGGGTGTGGAAAACCACGTGATTTTTGGGACTATTTTCGATGATCTGTCCTGCATCTTTCAAGCCGCCGATGCTTTCCTGTTGAGCGATCCGTTGCGAATCGATTCGCCCTTTTCACTGCTTGCACAATCGCTGCGTGTTCCGATAATCGCGAGTTTCGACGAGCCAATTCAAGATGACGTCCCCCAGGAGTTGCTGGAAGGGATACTTGTCCATCAGCATGATCCTTCTTCCTTGAGTGACTTTGTAGCTGAGATATTGAACGATCCGTTGGCGTCACAGGAATATTTGAAAATGGGGGGGCATAAATTTGCAAATTTGCATACGATGTCGGAATGTACGCGGCGGCTGGTGGAACTCGTGAATGAAATGAAATCGGCAGCTCCATGAGCGTCATCCAAAACATGATGCGTCACTGGATTTACTCGGAGACTGACTGAATTTACCGTCGCGGATAACTACACTATGTACGCTTGGGCGTACAATCGGTAACCGCGAAGCCACAGGCGTGATAGGAACATCGATGGAACGACATTTGATTATTTGTGATAATCTTGCCACGTTTGCACCTTCCTCGGCAGCGGTCGATTTAGCGACGGAAATGAATTCGGCCTGTGATGTGCACTTCGTCTCTGCCATTCCTGATCAATCGAGGAACAAAGCTCAGGATGTCAAGCTCGATTGCAACATGCATCGCTTCCGAATGACAAATCGATGGGGCTATACGAACAGTTTGGAGTTTCGATCATTAATTTCTAATATTGGACCGAACACCGTACATTTGTTCAGCGAACGACCGTTTGCATGGTTGCCCCTTATGTCCCTCTCCCGGATCAAACGGGTCAAAATTCATCTACAACATCGGTTGAATGAGTCGTTAAAATTCGCAAACATCGTCCATCGACTTTCGTTCCTCCCGGGAATTGAATGGACTGCAACGTCCTCGGAAATCGCGCAGGATTTACTGAACAGAGGGGTGTCGCGACAGAATATCGAGGTGCTGACTCCAACATTGACCGCGGAGGCCCGAGGATACATGGCAGGCGAATGTGCCGACTCGAAAGCTTCAATTCTTCAGACGTTCGGCGGCTCCCATCCAATTAAGCTTATTTCCGTGGTCGCCATGCTGAATGCGGAATCTCGATTGCAGGACCTCATCTGGGGATGCGAACTGATCAAGGCGATTCGTGACGACGTCCATTTAGCCGTTATCGGTGACTGCGTGGCTGGCGATCAAACCTATTTGCGAGAACTCCAATCCTTTATTCGCAAGACGCTATTGCACAAACAAGTGCACTTTTTGGGCTGGTCGGAGCGGGCGGCACACCTGATTGCTGGAAGCGATGTTTACTGCGAACCCTCCAGTTGGATTCCAAGCTCGAAAGCACTCCTGTTCGCAAGGTGCGTCGGAGTTCCAACGGCGATTGCCGCCACGCCGCACAATCGCCACCACTTCAAAGATGAACAAGATTGCCTGATGTTCCCGTCCAATTCCAAAAACGAAATCGGCCGGCGACTTTATCGTCTTTTGAACGAACGGCAACTGGCCACGGCAATTTCAGAACGCGCTCGCCAAAGTTTCGATGAAAAGTCCAATCTTGACGTTGACGATGCACTCAATAAAAGGCCTATTTCCGCTGCTTAATCCGACAGCGCAAGGTATGTACGTCAGCCTTTCCAGGCTGACCCAATCCTCCCTCCCTCCAATCCTCCCGGTTTGGCACAAACCAGGTAAACGGCGTCAGCTTGGAAAGGCTGGCCTACAGCATTGCATCGAGCCGGCGCTGTAGGATTAAACGGCGACTCGATCGATTATTCGTTCAACGTATCCGGCAATAAACTCCCCTCCAAGTAAGTTGCCATACTGGCGGCAACCGCAATGGCTGCGGTTTCGATGCGCAATACCCGACTCCCGAGTGAGACAATCTGGCAGTCATGAAACTTGCCGAATTCAACTTCCGATTCACTGAACCCAGCTTCTGGTCCAATCACGAATATAATTTGTAGGTCAGCTTGCCCACGTGTTACCGAGTTGGACGGAAATCGCAAACAACCAGAAGGGTGTAAAAAGATTCTCGTAAATGATCGATAGTCTTTGACCATTTTTGATAAATTGCTGACAGGTTCGATCGACATGAGTTGATTGCGACGACATTGCTTACTCGCCTCGATCACGTATCGACGAAATTTGTCAACATGCTGTTCACCTGGTTGGACAACGGCGTTTTCTGTTACAAGAGGAATGAAACGATGCACTCCCAGTTCGGTCAGCTTTTCAAGCAGGAACTTTTGGCGATCCCCCTTTGGAAGCGCCGTTGCAATTACAATCTCGCCAGGAAGTTCACGTGAAATCTCAATCGGATCACCAATTTCAAGCAGCGCAGATTTCGGATTCAATTCGATCAGCGTGGCGACATACTCCAGCCCGGTTCCATCAAATAACGTGATCCGGTCTCCGACCTTCAACCTTAAAGCGCGCAATGCATGATTCGCCTCGGCGTCGCTGAGCGTAACGCGATGACTTGAAATACGATCTGCAAAAAAGCGATGCAACATTCGTTTCGGAAACTACGTCCACTAAAACCGATATCAAGCGATAACGATCGGCACAATCGGCGTGTCGCCTCAGATTCGGCGGTCGATGATTCAAGCCGCCGCAGACTCGTCGTTAATTGAAATCAACCACACACGCCGATCGAATTGAGAACTCCTCCGTACCCAGAGTACGCTACGTGTGGTTGCAAACAAGGGGGGCTCGAGGAACATTTGCGGATATGTTCAACGATTTCCTGAATGCCATTTCTAAATGTGATACTCATCGTCCCCATCGACGACCTGAATGCCGACCTGCTACACTTCCAAAGTGCCAACGATGCCCGAGCATGCGTTAAGGCACCTGGATCCATGACAACCGAGACTTCATCGAGCGTTAACTCATCCCAAGTAAAGTCGATGGATGTCTCCTGTCGAACGCATTGGTCAAAAAGCCAAAATCGGATAGACTGTTGACTGTTCCGATACCGGTAATCTTAAACCGATTTCATGGACCGGGACGATCCTGTCGAGCTGTCAGGGAAGGCAACCCGGCGGCTGTTGGTAATGATTTGACGGTCCACGTTTTTAACTTTTGTTTTGCGATAAAACACGATGACTAACGTTTACTATCGGCGACCCGAGGGAGATGAAATCGAGATCGATTTGCGCGATCCCAGATTGGCCGCATTTTTGGCATGGTTGTGGCCCGGCGCTGGGCATTTCTACCAGCGGCGATTCCTCAAGGGATTTCTGTTCATGATTTGCATCTTGTCGATCTTTATATACGGCATGTTGCTTGGACAGGGGAGAGTTGTCTATGCGTCGTTTCGGCCCAATGATTTTCGCTGGCAATTTATTTGCCAAGCGGGTTTCGGGACACCAGGAATTTTCGCGTTCGTGCAAAAGCTAAAAACGGACGGAGGCGGTGATCCGTTTCTGGTCATGTGCGAACGATATCCACCAGGCCATGAAATTGATGGCAGATTGGTTGAATTCGACATCATTCCAAGTGACGACAAGTTTGATGGCCGTTCACTAAAGGATGGCTTCATGGCTCCACCATTTATTGTCCCACACCCAAACGACAACGATGTCTTGGGCATGTGGCATGCCTCAATGAAACAGCTTTATGACATCGGAACGATATTCACGTTATTCGCAGGGCTGTTGAATATCCTGGCCGTATACGACGCGTTCGCCGGACCCCTGTTACCAGCGGAACGACGAACGCGTGAAGGTAGTGACCATCCTGAAGGTGACGTCGAACCGGAATCCAAGTCACCCGTGGAGTCGGCCCAGAAAGACAATTCACGTGCTTTCGAACGGGCGAATCAAAGAGCTGAAACCGCGACGAAGCCGCAGAAGAAACGGAAATAGCTATGTCAACTCTACTGCTCGCCGACCTGAGCCAGGCTCATCTTTGGTATAGCTTGCCGCTCATTATCGCCATTAGTCTGGTTTATGGAGCGACGCGGCACGAATTCCTCAAGGACATTGTTCAACATTCTATCCGCTCGTTCGTATGGCTGATTTTCTTCATGTTGATCATTCTCGCGCTGGTTTGGTGGTTTAGCCGCGGACTCTGAAGTCATTCGATCAATTTCCGTTGATTGAGTTGCCGCGAACTTGCCCGTTTCGCTATCAGATGCGAAACATTGGCCACCCTCAGGCGTGTCGGTTACGATCGACATGCACATATGGCCAAACTGCGCAGTAAGACCCGGGTTCTAAAAAATTCCAGTGTTAAAATCCGGCTGGAATTCGTGTTTCCGTCGATCTAATGATACCCTTGTGCCCGTCGACAATTCGTTGAGGTTACGAACGTAAAGGAGTCGGCCAAGTCAATGTTGCCCAATTGCAACATTTGGCGCCCTATGTTGCGTAAATGATTTTCGTGTCGTTTCAAAGGGCTAGAAGCCAACGCCCGTCTCGGTTCAGGTTGAATCCTTGCGAATTTTGACTGATTTCAGCGAACTCACGTTGCTTGAAAGCTAGGGTTTTTCATCAAGGTTAAGACAAGTTCATTTGACAACAACGACTCGCCGCGTCCGTCAATCGGCCTTTCGATATGACGACGAACGCAAATAGTTCCTCATTGAACTTGAACTCGGAGCCAATGGCGATTTTTGGGAGTTTCAACTGAGCAAAATTCACAGGCGCAGTCGCTTGATGAGTTTGTAACCCGATAACTTTTGACTGCAGAATTGTTTTTGTTTTTGCATGGAAATATTGGAGATAGCACCGTGAATTGTCACGAACTGGCCCATCGCATTCAGACGTTACAACCCGACTCGACCCCGCTGGAAATCGCGAGGGTCTGTCTGATGATGTACAACATGGTCGATGACGAAAGCCAACTTGATAACGAACATTTCCTGTCCAATCTTTTGGTCGACATCAACATGCGACTTCAGGGGGCGACGGATCAACATCATGCCGTAACGGAAGAGCTTCAAGATTTGGCGAAAAGCGATCCCAAGAAATTTTCACCCGATCAGATCTGGATTCTGGTAAGAGCGATCAAAGTCCAAAGCCAAGTGTTGAAGCTGTATCACAATCAGGCAATTTACGAACTGAGTTAGCCCGGATCACACCGTGCAACCGAAACGGCTCATCCGAGCACGCCGGTTGCTCACGGATCTTCAGGCTCTAGTGCTTTGTCAATTTAAAGAGTTCGGATTGCTGAATATCAGCCGGAACGCGCTAGCGTCCGGTTTTTACGGCCGGAATTGCGTGCTAACGCTCACCGGCTAATCTCTAACCTGGACAAAGCACTAGCCAACGGTTGCTCGACCGGTCAACATCACGAAAGCGACGATCAGGTAAATTGACAGGCCGACGAAGTCCATCAAGCTCGCGACCAAGGGGTTGCTCATTAATGCTGGGTCCCAATCCAATCGCTTAAAAATTAATGGAAGTGTGGCACCGGTCATAGTTCCGGCCAACACGACGAAGACCAGTGTGATTGGTAAAACTAATGCCGAATACAAGTCCGGTACAGAACCAACCGTACTCGCCAGGACGAATCCCAGCAAACCCAACAACGTCCCAAGGATCAATCCCATCTTGAATTCGCGCCAAATGACCTGGGCCCAATCGCGCAATGTCATGTGTCCGCGGGCGAGCGCCGTAATGACCAATGTCGCAGATTGATTACCTGAATTGCCTCCGCTACTGATAAGGATCGGAATGAACGCAATCATCCACGACCAGTTCTTGAGTTGACCCTCAAATCGATCGAGTAGAAACGTCGTGAAAATTGCGCCGGCAAACAACACGGACAACCACATTCCGCGTTTCCAACTCAGCGTAATCACGCTGGTACGCAAATAGCTTTCTTCGAGCGGCTGGATACCGGCGGCGCGATGGGCGTCCTCGACAGCCTCTTCGTGAAACACATCGATCACGTCGTCGTGCGTGATAATTCCCAACATGTGGCGGTCTTCATCGACCACCGGAATCGCCAGCAGGTCCAATAGCGCAACTTTGTTCGCGACTTCTTCCTGATCATCGTCGACCTTGACGGCCACCACATCTCGCTCCATCAGGTCAGCAATCTTCGATTCCGGATGTCGAATTCCGGTGACCAATCGCCGCGCCGAGACGACACCGCGCAACCGATTGGAATCGTCAACGACATACAGATAATATATCGTTTCAAACATTTCCGCCTGGCGCGAAAGTTCGTCTAACGCCTGACGGACCGTCCAATGCTCCTGCAATAGAGCGACTTCGGTCGTCATCATTGCCCCAGCCGTGCCATCGGCGTATTGGCTCAATCGCAATGTATCCCGGCGATCAGCAGCTGGAAAATGACTCAGAATCGCCTGCTGGAGTTCGACGTCCAATTCCGCCAACAAATCGACTCGGTCATCGGCAGGTAGTTCATTCAAAAGCTCGGCGACCTGAGTTCGATCCTGAGTGCGCAGAATATCCAACTGATGATCGAGATCAAAATAAGCAAAAATCTCGGCGCGTTGGTCCAGTTCCGCATATTGCAACACTTGCCAGGCTTCATCCGCCCTCAACCCCTCCATGAACTCGACCGTTCGCGACGGATGAAGGGCGATCAAAAACTCGCGTAACTCCACAATATTATTTTCCGCTAAAGCTTCGCGAATTTCAGGTAGGTAGAGCGTGTTGATCATTGAGCACTCTCAGTTCATCAAGCATGACACGATTGCGAGGTTAATCGGTCGGTAACAACCGTTTCATCAATTTAAGTGGGCAATCAAGCGATTCGAAATATGGCTGTGGGACCGGCAGCTTTTATTCAGGTCGTCGCCTGCGTCCGTTGTTCGATAATCAGATCCAGTTCGAATTTCAGTCGTTCCAGAACTTGATCAGAAGGGAATGCACCGAGTGCCTGTGTTCTCTTTTTGAGGTTTACATAGTTGGGACCACACCATAGTCCCAAATCGGCGTCATCGGTTTCGCCGGGTCCATTGACCCGGCAGCCCATCACTGCGATCGTGATGGCGTGTTGTTCCGCGTAGGTCGTCATCTGTTTGACCTGCTGCGCCAACTCGACGAACGCTTCGTTTTCGACTCGCGAACAACTTGGACAGGAGATGATATTCAGCGAATCGGATTTAAAATCGACGACGGAACGAACTCGGCCAGCAAAGATGTCTTCGATAATCTGTCGCCCGGTTTCGACCTCTAACCCTTTTTCCTTATTTGGTACGGTCAACGAAACGCGTATCGTGTCTCCAATGCCATGTCCAATCAACTGCTCGAACGCAACGCGAGTTTTGATGATTCCATCAGGAGGCATCCCGGCCTCGGTGACCCCTAAATGCAGTGGAATATCCGGCCGCATTTTGGCAAACCGTCGATTGACCTCGATGACTTTGGACGGGTCCGAGTCCTTCAGTGACACACAATAACGAGTGAAGCCGATTGAATCCAGGAACTCGCAATGCTCGGCAGCGCTTTCCAACATCGGGGTGATTGAATCGTCAGGGTCATACTTCCCTTTCTTGGCTGGATCAACCGATCCGCAATTGACGCCCACGCGTATGGCGCAATCATGTTCGATCGCGGTGTTAGCGATCAGGCGAACCTTTTCCTGCCACGGTTTTTCTCGTTCGTGGTGATAAAGATGACCGGGATTGTAGCGCACTTTGTCGACATAGGGCGCTACGTCTTCCGCAAGTCGATAGTTTTCCTGTAAATCGACTGACAAATTCGCAATCGTCTGCTGGCGTATCTCTTTCAACGCCTCGGCATCTTTCTTGCTGTCAACAGCGATTCGCACCACATCAGCTCCAGCCCCCTCCAATAACTTCACCAGGGCAACGGTCGCATCGATATCTGTTGTCCGAGTGGCGGTCATGGATTGCACCGCAATCGGATGATGGCCTCCAATTCCAATGGAACCGATTCGAATCACTCGAGTCGGATTGCGTATTATATCGACCAAGGTGTTGACTCCCGGCTTACAAGGCCTTGAAAATGGGTTGGGTCATAAACTATTGTTTACAAATTTCACGTGGTCGGCAATGACCAGCACAATGACCTGCCAGGCTCCTCGACGAATTCCGAATGTTTCCGAAGCACTCGAAGTGACATCGTTTGGACGAGATAGCGTTAGATGGACGTTGATTACAGAAGTTCGTTTTTGCGACGACCACTCGTTGTGCTGCCCGTCACAGCGACTCGCCACCGGTTCCCCTTAAAAGGCGGTCGCCGATCAAGCTCCGAATTGAGACAAAACGGCGAGAGCGTCGGATACCGATACAAGACGTTGGGACGAAGTCACCGGGACTCGACATGGAACATTATCAACCGAAATTTAATATCGTTCTTCACCAACCTGAAATTCCGGGGAATACAGGTGCCATTGGAAGAACGTGCGTTGCCTTGGAAGCGAAGTTGTGGTTGATTCGGCCCTTGGGATTTCGGCTGGACGAGAAAACATTGCGACGAGCCGGATTGGACTATTGGCAGTACTTGAATTGGGAAGTCGTTGAGAATTGGGAAGCACTTTGTGAGAGGCTTGCTGGTCAAATCTGGACGTTCAGCAAATCGGCACAAACAGCTTTTAGCGAAGCTGATTTTTCCGTTGGGGATTGGCTAGTATTTGGTAGTGAAACTGGCGGTCTTCCTTCAAGTCTGCTAACCAACGCGGGATACAAGTCACTTCGCATCCCCACCAGCCCGTATGTGAGGAGTTTGAATCTATCGTGTGCTGTTGCGGTCGCAGGCTATGAAGCCGCTCGCAAAATCCAGGGGTCGCATGATTCGAAAACGGGTTAGCGCGCATTTCTCACATGGAAAGCGTCGAGAGGGGCCATCTGCCGCTGGGAACAGCGGCAGCTACAGTAGGTCGGCCTAGTATCTAGCAACGGAAGACGATCCGAGAGACTTCGACTAGGATACAAACCGGAAACAGGTGCTTCCAAACGTCTTGTAGATCGAAATGGCCTGGGTCGCTAAGACCGTAGGAC